>CAYLQK010000030.1:0-15637 GCA_964385865.1 uncultured Clostridia bacterium | reverse complement strand
AAATCAATTATAATGCGGTGCGCAAAGCGTCGCTACGCTCGCGCAGAATGACACGACAAGTCAGAATGACAGAGAGGAAAACCCGTTGACGGGTAGCAAGCAGTAAACGCAAAGACCGTCGGGTCGTCGCTTGCAAACGTGGCTCGCAGTTAATAAACAAGTGCTATGCCCGAAACTAAAATACCCCGTGCTATGCACGGGGATTATTATTCACAATTTAAATTATCTCAAAGTAACGTCCAGTTTAAATTTCAAGTTGTTCAATATCTTCTTCACAAAGCCGTCTATCCTGTCCTCGATAGGTTCGTCTTTCGGCGTAAACGTAACGTTGAACGCCATACTCTTCTTGTTCTCGCCAAGCTGGGCGCCCGCGTACACGTCGAAGAGCTTCACGCCCGAGACGAATTTGCAGGCGGAATAGATCTCCTTTTCTATTTCGGCGCAGGTTACGGCGTTGTCGCAGACAAGCGCGAGGTCGCGCGTAACTTCAGCGAACTTGGGCAAAGGTCTGTATCTGAACGCCTTAGCGTGCTTTTTCAGACCTGCGTAATCGAGTTCGGCGATCAGAACTGTCCTGTCAAGCGCAAGCTCGTCCGCAACGGTGGGGGCAAGCCTGCCGAGATACCCTATCTCTTCGCCCTCGCACAGTATCTTTGCGGTTATTCCGGGATGGAGAAAGGGCTTTTCCGCGGATTCGTACTCGAATTTCGTGTTCAGGGACGAGGCGACGCACTCCGTGATTCCTTTCAGGTCGTAAAAGTTGTATTTGCCCCACATTCCTATGCACAGCGTTTCGCGTTCTTCGGGGAAGTCCTTTAAGGGCAGCTCTTTCGGAAGATATATCTTCGCAAGTTCGAACAGCTTGCCGTCCAAATTGCCGCGCCTTAAATTTCTCACAACGGTGTTCACCATAGAGGGCGCAAGCGTCGTGCGCATTATCGAAAGCTCCTCGCTTATAGGGTTTAAAATGCGGATAACTTTTCTCTCTTCGCAGCCGTCGGGGTAGTGCAGCATATCCAAATCCTTTATAGAATAGAAGGAATAGCTCGACGCTTCATACAATCCCTTGCCTACAAGCACGGTCTTTAATTTATTTTCGGCTTTCTGTTCGTCGTTGAAACCGCCGTTGGTTATAGAGGCGGAAGGCAGGAACGTGCCTTTTATATGCTCGTAGCCGTACATACGGATTATCTCTTCGGCGATGTCGGGATATCCGTCGACGTCCTCCCTGTAACGTGGAACGACTATATCTAACGCGTCGCCCGCCGCTTCGACTTTGAAGTTGAGACTTTTAAGGATAGCGACCATCTTCTCCGTCGGGACGGTTATGCCCAAAAGCGCGTTTATCTTTTGAACGCTCGCCGTCATTTTCTTTTCGGCGAGGTTGGAATATTCCGTCTTTACGTCGATATGCAAATCGCTGACCGTGCCGCAGCCGAGGCTGTCTATGAGGTTGAGCGCCCTGCGCATCGCGTTTTCGGTGGTGTACTCGTTCACGCCCTTCTCGAACAGCGCGGAAGAATCCGAGTGCTGACCCAGCGCCCTCGCGGTCTTTCTTATATTGTCGCGCGCAAACTTCGCCGCCTCGAACAGCACTTCCTTCGTGTCGTCCTTTATCTCGCTGTCAAGTCCGCCCATAACGCCCGCAAGCGCGCTCGGCTTGTCCCTGTCGCAGATGACGAGGTTTTCGCGGTTAAGACTGAATTCGTTTCCGTCCAGCGTGGTAATCTTTTCGCCGTCGTTCGCCCTGCGGATAACAATTTCTCTGCCTGCGAGAGTGCGGAGGTCGAACGCGTGCATAGGATGACCCAATTCAAGCAGTACGAAGTTGGTGATATCGACTACGTTGTTGATGGAACGCAGCCCGCACAGCGCAAGTCTCTTTCTCATCCACAGGGGGGAGGGGGCTATCTTTACGTCCTTTACGTAGTGCCCTATATATCTGGGGCAGATATCGGGCGCAAGGTCGCTGATCTTTATCTCTTCATAATTTCCCGCTTTCGCGTCGTAAGAATAGTCGGGCTCTTTCACGCTTTTCCCGAGGACTGCCGCAATCTCGCGCGCTATGCCGAAAATGCTCTGACAGTCGGGTCTGTTCGCGGTAACGCCAATGTCGAAGACGTAATCGTCAAGCCCGAGCAACGGCTTTACGTCATCGCCGTTTTTGCAGGATTCGGGAAGAATGAGAAGTCCGCAATAGCCGCCGCCGGGGAACATATCTTCGTTTACGCCCAGCTCCGCGCCCGAACACAGCATACCATCGGACTCGATCCCGCGCAGTTTGCCTTTCTTTATCGTCATTACGCCTTCTATCGTTACGTGATCCTTGGCGGTTGCGTAAACGGTTGCGCCTACAAGCGCGCAGGGCGCCTTTATGCCCTTTTTGACGTTGTCCGCGCCGCAGCATATCCGGAAAATTCCCTTCCCGCCGCAATCCACCTTGCATACGGAAAGATGCGTGCCTTCTACGGGTTCGCACTCTATGACCTCGCCCACGACGACGCCCGAAATATCTTTGCCTATTTCGATGAGTTCTTCGACTTCGAATCCGCAGCCGAAGAGTTTTCTCTGCAACTCCTCCGCGGAAACGTCTATATCTACATAATCTTTAAGCCAACTTAAAGGAGCTTTCATTTTACACCTCGCTTAATCCTTGAACTGTTTTAAAAATCTCACGTCGCCCTCGAAGAGCAGTTTCATATTGTTGATGCCGTACTTGAGCATAGCTATTCTCTCTATACCCATACCGAACGCAAAGCCCGTGTACTCGTCGGGGTCTATGCCGCAGCCTTCGAGGACCCGCCTGTTCACCATACCCGCGCCGAGCACCTCTATCCAGCCCGTGCCCTTGCACAGCCTGCAACCCTTTCCGCCGCACTCGAAACAGCTCACGTCGACTTCCACCGAGGGTTCCGTGAACGGGAAGTAGGAGGGGCGCAGACGTGTCTTTACGTCTTCGCCGAAGATCTTCCTCGCAAATTCGTCCAGCATACCTTTCAGATCGCACAGCGTAATTCCCCTGTCCACGACAAGCCCTTCCATCTGCGAAAACATCGGCGAGTGGGTCGCGTCGTCGTCGCTTCTGTACACCTTGCCGGGCGAAAGGATTTTTATGGGCGGTTTCTTGTTCTCCATAACTCTTATCTGTCCCGCGGACGTCTGCGTGCGCAGCAACAGATCTTCGGTGAGGTAGAACGTGTCCTGCATATCGCGCGCAGGGTGGTCTTTCGGCGTGTTCAAAGCCGTGAAGTTGTAGTAGTCGTTCTCGATTTCGGGACCCTCGAATATCTCGAAGCCCATTCCCGCGAAAACCGAAACGAGCTCGTTCCGTATAAGCGTGTTGGGATGATAAGCTCCGTCGGGGTACTCGGCGCCGGGCGCCGTAACGTCGATTTTTTCCGCCGAATATTTCTTTTTGAGTTCTATCTCTTTCAGTTGCTCTTCAATGGAATCGAATTTCTCCTCGGTCCATTGCCTCAAAGCGTTTAACAGCTTGCCCATACCGGGTCTCTGCTCGGGCGGCACGTCGCGCATATTCTTCATCATAGCCGAAATCTCGCCCGTTTTTCCGAGGAACTTCATCTTTATTTCCTGCAAAGTCTTGCTGTTCTTGATGTCCTGTACGGCGCACTCTATCTGTTCCTCGATTTTTTTGATCTTTTCCTGAACGTCCATTGTCTCACTCCATTTTAAATATAAAAAACGCCCTGCATACACAGGGCGAATATATCGCGGTACCACCTGAATTCACGGCATTATATGCCGCCTTAAAAACCCCTTTACGCGGGGAACGGGACAAACTACTCACAGCCGTGTCTAAATTACGGTGTTTTCGCGCATCCGGCTCTCGGGTGAATAACGCTCCTACCCGATGAAGAACCTTTCAGCCGTTTCCGGATTCTTCTCTCTTGAAGGGGTAGCGCGGAACGTCTGTCCCGGTCATAGCCTTTATCAGCGCGTATCAGCCTACGCGCTGACTTACTCTGATTATTATAACCGGATAAAAATACGTTGTCAACTGATTTTCAGTAAATACTTCCGCCGCGGCAGTCGTAGGCGACGACGACGGGGAAGTCCTTAACCTCCAGCCTGTAGACCGCTTCAGAAAGCAGGTCGGGGAAAGCGATACATTCGCTTTTTGTAATCGCGCTGCCGTACAGCGCGCCCGCTCCGCCGATAGCGGCAAAATATACGCGGCGGTTTCTTATCAGCGCCTCCCTGACTTCGTCCGACATTTCGCCCTTGCCTATCATACCGCCGAGTCCCAGGTCGAGCAGTCTCGGCGCGAAGATATCCATTCTCGCGGAAGTCGTGGGTCCGCAGCTCCCCGATGCCGCGCCGGGTTTTGCGGGGCAGGGACCCGCATAGTAGATGAATGCGTCTTTTAGTTCGAAGGGGAGGGGCTTTCCGCCGTCCAAAAGCTCGAAAATGCGCTTATGGGCGCAGTCTCTCGCCGTCAGAATGACGCCCGTCAGCTTTACGCTGTCGCCCGCTTTCAGCGACGTTACCGTATCCTTGTCCAAGGGGAGTGTAAGGCTTATCATATGGTCTCCTTTTCGCACCTTACGCAGTGGCATTGAACGTTCACCGCCACGGGCAGTCCCGCAATGTGCGTGGGCGCCCACTCGCAGTTCACACCCAGCGCCGTCGTGTCGCCGTGGAACCCCTGACAGCCCACTTTGAGGGCGTTTATGCGCTCAAGCGCCGCCCTTTCTATGTCCGCGACGTCTTCGCGCCCGCTGTGCGTACCCACGTCGCGCGTCAACGCCTTTTTAGCTAAGTACGCGCAGGTATCGAAGCTTCCGCCTATCCCTACGCCGACCATAACGGGCGGGCAGGGGCGCGAGCCGGCCAGCTTTACGGTCTCGACTATCGCGGATATTATCCCCTCGACGCCCTGTGCGGGTTTAAGCATATACAGTCTCGACATATTCTCGCTTCCGAAGCCCTTGGGGAGAAAAGTGATTTTTATTTCGTCCCCGTCTATGATTTCCGTATGAAGGGCGGCGGGGGTGTTGTCCGAAGTGTTTACGCGCGTTATCGGGTCGCAGATCGATTTTCTGAAAAAACCGTCCTCGTACGCTCTCCTTACGGCGCTGTCGACCGCGGCTTTCAGCGGTTTTCCCCCGAGGAAAACTTCCTGTCCTATCTCGAGTATGACAACCGCCATCCCCGTATCCTGACATACGGGCATCCGGTTTTCTCTCGCTATCTCCGCGTTGCCGATAATTGTTTCCAGTGCGAACGCGCACGCCGTTCCGCTCTCGCTTTTATACGCTCTTTCCAGCGCGTCGCGGCAGGCGGGGGTGAGGTTTACGCCCGCGTGCAGAGCCATTTCGTATATTTTATCTTCCAAAACTTTCGTGTCTATCTTCCGCATACCCTGATTTTAAATCATTTTGCCGTAAAAGTAAATTAAATGTTTGATTTATTTTTATTTTACTGTATAATTTAAAGTATGAATACCGAGAGTACGGGATTGCAAGATCGTGCAATGGAAGAAGTAAATCCGAGTCTTAACTCCGCCACGGGCGGTATAATGTACAGCGCCGCGGTGATCTTTTATTTTGCCGCGTCTTTGCTGGCGGGCATAATCATCGTTGCCGCAGGCGTTGCGGAAGGAAGTAACGCGTACGTGTATATAAGCTACCTCGCCTCGCCCATAGCTCTCGGCGCAAGCGTTTTCGCCGTTCTGAAAGCGAGAAAGGTGAGATTGCGCGAGGTTTTTCCCGTAAAGTGCAAGCCGAAATACTATCTCATCGCCTTACTTCTCGTATTCGGATTGCTGTTCGCGTTGAGCTGGGTGAATACCGTCGCGGTCGAATTTTTCAAACTCTTCGGCTACGTCCAACGCGAATCTACCAGCTATTTTCCCGATCTCACCGGAGCAAGGATAATCCCCGCGCTCATAGTGATAGCCGTCCTGCCCGCCCTGTTCGAAGAGCTGCTCTTCCGCGGCGTCATTTTGAATAATCTGGAACGGAGCGCCGGCTCGGTAAGGGCGGTGCTCATCGCCGGCTTCTGTTTCTCGCTCTTTCACGCGTCTCCCGAACAGACCGTGTACCAGTTTATCGCAGGGTGCGCTTTTGCGCTGCTCGCCGTGCGCTCGCGCTCGATAATGCCGTCGGTTATGATGCATTTTATAAACAACGCCCTCATCGTGATTTTGCAGGCGTGCAACGCCTTCGGCGAAAGCGGCGAGCTATTGATATCGTCCACGGCAAATATCATAATCACTGCCTTCGCGGCAGCGGCGCTTATCGGCGCAATCGTCTGGCTTATTCTCGATAAAACTCCTCTCAAAAAATGCGCTAAAGGCGGGGTTTCCGCCTTCTTTATATGCGCCTCCGTAGGAATTGCTATTCTCGGCATTACCTGGATACTCGCGCTGTTCGGGGTGGGCTGATGCAGAAAATAAACATAGTCTGCGTGGGAAAGATCAAGGAAGACTTCTACCGCGCCGCAGTAGAGGAATATTTAAAACGGCTTTCCCGGTTCGCCAAAGTCGAAGTCAGGGAACTGCCCGAGGGCAGAACTCCCGTCGACGAGGCGGCGGGCATTTTAAAGGCGGCAAGGGGCAGGATTGTCGCGCTCTGTATAGAGGGCGCGAAGTATTCGAGCGAAAAGTTCGCCTCTCTCGTCAAGGGCTTTACCGACAGGGGAGAGGAGTCCACTTTCATTATAGGTTCGTCCTGCGGACTTGCGGCGGAAGTGAAAGCCGCGGCGGATATAAAACTTTCCTTTTCGGATATGACCTTTCCGCACCAGCTTATGCGCGTCGTCTTGTGCGAACAGATATACCGCGCGTTTATGATAAACGGCGGCGGCGAATACCACAAGTGAGCGAAAAGCGTTGTGCGGCGTCTTGTCCCCGGAACCGAATATCGCGCCGACCTCGATCATACTCTATTGTGTGGTATTCGAGGACGTAAAAAGATTTTACCAAAGCTATAACGGCAAAAAGTGCGTGATAGGATATTCGTTCCGCGGCAGGGAAATTTTCGCTATGCACACGGGCAGTCTGTTCGGCAGACAGTTCATCTCCACCTACGCGATTCACGGCAGGGAGTGGATAACGGCATATCTCGCGCTCAAACACCTTAAATACGGTTTGAACAGGGGCGGAGGCTGGGTCGTTCCCCTCGTAAACCCCGACGGCGCGGACATAAGCTGCCGTATCCGTCCTATGTGGAAAGCCAACGCGCGCGGCGTCGACCTCAATTGCAATTTCGACGCGGATTGGGGAAGCGGCAGGCTGAATACCCGCACGCGCGGCGGCGAAAACTGCATAGGCGACTATCCCTTTTCCGAAACGGAGACCGCGGCCTTGAGGGACTTCACGCTCAAAGTCAGGCCGTTCGTAACTTTAAGTTTCCATACCAAGGGCGGGGAGATTTACTGGCAGTTCGACGGCAGGGGGGACAGGCGCGGCGCGGAGATTCTCGCCGCAGCCACGGGCTACGTCCCGAAGATAATTTACGGTTCCGCAGGGGGCTACAAGGATTGGTGCATACAGAAACTGCACATTCCGTCGTATACGATAGAGTGCGGCGCGGACAACCTCGGGCATCCCGTAAAAAAACTCGGAAAGCTGAAAAACTGTTACAACGCATTGAAAATATTTACGGATAATTATGGCTGATAAATTTATGAAAGCCGCGCTGAAATGTGCGGAAAAAGCGTTAAAAGAGGGCGAAGTCCCCATCGGCGCCGTCGTGGTACTCGACGGAAAAATCATCTCGCGCGGGCACAACAGGCGCACTAAGAGACAGGTCGCAACCGCCCACGCGGAGATAGAAGCGATAGAAAAGGCGTGCAAAAAACTCGGCAGCTGGCGCATACCCGACTGCGATATTTACGTAACGCTCGAGCCCTGCCCTATGTGCCTGGGCGCTATGCTCAACGCGCGCATAAGGAAGGTGTATTTCGGCGCGTACGAGGCGAAAGGGCGCTCTATGACGGCTCAGCTGGCTTCCGCCAACCTTTTAAACCATACGCTGGAAGCGGAGGGCGGAGTGATGCAGGAAGAGTGCGCCGCGATACTCTCGTCGTTCTTTTCGGGAATGCGCGAGAGGAGTAAACGCGAAAGGGAAGAGGCGGGAAATTTATCCGCAAATCAGTTGACTTTGAACGCGGATAATAATAAAATAGAAAAGCGATCCTGACAGGACGCGTTTAAAAATTTAATATCGTTTGATAGTGAATTGTGAAAATTAAGGACGGCAAAGTCTTTATATAACAAAAGTAAAATCGGAGGATATAATACCCAAATGATTAATCACGGCAACGAAATCAGAATCTTTTCCGGCAACTCCAACAAGCCCCTTGCGAAGGCGATTGCCGAAAAGCTTAACACCTCTCTCGGCGAGATGGAGGTCACGCACTTTTCCGACGGCGAAATTTACGTCCGTTTCGACGAATCCATCCGCGGCAAGGACGTGTTCCTCATACAGTCGACAAGCACACCCGTAAACACCAATCTTATGGAACTTCTGATTATGATTGACGCGGCAAAGCGTGCAAGCGCGGGAAGAATAACGGCGGTTATCCCCTATTTCGGATATGCGCGTCAGGACAGAAAGGCGCGCTCGAGAGAGCCGATTACGGCAAAACTCGTTGCCAACCTCATTACTTCCGCGGGCGCGGACAGGGTTCTCACTATGGACCTTCACTGCCTGCAGATACAGGGCTTCTTCGATATCCCGCTCGACAACCTCGTCGGCGGTCCCACGCTCTACAACCACTTCAAACCCAAGGTAGACGACAACTTCGTAGTCGTTTCCCCCGATATCGGTTCGGTGGCGAGGGCGAGAAAAGTCGCAACCCGTATGGACGCCAAAATGGCGATTATAGATAAACGCCGTCCCAAGGCGAACGTGATGGAAGTTATGAACATCATCGGCGACGTGAACGGCAAAAACTGCCTTATGATCGACGATATGATAGATACTGCGGGCACGATAGTCCAGGGCGCAAAGGCGTTGAAAGAGGCGGGAGCAAAGGAAATTTACGCGTGCTGTTCCCACGGCGTTCTCTCCGGACCCGCGATCGAGAGACTTGCGGCTTCGCCCATAAGCGAACTTGCAATGCTCGACACGATAAACATACCCCAGGAGAAGATGCTTCCCATCTTCAAGATGATATCCACTGCCCCGATCTTTGCTTCGGCAATCGAAAACGTCTATCTCGACAGACCTATGTCGAAAATTTACGACTGATCAAAAAACGCCACAGCAATCTGTGGCGTTTAGTTTAGAAATGAACGCGGCTCCCGGCGCCGTCTTTTGCGGCTCCTGTCCACGGCTTTATAAAAAACGGAATCCGATAATATGAAGATAATTGTAGGTTTGGGCAATCCCGAAGAAAAGTACCTCAAAACTTTTCACAATATGGGCTATATAGCGGTCGGCGACGTTGCGGACAAACTCGGCGTTAAATTCAAAAAGAAGGAATGCGAATCCTACACCGCCGAGGCATACGTTGACGGGGAAAAGGTGATACTTGCCCGCCCCGTAACGTATATGAACAACAGCGGCAGGGCGGTCAAGCAGTTGCTTGCAAAATACAAGGCGACTGTCGACGACCTCGTAGTTATATACGATGATTACGATATCCCCAAAGGTACGGTCAGAATCCGTCCGTCGGGCAGCGCAGGCACGCATAACGGAATGCGTTCGGTAATCGCCGAAACGGGCTCCTCGGCGTTCACGAGGATACGTATAGGCATACGCGACGCGGAAGTGAACGTGCCCATAATCAACTACGTCCTGTCCGAAGTGAAGAGGGAGGACTACGACCTCTTCATTTCCGCAAGCGGAAGGGCAGCCGACGCGGCGATCGCCGTTGCGCGCGGCGAACCCGTGGAAAAAGTAATGACCAATTTCAACGGATAACGGATTTGAAAAAGAATTTCTTTACTTACCGAAATCTTGCCGGAGAGTATCCGGCGCTTGAAAACGACCTCCGCCTCGGGACTCCGACGGCGGTTTTCGGCGTTTCCGAACCTCATAAATATCTAACCGCCTCGCTTTTTAGCGGCAAAACTCTGTATATCTGCGCCGACGCGGTGTCTGCGGGCAAGGCGTATCTCTCCATAAGCGCCGTATCCGGCAGGGAATGCGTTCTTCTGCCCGCCAAGGACGAGGTAATACTCTACAAGGACGCCCTATCCAAGGATAACCTGTTCAGGCGGCTTACGGCGGTATACGGTATTCTTCACGGCGCGGAAATAATAGTGTGCGACGTTGAAGCGGTTATGCAGCTGTTTCCTGCGGATATAGCGCACGTCGATTTTGCCGTCGGAGGGGAATACGACTATCTCTCCCTGCCGCAAAAGCTCGTTAAAATGGGCTATACCCGCGAATATGCCGTCGACAGCAAGGGCACCTTCGCCGTGCGCGGCGACATTTTAGACGTATATCCCGTCAACTGCGAAAACCCCGTCCGCATAGATTTCTTCGGCGACACTGTAGAGCGTATCCGCCCTTACGATTCGGTGAGCGGGGAAAGGCTGGAACAGTGCGACGCCGTAACCGTGATAGCCGCAACCGACGCGACGTTTACGCCCGAAGATCTGCCCGCAATAAAGAAAGCCGTTTCCGAAGGGCTAAAAACCTGCGCGGATTCCGCGGCTTTCAAAAGATTGAAGACCATTTCCGACGACCTCTTGACCAAGCTCGAAGCGGGGGCGCCGTTTTCGGGCGCGTCCTACGTTATGCCGCTTTTAAAGAGTTCCTGCACGGTGTTCGACGTTCTGGACGGGGAAACGCTGGTGATTTTCGACGAGTGTAAACTCGTGTCCGACCGGATGAACGGTCTGTATAAGGAACATACGGGGCGCGTCCGCGACCTCGTCAAGGGAGGGGAGGCTTTCGGGTTTTCAGTCAACCAGATACTTTCTCCCGAATATTTAACCGAAAGGTTCGGCAAGTTCCGCAGTCTTGCGCTGCAAACTTTTACGACGGCTACGCAGTTTTTCAGACCGTTAAAGACCTATAATCTCCGCTCCACGCCCGCACCGTCATATCTGAACGCAATGCCGCAGCTCGTTACCGACCTCAAAAACTGGCTGTCGAACGGCTACAGGGTGCTGATTTTTACGGGCGGAGTGCAGAGGTATGAAAAACTCGCCCAAATCCTTACCGACGAATATCTGCCGCTCTATCCCGTGCCCGACAGGCTCGAGGCGCTCCGCGGTATTGCGGTCAGCGCAGAAGAGATGCCGCACGGTCTGATTATACACGACGCAAAACTCGTCGTTCTCGGCAGCGGCGATCTGTACACCAAGGCCGTTACAAAACGAATACGCCGCAAGCGCGGCGATATGTTTGCCGCGCCCGAGATAGGCGACTACGCCGTTCACGAAAAGCACGGTATAGGCAGGATAACGGGCACCGAAAAGATAGAAACTACCGACGGCATAAAGGAGTACGTCTCCATAGAATATAAGGGCGGCGACGTGCTGTACGTCCCCGTCGAGCAGATGGACGTCCTCTCGAAGTACGTCGGCGAAAGCAATCCCGCTCTCTCCAAGATCGGCGGCGCGGATTTCGACAGGGTAAAGGAGAGGGTAAAACGCTCCATTCGCGAGCTCGCGTTCGACCTGAAAAAGCTGTACGCCGAGCGCGCCGAAAAGAGAGGGTTCCGCTTCCCTGAAAACGCCGTAATGATGCAGGAATTCGAGGACGCGTTCAGCTACGAGGAGACTCCCGACCAGCTCGCTTCCATAGAAGAGATAAAGGCGGATATGTGCTCGGAAAAGGTAATGGACAGACTGCTCTGCGGCGACGTCGGCTACGGCAAGACGGAAGTCGCGCTGCGCGCGGTCTATCTGTGCGTGCTCGGCGGAAAGCAGGCGGCCCTGATGTGCCCGGGCACCGTTCTCTCCGAACAGCACTTCAACACCGCGTTAGAACGGTTCGCGGACTTCGGCGTGCGCGTGGAAAAACTGAACAGGTTCAAGACTCCCAAACAGCAGGCGGAAACGCTGAAACGTTTGGCGGACGGCGATATCGATTTTATCATCGGCACGCACAGACTGCTGTCCGACGACGTAAAATTTTACGATTTGGGGCTGCTCGTTTTGGACGAAGAGCAGCGTTTCGGCGTGGAACACAAGGAGAAGATAAAACACGTCAAGACCGACGTGGACTGCCTGACTATGACGGCGACGCCCATACCGAGAACGCTGCATATGTCGCTCGCCGGCATAAGGGACATAAGCACAATCAACACTCCGCCCAGCAAAAGACTGCCCGTCCAGACCTACGTCGTCGAGGAAACGGAAACGCTGATTCGCGACGCGTGCATAAGGGAACTCTCCCGCGGCGGACAGGTCTTTATACTCTATAACAGGGTTGAAACGATATCATCATTCGCGGGGAAGATAGCGGAGATCGTGCCGGAGGGCAACGTCTGTTACGCCCACGGCAGAATGGACAGGGAAACGCTCGAAAACAACGTGTTTTCCTTCTACCGCGGCGAAAAGAATATCCTCGTTACCACGACTATCATTGAGAACGGCATAGACCTGCCCAACGCCAACACGATTATCGTGATAGACGCCGACCGTCTCGGCATTTCCCAGCTGTACCAGCTGCGCGGCAGGGTGGGAAGGAGCTCGCGGCTCGCGTATGCGTACTTCACGTTCAAGCCCGAAAAGGTGCTGACCTCCGACGCCGCCGAAAGGCTAAAAGCCATAATGCAGTTCACCGAGCTCGGCTCCGGCTATAAAGTGGCGATGCGCGACCTCGAGATCCGCGGCGCGGGCAACGTCCTCGGCGCGGAACAGCACGGGCATATGGACAGGGTAGGTTACGAGCTGTATTCCAAACTCCTAAAAGAGGAGCTGACGGGCGAAAGCCCGTTTGCGGCGGAGCTTGATATAAAGGCAACCGCATACATTCCCGAATCCTATGTGGAATCGGGCGCGGGAAGAATGGACTGTTACAAACAGATAGCGGAGATAAGGACCGTGGACGACTACAAGCGCGTCTGCACGTCGATAGAGGACAACTACGGCGCTATGCCCGACGAGGTTCTCAATCTCCTTATAATCGCAGTGCTGAAATCCTATGCGGCCAAATTCAACGTCCGTAAAATATGCGTGGACGGCGCGGGAGGATCGCTCGAACTGCCCTCTATCAACTCATTGCGCGACGAACGCCTTTGCGCCGCGCTGGATAATTTTGCCGGCAAAGTAAAACTTTCTATGGCAAAAGCTCCGCTCATAATTTTCGCGCCGCGCCGCAATCCGGCAAAAACGATGCTGACGATGACAAAATTTTTAAAAATTGCACTAAGTTTTACTTAAAAACCGTCAAAAATGATTTGCTATAACCGTTCAAATATTATATAATGATAAACGATATTTTATCGCAACCTGACAACAGGAGAAACTTTATGAAGAAAAAAACAGCGGCGGTAGCCGTATTAGCGTCCTGTATAGCCCTGACGGCAGCCTTTTCGGGTTGTTCGCTCGTTTCCACGAACAACAAGGCCGATATGGAGCAGGTCATCGCAAGAGTGGACATAACTAAATCGGACAAGTTCGGAGAAACCGAGCTTTCAGCATATTCCGGTGCAATCGGTTCTACCGAAATTTTGAAGCGCGATCTTATCGCCTACTTCATCAACGTCGGCTATTCGTACGTCCAGAACGGTTCGACTTATGCCGATACGTTCAATATGCTCGTCGACGCCCTTGTCGATAACGCGGTGCTCACCCAGTATTCGGTTTTAGCGCTTCTTAAGGACAAGGCGACCAATACCGAAAGCGCGATCGGTTACGACGCATCCGCGCTTACAACCTACAATTCGTTTACGGGCGACGTGGCAAAGTATGAATATCTCCTCGGCGGAGAGGACAGCGACGACGTTCTTCTTGCAAAATATTCGCTCTATTCGTCCATCAATTCTGCCCTCGACTCCTATGAGACGACTATTATAAGCGAGGAAAGCTCTTACGCGGGCACGGATACGAGGACGACGCCCGTCAATCTCGGTACCGAGCAGGACGATTACTATCCCAAGGCGGAGGACGGCAGCCTCGACTACAACGTGTATACGGGCTACGAGGGCTATCTGCTTGCGGACAGCGGCATTTATAAAGACGACGCGCTCGAAGGCACTACGAAGGCGACCCGCGTCAAGGCGTACAGCAGCTTTATAAATAATCTTCGCCAAAATTACCTCATCGATACCGATACCGAAGCGGAAAATCTGACGGACGTTCTTGCGCTCGAATATATTCAGACCGAATACGTTGCGCAGTTAGAGTCGCGTATAGTTAACAGATATTACGACATATACGAGGCGGAACAGGAGGAAAAGCTCAAGGCGGGCGATTACAGCTATATCGGGAACGTCTATGAAGAACTCCTTCAATCCCAGAAGGAAAGCTATCAATCCACGTCGGCTTTCGAAAGCGCGCTTTCGGATATGTCCTCGACTTCGTTCGTGCTTTACAGCCCCGAAACCGACGACAGCGATAAATTCGACGGCGAAAATTACGGCACTTACGGATTCATTTACAATATACTTCTTCCCTACAGCTCGCTTCAAAACACGACTCTCGAGTCGTTGCAGAGCATTTACTCCGCAAACGAGGACGACAACGCTTACTATTCGGCGAGAAACCGGCTTCTCAAACAGATAACCACCGAGGATCAGCGCGCGGCGTGGTTCAACGGTGCGACCGATTACAGCTTCAAGGCAAGCGAAAGCGGAATAACCGACTACTTCGGCGCAACCGACGGACGCGGATATCTGTTCTTTGAAGACAACCTCACCGACAGCGGAGAGGGCGGAAGATACAAAAAGCTCAGCGCATACGACGGCAGATATTCCTACAACGGCAGCGTGTACGAGACGGAAGAGGGCAGTTACATTCTCATCGGCAACAAACTCGATATAGACGGAATGCTTGAAGAGTTCTCGGCATATATTAACTACGTACTCGGCGGCGAAAACACCGCCTACGAGGTCAACGGCAGTTATTACGAGACAGCAGACTTCTATAAGGACGGCTCGGACGACGAGATAGACTACTCGAAGTTCGTATACGCTACGGGTAAAGTCGATTTCGGTGAATTCAACAGGGCCGACCTCTTCAACGCAACCACCGCACAGTACAAGGCTATGAGCGCGGTCAACGAGCTTCAATACGCTTACACGACCGATACAAGCGTGCTTTCGCAGTATATCGGATATTCCGTATCGGCGTATGATACGAGCTATATCAAGGAGTTCGAATACGCGGCAAAACTCGCTATAAGCAAGGGCGCGGGCGCGTTCACGGTCTGCGCGGGCGATTACGGCTGGCACATAATCTACGTTACCTACACGTTCGAGGCGGGCGAAACTTACGAACCCGACTGGACAAGAATATCCACCGAGGGCACGTTTGAAAACCTGTTCTTCGAATGGATGAAGACAAACGACCTTTCCGACGTTTCAACGACCAGAAGGACGAAGATAATCAGCGATTTCAACACTGATTCGACTGTAACAAAATACGTAAAGACCTATAAGGACCTGCTCGGACTTGACAGCTGATAAACGGTAAACAACTCGGTAAATTAAACGGAAGCGCGTTCATAGTGGGGTACATTGTATGGGCAAAATAAAGCCAAAATCA
>CAYLQK010000029.1:0-15697 GCA_964385865.1 uncultured Clostridia bacterium | reverse complement strand
GACGTTACCGTCTTTGTATAGCCGTGTTTTCTGGATTGCTTTGTCGCTTCGCTCCTCGCAATGACGGATGACGGGCGCAGGATGACAGAGAGGGAAAAACCGCAGTTGCGCGCCGCCGAGTAATAAAAAGGGCTGATTGCCAAAAAATGAAATCCCCGTGCATAGCACGGGGATTGTTATCCTCTTTTTCTATTCAATATCCGCAAGTCTACTTGCAGCCGCCGCAAGTGCGGCAGTTGCCGCTGCATTTCTTCGCCCGTTTCCCCGTGGCGGAAAACATCGCGCCGCAATAGCTCCGTTCCGCCGCCGCTTTGCAGTCGGGGCAGTATACGGGGTCGTCGTATTTTTTTACAAGCTCTTCAAAGCTCTTTCCGCAGTTTCTGCAAACGTATTGTAAAATCGGCATAATCAATCCTTCTTGTCTTTGCGTTTTCTCTTTTTCTTTAATTTGGTGCGCGTCAAGCCGCTGTATCTTACAATCAGTACGGCTATTCCCACCGTAATTATTGCCGTCGCCGCAATCACTATCCAAAACCAGACCGTTGAAGTCGACGCCCCCGACGTCTGAAAAGGCACGGTCATATTCATTCCCCAAAACCCCGCAATCATCGTCGGTATGGCGAGTATGATAGTGATTATCGTCAGCTTGCTCATCGTGTCGTTGGCGTTGTTCGAAATGACCGAGCCGTACGCGTCCATCGTTACGCTGAGTATATTTTTATATATATTACAGGTCTCTATCGCCTGCTTGCCCTCGATAATCACGTCCTCGTACAAATCTCTCAGGTCCTCGCGCGTCGCCACGCCCTCGACCCTGTAAAGCTTTTCGTGCACCCTCTCGTTGGAGTTCAGCGAAGTGGATATGTACACAAGCGAGTTCTGCAGATCGAGCAGTTGAATGATCTCGCTGTTCCGCATCGTCCTGCCCAGCTCGCTCTGGATCCTGTGGTTTTTTCTGTCTATCTGTTTCAGACAGTAGAGGAACCTCTTTGCGTTGCCCAGCATAAACGTCAGAATGAAATGCGCCGGCGCGAAGGTGTTTATTTCCTCTCTGCCCGTTATGAAATCCTTTAAAACGGTGTTTCCTTTCAGGCAGACGGTCAAAATGCACCTGTCGTTGTAGATAATGGCGAGGGGGATGGTGGTGTAAGTGTCGCCGCCCTCGTCGTTTTCTTCGAGCATAGGGCAGTCGACGATAAACATACTGCTGCCGTCGTCGAACTCCGTACGCGCCCGTTCCTCTTCGTCCAGCGCGGCTTTAAGCATATCCTCGGGCACGCCGGAGACCGCGCAGACCTCTTCGCATTCTCCGTCGTCGGGGTTAACCAGGTCTATCCAGCAGTGTTCGGCGAAAGCGTCTATGCGTTCGGGTGCGCCGCCTGCGCCGGAAAGAAAGTATTTGACCATAAGCGTATTCCTCTCAAGTAAATTAGGCGTCAAACAGAAAATAAATTTTGCGCAAAAAATGCACGGAAAATTCCGTGCATTGCGCTCTTTACTTACGCTTCGGCTTTTGTACGGAATTTAACTTATTGACGAAATATAATAACTGTCCGTTTCCATAACTTTATTATATATCATTATATTTTCAAATGCAAGCAAATGTGAAAATCAGATGACTATTTTTCCCTCCACGAAGGAATTGAAAAAACCCTCCACGTCGTTGCCGCCGCTGATGAAACAGCCGAAGAGATCCTCGTCGGAAGCTATCTTATACAGGTTGCCGGCAAAGTAGTTTTTCAGCCCTTGAAGGAATTTTTCGTCGCCTATGGACTGCCGCAGCATATCGAACATTATCAGCCCCTTGTTGTAGGCTATGTTGCAGTATTCGTACTCGCTCTCGTACTCGCCCAAATTCCTGTTCATACTCGTATCCGCTTCGCCGAATATCTGATTGTAAACGGTATAGAAAGCCCTGTAAGATTTAGTGGCGGAGCCGACAAGCCCCGTCCGCGTGAACGCGTAGGCGGGGTGGTTCTCGAAAAACAGCAGCGAACTGTATTCCGCAAGTCCCTCGTCCTGCCAGGCGCAATTCAGCTGGTCGCTGCCCACCATAGCGTACCACCACTGATGCGCGTTTTCGTGCACTATCGTGTAGACGTTCGCGTCGGAGTCGAGCGAATCGCTGATCATAGTCAGCGCAGGGTATTCCATTCCGCCGTAGCAGAACCCCGTCTGAACCACGGCAAGGGTGGGGTAGACGTAACCGCCGAAGGTATCGGAGAAAAATTCTACGCTTTCGCACGCCGCGGCAAGGCTCGCCTGCGGATTGGCGTCGGAATAGTAATAATAGCTGACCGTAACCCCGTTCACGTCCTGCGACGCAACCTCGAATTTGTCGGAGAGGACGATGGCGAAGTCGCGCGCGTTCTGCAATGTAAACGTACACTTCTTACGTTCCGCGGCGGTCGTCTCGGAGATAAGTTTCCCGCTCGCCGCAACGGTGTATTCGGGCGGCACGTCTATCGTAACGCTGTAATTCGCGCAGTCGGATACGAACGGATCGCCGCAATAGTAGTAGGGGCATTCTATAAATCCCCCGCCCCCGGAATACGCACAGAGCACGGGATAGAAGTTGCCGAGGTTGACGGCGTTTCCGGTAACCCCCGTGCGGTGGTTGACCCGCGCAAGGTTCAGGGTGTAGCTTATCTTGATATTGACGGTCTGTTCGGGATAGACGGGCGTAACCAGGGTAACGGTGAGGATATTCTCGTCCTCGCCGTCCACGTTCCAGGCGGAACAGTTTTCAACGCCCTCCACGGTCATACTGCCGTAATCCGTCCCCGCATAGTACGCTTTCGAGGCGTAGCCCGGCGAGACGGGGCGGTAGGCCGCGCCCTCGCGGAACGCGTTGCCGTAGAGGTTGAATTTCAGATCGCCTATCTCGTTGTCCGTATTATTATAATAAGTAAAATCCACCGTGCCGGTAAGCGAACGGTTCTCGCTGTCGTAAATCGCAAATATATCGTATTCGCTGACGTCCGAAACGGTCTTGCCGCACGCCGTAAACGTGAACGACGTTGCCAGCGCGCAGACGATAAGTATGAGTGATACAAATTTTTTCAAAATAGCACCTCGTACGTTATCTTATGCGGGCGGCTGCTGTATTAAAACTCATTTTCAATATAAATTTTTACGCGCCCGTCGTTTTTTTAGCCCGCTTCCCCGGATAACCTAAAAAGTTTTTCGCAAAGGTCCGTCCGGGTATTTGCCGCCGCGGTACGGCCGCTCTTTCACATTATTTTTCTCTCTCAAATAAAATGAATAGTATGATATTGTGCGTTGCGGCGGACAGCTGTCTCAAAGATATAAAATCTCTTCCCGTGTGCGATATGGCGGTGTTCGGGTTCAGGGGTCTGGGCGAAGTCGATTACGAAAACGAACTGAAGGGCCTTACGGATAAATTCGAGGACGCCGCGCGGCTCTCCAAGACGGCGGGCTGCGGCATACTGTGCGGCTGCAAGACGGTCAGCCGCGGCGTCGTGCGCAAATCGGTGGCGGTCGCAGACAAGGGGAAGCTGCTGGGCATTTCCGATATGAACCACGTCATCGACGGCGAGCAATTCAAAAGCGGTTCGGGGCTGGGGTTTTATACCGTCGGCGGGGTTAAGATAGGGCTGTGCATAGAAAACGACCTGATGTTCCCCGACGGGCTGAAAGCTCTGTCTCTCTGCGGCTGCAACGCCGTCGTCGCGTTTATGGAGGAGATAAAAGACAATCTCCCGCCCCTTCTCATCAGGGCATATTCCTACCTCTACGGTATCCCGATAGTGATGAGCGCGGGCAATATGGCGTACTTTTCGGAAATTTCCGGCGCCATCGCCACGTCTTCGCAGCGCTTTTCCCTGTTCGAGGTAACTCCGCGCAACCGCTACCACGTCGTTACCACGCGCACGAGGGGTCTGTATACCGACGGCAGGGAGGATTACTGAGCTTAACGCAATATGCGGACGGTTTCCGGCGGGCGTTATACGGGCGGCTGTTTTTCGGTAAATCGGACCGTGCGGCGGAAAAATTTTTATCCGCCGCTTTGCTTTATGCTTGTAATTTTGAAAATATACTGCTATAATAGTACTACTTAAATTGTTTGGTCGCGTGAGGACAGTATTTATGCTTAGTATGACGGGTTACGGCAGGGGTGAATACAGGGAAGGCGGAATAGAGCTTACCGTCGAAATCAAGACGGTCAACAACCGCTATCTCGACGTCGGCGTGAAATGCCCCCGCATATTCATAGCTTTCGAGGACGTTATCCGCAAGATAGTGCGCGAAAAACTTACGCGCGGACACGCGGACGTATTTATTTCGTTTTCGGACAAGCGCGAGACAAAGCGCACGGTCTATCTCGACGAGGGCACCGCCAACGCCTATGCGGAAGCGGCAAGACGGGTCAGGGAGCTATTCCCCGACGCGGCGGACGATTTTTCGGTAACGGGCATACTGCGCTTCCCCGACGTCATCAAGACCGAGGATACGGCCTCTGCGGACGAGGAAACAGTTTCCGCACTCAAATGCGCCCTGTCCGCGGCGCTCGTCAAACTCAACGAAATGCGCGGCACGGAGGGCGAAAAGCTCAAGACCGATATGCTCTCGCGTATGGACACGATAGAGACTCTCGTCCTCGACGTGGAAAAGCGCGCTCCTCTGGTTGCGGAGGGGTACAGGACCAAGATGGAAGCCAAGCTGAAAAAGATTCTCGAGGGCGTCGAAGTGGACGAGGGCAGGCTTTTGACCGAAGCCGCGCTCTTTTCCGACAAGAGCAACATCGATGAAGAGCTTACGCGTCTGCACTCGCACATTTCGCAGTTCCGCGCCATCTGCGGGGAAGAACTCGTCGGCAGAAAGCTTGATTTCTTAGTACAGGAATTCAACCGCGAAACAAACACTATCTGTTCCAAATCAAACGATCTTGAAATAACGCGTCTGGGGCTTGCGCTCAAAAACGAGATAGAAAAGGTGCGCGAGCAGGTTCAGAACGTGGAGTAGGCCGCATATGAAAAACTTGTTGATCGTATTATCCGGTCCGTCGGGCGTAGGCAAGGGTACAATTGTGAACGAGCTGTTAAAAAAGGGCGGCTTCGCGCTCAGCGTATCCTGCACGACGCGCGCTCCGCGCAGGGGCGAGACGGACGGCAAGTCCTACTTCTTCATCGACAAGCGGAAATTCGAGAAGATGATAGAAGAGGACGGATTTTTGGAATACTCTAACCACTTCGAAAACTATTACGGCACGCCCAAATCCTTTGTGGAAGAGAAGCTGAAAAGCTGCGACGTGCTTCTCGAGATAGACGTGGACGGCGCGTTGCAGGTAAAGCGCGCCTATCCCGAGGCGCTGCTCATAATGATAGCCCCGCCCGGCGCGGAAGCGCTGAAAGCGCGCCTTAGAAATCGCGCGTCCGAGGACGAGCGCAGCATTAACGAGCGGATAGACAGAATGGAATACGAGCTGTCAAAGAAGGACAGCTACGACTATACCGTCGTAAACGACCGCCTCGCGGACGCGGTGAAAGAGGTGGAAGACATAATAATAAGGGCTAAAAAAGCGTAAATCCGCTGCGCCCGTTAAATTTAAATTATCGTTCATAGCGGAAAGATCCGTTAAATATAAAAAGGAGATTTTGTATGATTAATCAACCCTCGGTAGACGTATTGATAGACCGGCTCGGCACGGACGGGCATCCCGCTTCGCGCTATTGCCTCTGCGTCGTGGTGGCGAAACGCGCAAGGCAGATACTTGAACAGCACGCGGCGCAGGGACCCGCGCCCGACGAGTATCTGAAAGAAATTTCCGTTGCTTGCCAGGAAATTGCCGACGGCAAAATCAAGTGCGCCAAGGACTGACAGGCGCGAAATGTTGCCGGCGTCAAGCACCGCAGGCGTCGCTTGAATTTTACTTTCGCGCCGGAAAGGTTCGGGCGCGGAGGTCTGAACGCGCCCCGGCGCGCGTTATAGTGTAGATATCGCTGCGGTTTTTATTGCAAAGACCGCAGCGAATAAATATTGTAGCGGAAATTTACGCAATGTATGCACAGGTTATAGTCGATATCGCCCACAGCCAGGTGGACAAAATTTTCGAATATTCCTGCCCTGACGGATTGCAGGCAGGTTGCAGGGTAAAGGTGCCCTTCGGCGGAAGGGTGATAGACGGTTTCGTTATAGGCGTAAGCCGTACTTCCTCGTACCCTGCCGACAAAGTAAAGCCCGTCCGCGAAGTCTTCGACGAACCGCCCGCGCTCGTTCCCGAATGCTTTTCGCTGATGAACGGCATAGCTGCGCGCTACCGCGTTCCCAAGGCAGTGGCGCTGAGGCTGTTTTTGCCGTCGGAAATGCGCCTCGGCAAGGTGCGCGAAGCGTATAAAAAATACGTCGTCCCCGCAAATACGGATATCCCGCTCCCCCCGACGGCTAAAAAGCAGAGGGAGGCGTTGGAAAGTTTAAAGGCGGGCGGCGGGTGCGAATATTCCAAGCTGTGCGACGCTTTCGGAAGAGGGGCGGTCAACGCTCTGGAAAAAAAGGGCGCCGTAGTTATCGAAAAGCGCCGTATCTCGCGCGACCCGTTCAAGGATATGCCTGCGGACGCGGACGAAAAGATACTCACCCCCGCGCAGAAGAACGCTTTAGACGTCATCGAAAATTCGCCAAAAACCGTACATTTGATACACGGCGTAACGGGCAGCGGCAAGACGGAAATTTATCTGAACGTCATCGCCCGCGAGATAGCCCGCGGCAGAACGGCAATCTTTCTCGTCCCCGAAATCTCGCTCACGCCGCAGATGCTCTCCCAGCTCCGCGCCCGGTTCGGCGGCTCGGCGGCGATTCTCCACAGCGGGCTGTCCGCAGGTGAACGGTTCGACGAGTGGTGGAGACTGCGCTCGGGCGAGGCCCGTATAGCCATAGGCGCACGCAGCGCGATATTCGCCCCTCTCGAAAACATAGGCGCCATCATCATAGACGAGGAACACGATTCGTCATATTGCAGCGAATCGGCTCCGCGATACTCCACGGTTGAAATCGCGAAAATGCGCGCGGAATATAACGGAGCAAAGCTCATTCTCGGCAGCGCGACCCCCTCGGTGGAAAGCTACGTTCAGGCGCAGGAGGGGCGGTTCAACCTGATAACTCTGTCCGAACGCATAAATAAGCGGCCTCTCCCAGAAATCATAATCGCGGATATGCGCAGGGAAGTGAAGCGCGGCAACAATACCGCCTTTTCCGCGGCGCTGAGGGAAGAGCTGGATAACGCGTTGAAAAGCGGAAACCAGGCAATAATATTTCTGAACAGGCGCGGCTATTCCCGCACCGTTATGTGCCGCGACTGCGGATACGTCGCCAAATGCGAAAACTGCGACGTAACGCTGACGTACCACAGCGAAGACAACTGTCTCAAATGCCACTATTGCGGCGCAAAGTACCGTATGCTTACCGCCTGCCCCGAGTGCGGCGGAAAGCACGTTCTGTACAGCGGAACGGGTACGCAGAAAGTGGTTGCCGATCTCAAATCGCTCTTTCCCGGCGCGAGGCTTTTGAGAATGGACAACGATACCGTTTCCGGCAAGGACGGGCACTATAAAATACTCAAAAAGTTTGCCGAAAAGCAGGCGGATATACTTGTCGGAACGCAGATGATAGCCAAGGGGCACGATTTCCCTTCGGTAACGCTCGTCGGTATTCTGGACGCGGATATGAGCCTGCATTTCTCCGATTACAGGAGCGGCGAACGCACTTTCCAGCTCATCACGCAGGTCTCGGGCAGAAGCGGCAGGGCGGAAGAGAAGGGCAAGGTCGTCTTACAGACCTCGTCTCCCGAAAATTATATCCTGCGCTATGCGGTAAACTACGATTACAGGGGTTTTTTCGAAAACGAGATAGCCGTGCGCAAGGCTACGGGCTTCCCTCCGTATTCGCTCATCTGCCGCGTTATGGTCGTCTCCGTGGAGAAGGAGGCGGCGATCGGTGTGCTGAAGGACGTTTACTTTGCGATCGACGGGCTGCGCAAAACGCATCCCGGGGAGTTCATCTTTATGAACAAAATGCACTCGCCCATAAAAAAGATACAGGGCAAACAGCGCTTTCAGGTGCTTATGCGCCTTAAAAGCGGCGCGTTGCTCGAAGACATTTACGATATTTCGTTGAAGTACAGTACGGGTTCCGTCCTCGTCTACGTAGAGGAAAACCCGGTCAATCTATCTTAGTTCGCTTACGGAGACTCCGCCTAAGCGGTATATCCGTCCATATAAATATTTTTCAGAAGGTTCTAATAATATGGCAATAAGGTTTGTTGTGCAGACGGGCGATCCCGTTCTGAGACAGAGGTGCGAAGAAGTCAGGTCGTTCAATAAGGAACTCGGCGCAATGCTTGACGATATGAAGGAGACTGTCCGCGCCGAGCACGGCGCGGGGCTTGCCGCGCCGCAGATAGGCGTTGCGTCGCGGGTAGTGGTTATCGACGTGGACGAGGGCTATTTCGAGCTTGTCAATCCCGTCATATTCTCCACCAAGGGCGAACAGACCGGTCCCGAGGGCTGTCTTTCCGTAAAGGGCAAGCAGGGCACCGTTACGCGCCCCTTCAAGGTCAAGGCGGAATACCGCGACCGTACGGGCAAAAAGCACAAGCTCACCGCCGAGGGTTTCTTCGCGAGGGCGCTCTGCCACGAACTCGATCACCTCGACGGTATACTCTATACCGACAAGGCGGAAGAAATTTACGACCTGCCGCCCGAAGACGGTTAAAATTTTTACCTGAAATATAGTCCGCCGCACGGGCAAAAGACCGTGCGCGGAATCATTTAAACGCGGCGGATAAACGGAGGTTTATTATGAAAATAGTTTTTGCGGGTTCGCCCGAATATGCCGTCAAGACTCTTGAAGCCCTTCACGCGGCGGGGTGCGATATCGCCGCCGTGTTGACCCAGCCGGATAAGCCGACGGGCAGGAAGAAAATCCCCGCGCCCACGCCCGTCAAGACGGCGGCGCAAAAATTGCATTATCCGGTTTTAGACTTTGCGCGGGTGCGCGACCGCGCCGAAGAGATACGCGCATTGGGCGCGGACTTAATGATAACCTGCGCGTACGGCCAGATACTCACGCAGGAAATTTTAGACTGTTTCCCTGAAGGCGTGTGGAATCTTCACGCTTCCCTTCTCCCCCGTTTCAGGGGCGCAAGCCCCATTCAGTCGGCTATACTTGCGGGCGAAAGCTACACGGGCGTTACCGTTATGAAGACCGAGCTCTCCCTCGATACGGGCGATATCCTGCTTGTAAAGAGGTGCGTTATCGGCGATATGAACTGCGCCGAACTTTCGGAAAAGCTGGCTTCCCTCTCGGCGGAGGCCGCGGTAGAGGCGGTAGGGCTGATAGAAAGGGGACGGACCCTGCTGTTGATGCAGGACGAGGCGAACGTTTCATACTGTAAAAAGATAACCAAGAGCGATTGCAAGATAGATTTCAACGCCGCCGCGGAAGATATATGCCGCCTTATCCGCGCGATGAACCCCGAACCCGTCGCATACTGTATGCAGGGCGGAAGCGTGCTCAACGTACTTCGCGCCGAGCCGTCTGAGGGCGAAGGCGCCATAGGCGAGGTGATAAGGGCGGACAAACGCGGGATACTCGTCAAGTGCGGCAAAGGCGCGGTGAATATCACCGAGCTAATTCCCTCGGGCGGAAAGAGAATGAGCGCGGCGGACTTTGTGAACGGAAGAAAGATAAAGGCGGGGGACAAACTTGACTAATCCCCTGTGCGACCCCTATTTCATACTCACCGAGGTATATTCACGGGGCAAATACTTAAAACAGGCAATCGCCGACACCCCCGTAGAGCCGCTCAACAAGGCGCGCACGGTAAAAATTTGTTACGGCGTACTCGAAAAGGACGTGTATCTTTCGGAAATTATCTCGGCGAATACCGAAAAACAGCCCAAGATTCCGATAAAAATCGTTCTCAAAATAGCGCTGTATATGCTCGAATTTATGGACAAGCACGACTATATGGTCGTGGACAGCGCAGTAAAACTACTGAAAAAACTCGGCAAGGAAGGCGCCGCGGGGTTTGTGAACGCATTTCTGCGTTCGTACAGGCTCCCGCAGACTCCCGAAAGGGCGGAGGAAAAGCTCGCGCTGGAATGCAGCGCGCCGCTGTGGCTGGTAAAAAAGATAAAGCGCAGCTACAAGTCGGAGGCGGGCGAAATACTCTCGGCGCCATCCGCGGGCGTGTGCGTGCGCTTCGTGCGCGGCGCGGGAAAATACCTCGACAGACCGCATATTTCCACGCCGTTTGAAAACGTCTTTATATTTCCGAACTTCACGCGGGACGAGGGTTTCTTTGCGGGCGACTACACCTTTCAGTCGATAGGTTCCATCGCGATTTGCTCGGCAATATCCCCGTGCGAAAGGCTGCTTGACGCCTGCGCCGCTCCCGGCGGGAAGTCCGTTTTGCTTGCTGATAAGTGTAAATTTGTACTCGCTTGCGAGCTGCACGCGCACAGAGTCGGGTTAATTAAATCCTACGTTGCGCGTATGGGCGTTAAAAACGTTGCGGTTGCGCGCGGGGACTCGACCGTCTTTAACCGGGAATACGAGCGCGCTTTCGACGGCGTGCTGTGCGACGTGCCCTGCTCGGGAACGGGCGTCGTCAACGAAAATCCCGATATAAAGCTGTTCAGAAAGGAAGAGGACGTAACAGAGCTCAACAAAACGCAGCTCGCAGTATTGGAAAATTGCTCGCGATACGTAAAGACGGGCGGCAGGCTGTATTATTCCACCTGCTCCGTCCTTCCCGAAGAGAACGACAGCGTCGTCTATTCGTTTTTGAAAAACCACCCCGAATATAAACTTGAAATTTCCGAAAGCCCCCTCGCGCACAGGATCACCAAGTTCGGATTGCAGTTTCTGCCGCACATATCGCTCGGCGCGGGGTTCTTCGTTACGGGATTTGTAAGGGAGCAATAGTGAAAAATCCGCGGTATGATATCAGCCTGAAAGGTTATGAAAATCATATGCGCCTTGACGGGGAAGAGTTATGAAAAAGATATTACAGGATTTGAGTTTCGCACAGATAGAGTCGCTTATCCTCGGATTCGGCGAAAAGAAATTCCGCGCCAGGCAGCTGTACGACGGCTTGATGCGCGGCAAGCGCATTTCGGATATAAATATACCCAAGCCGCTAAGGGACGGGCTTTTAGAGGAGTACGAGGACGAACCGGCCAAAATAATACGCACTCTTTCCTCGGCGGACGGAACGGAAAAATATCTCTTCTCGCTGTCGGACGGCAACGTGATAGAGGGCGTGTTTATGAGATACTCCTACGGCAATACCCAGTGCGTGTCCACGCAGGTCGGGTGCCGTATGGGCTGTAAGTTCTGCGCCAGCACGCTCGGCGGGCTGGTAAGAAATCTCACCTCGGGCGAAATCCTCTCGCAGGTTCTCACCGTCAACGCCCTCCACTCCGACGGCGGCAAACGCGCGGTAACCAATATAGTGCTTATGGGCAGCGGCGAACCGCTTGACAACTATGCCGAAGTGGTGCGGTTTCTGCGCAACGTCTCGGCGGAGGGCGGAATAAACGTTTCGCCGCGGAATATATCCCTCTCGACTTGCGGCATAGTCCCTAAAATTTACGCTCTTGCCGACGAGGGGCTGCCGGTCAACCTGACCGTTTCCCTGCACCAGACCACCGACGAGGGTCGGGCGCGCACGATGCCTGTCGCCAATAAATATACCATTGCCGAAATTTTGAAGGCGTGCGCATACTATTTCGAAAAGACGGGGCGGCGCTATATCTTCGAATATTCCCTCATCGCGGGCGAAAACTGCGACGCAAAACACGCGGAGCAGCTCGTCGAACTTTTAAGGGGCAGACCCTGCCACGTCAACCTGATAAGGCTGAACGAGGTAAAGGAGCGCTCATTAAATACGGTAAGCGAAAAACAGGCATATCAATTTTTGGGCAGGCTGGAAAAGGGCGGACTTTCCGCGACGCTGAGACGCAGAACGGGCGCGGACGTCGGCGGCGCGTGCGGACAGCTTCGCGCGGGTTATATCAATGACCGCAAAGCCGACGGATAACGCCAATTTCCCGCGGCGAAACGCATAAGGAAAACGAACGATAAAATTTAAAATATAATTCTTAATTCTTAACGGAGGATAAAACGATGCGGACAAAGATAGCCCCCTCGATACTTTCGGCGGATTTTTCCGTTATGGGCGAAACCGTAAAAAAGCTGGAGGCGAGCGGTGCGGACCTCATACACTGCGACGTTATGGACGGATCTTTCGTCGAGCCCATAACTTTCGGCGGACAGATGATAAAAAATATCCGTCCCCTGACGAAGCTTCCGCTTGACGCGCACCTTATGATAGAACACCCCAAGACGCAGATAAAGTTCTTTGCGGAGGCGGGCGCGGACATAATAACCGTCCACTACAAGGCGTGCAAAAAGATTTCCGACGCCTATCTCGGGGAAACTTTAAATCTCATCAAATCGTACGGCGTGAAGTGCGGCGCGGTCGTCAATCCCGACGTGCCCGTGGAGAATATCTTCCCCGTATTCCCCATCTGCGATATGGTGCTGTTGATGTCGGTGTACCCCGGTTACGGCGGTCAGAAATATATCCCCGAAGTAACCGAAAAAATCAGAAAGGCGCGCGCATATGCCGCGTCCATAGGCAGACCCGAAATGGATATCGAAATAGACGGCGGGGTTACGGTCGAAAACGCCAAAGAGATTCGCGCGGCGGGCGCAAACGTGCTTGTTGCGGGGTCCGCGGTGTTTAAATCCCCCGATATGGCGGCGACGATATCCGAGTTAAAGCAATGAAAGGCATAATCTTGCTCAACGGCGAGCCGTACGAGGGCGAAATCGACGATAAAGACGCCGTCGTGTACTGCTGCGACGGCGCGTACAAATGGGCTAAGGGCAGGGTGCGAATAGATAAAAATATAGGCGACTTCGATTCGCTTGACGAAATTCCCTATCCCCCGCCCGAGGAGATTTATCCGTCGGAAAAGAACTTCACCGACGGCGAGATTGCTCTCTTTAAACTGCTTGGTACCGGCGTTACCGAAATCGAGATATACGGCGGCGGAGGCGGGCGCGAAGACCATTTTTTAGGCAATCTGCAACTTTTGTACAGGGCGCATTCTGCGGGCGTGAACTGCCGTATGATAACCAACCATTCCCTGATTTTTCCCGCAAGCGGCAGGATAGAGCTGGGCGGGTACGCGGGCAAAACGCTGTCGGTGTTACCTTTCGGCGCGCCGCTGCATATAAATGGCAGTGCAGGGTTGAAATATTCCTATCCGTCGAAGCTTAGTTACGGCGAGTGCCGCGGTATTTCCAATATAGCGGAAAGCCGTACGGCGTATCTCGACGCGGACGGGGTCGCCCTTGTAATAATAAACGGGGGAGAGGTATGATCATAATCTGCGTAAAACCGCCGAAGCCGGTAAGATTTGTTCTCGGAAAGATATACCGCAAATGAGATACGTGGATCTGCACTGCGACACGCTAACCGCATCGGACGGTTCAAGCCTCGCAAATTTCAACGGTCAGTTGAACGTAGAAAAACTTAAAATAAGCAATTGTGCGGCGCAGTGCTTTGCCATATTTACGCAGGGCGACGGCGCCGCGCTTGCCTTCGAAAGGCGCCTCGCTTCATTCGGTAAACTCTTAAAAGAAAACCAATCCTTGCTCCGGATAAACACCCTATCCGACCTCATCCGCTGCCTAAACTCGGAGAGAACGGGCGCGATATTGACCGTGGAAAATCTGGGTTTTATCGGCGGGGACCTTTCATATATAGAACGGCTTGCGGAAAAAGGCGTTAAGATGGCTTCGCTCGTCTGGAATTACGAAAACGCTCTCGCCTATCCCAACCTCAAATTTAACGGCGGAGTTCCCGATTTTGCCTCGCGGGAGAATAGAGGCTTGAAGCCGCACGGCAGGGAGGCGGTAAAGCTTCTCGACGAAAAGAAAATAATTCTCGATATATCCCACTTGTCGGACGGAGGGGCGGAGGAAATTTTAGACGGCAGACGTATCCCCGTCGTCGCCAGCCATTCCTGCGCCGCCGCGGTCTGCGGCGCCAGCCGCAACCTTACGGATAAACTTATAAAAAAGATAGCCGATTGCGGCGGGATAGTCGGGGTAAATTTTTGTAGGGCTTTCCTCGGCGACGGCGAGGCGTTCGAATGCGTTCTGCGGCATATAAGACGCCTTATATCGGCGGGCGGAGAGGACGTTGTCGCGTTCGGCAGCGATTTCGACGGTATACCGCCCACCGAGGGCTTGGAGGACTGCACGAAAATGCCTTCGCTTATCAAATATCTCTCGGACGGGGGAATAAGCTGCAAAGTTACGGAAAAACTGTGCTACGGCAATTTTTTGCGCGTATTCCGCGAAATATGCGGTTGACGGTCGACGTATAGGTTGACGGTTGACGTTATATGTGATATAATGTCGCTATGAAAAAGAAAATGGTTGCCGCGTTTCTTGCGGTTGTTCTGTGTGTAATGTGTTTGCCTTTGCTTTCCGGCTGCAAGGCGGGCCTTGTGTATACTCTGAATACGGACGAAGAGGGCAATAAATATTACGTTTTAAGCAGTTCGGGCTTCGCTTCATCCTTAAAGGGAGAGCTTGAAATTCCCGAATATTACGGCGAGGGCGAAAATTACGCCCCCGTGACGGAGATCGCGCAGCAGGGGCTTGCGGGTACGTATCTTACTAAGATAACCGTCCCCGCTACTATAACAAGCATCGGCAACGCCGCTTTTTCATACAACTATTCTCTCAAAGAAGTTGTGTTCGCCGACGGTATAGAGATAGAAGAAATCCCTCAGGGCGCGTTCGGCTATTGCGAATCATTGCAAAAGATAGTTGTTCCGGACAGCGTCAAGTCGATAGGGTATATGGCGTTTTACGAGTGCGAAAATCTGAGTTCGGTTATTTTGCCCGAGGGGCTCGAGATAATCTATGCGGAAGCGTTCGAGGGGTGCCAGGCGCTCGGAGAGATAACCCTGCCGCAGACGCTGACCACGATAGGCAGCCTTGCTTTCTATACGTCCGGTCTTACGGAAATAGTAATACCTGACAGCGTCCGCGATATAGAAATAACCCTAACGGACGAAGACGGCAAACCGCAGCTTGACGATGACGGCAACCCCGTAACTTCCGTTATGTACGGATTGGGTTATGCCGCGTTCCACACCTGCGAAAGTCTTACGAAAGCGGTGGTGGGGTCCGGTGTGACGGTGCTTCGTTCGGGAGTTTTCGGTTACTGCCCCGCGCTGAAAGAGATATATCTTCCCGCAGGTCTCGAGGAGGTGGAGGGCGCATATTATGTGGAAAGTAGCTTTTACTACGGACATCCTTTCCACAACGACACGGCGCTGACCGACGTATACTATGCGGGAACGGAAGAGCAGTGGACGGCGCTCCTGAAAAAGGTGGACAATACCTCCGTCAGCTCTGACGGCGCGACCTACGACAATTCCGCGCTGCTCAACGCGCAAATACACTGCGAAACGAGCTATTGAGAATAAATTTAAGCGGCGCGCGCTTCTTTTGAAGCGCGCGCCGCTTTTTGTGTAAACGAAGACCCCGCGATAGTCTGCTTGCGCAGCGGGACGACGCGGGGTTCGAAATAGGTTTGCCGATGAACGTAAAATAATTTGCATACAAATTGGGGCGCGTCGTTTCG
>CAYLQK010000028.1:5199-15733 GCA_964385865.1 uncultured Clostridia bacterium | reverse complement strand
CAAAGGAGGAAATCGAGAAAAAAGTCAAAGAAAAAATCAAACAAGCTAATAAAAACAAACTCCTCATTTTAGGAACGAAAAAAGCACTTCACAATATCTGCAAAATGCTTTTAGTCGTTAATAATTTCTATTGATTTTATTTCGCTTGCCATTATTCAACAAGTCGTTTTTTATTAAAATCTTTCTCAATAGTTATACTTGCTTCTACATCGTCGCTGTCCTCTGCATAAGTAAAATAAGCAGCCGGCCCTATTACTTCTGTGTTAAAATTGCTTATGATTTTTACTTTTTCTCCCCAATATTTTTTTAACTCTTCTTCACTCATATTTAAATCTCCGTAATGTTGGTACTGTATCTGTTCCGTTTTTTGAGCAATGAATTAACGGCGGAAAACTTCACCTTGAAAAGGGCGAAAGATTCCCTGACCTTCTATACGGGTTGGCGCATACCCCCCCCATTTTCAGTTTCACGCATAAAATGCGCCGTAGTCCTGTTTTAACGAACAATTACAGCCACATTTCTCTATTCGCGCGCCGCACTGCAATTTCCTGCATAAGAGCGATTAAATCTTTGTCGCCCACAAAACGTCTTGCACTCGCCATTGTCGTCTAACGACGACAATGGCGAGTGTTTTTTTTGTGAATTAGAGGCGACAAAAACAAAAATTTTACACGGACTTAAAACAGCTTTACACGGTATATAAAAATTGTTATAATTGTATAAAAAAACGGTGGATTTTTCCTATGCACAAAGAGAAAAAACAAGGGTTATTGAGGCGGTTCGTCAAATACTATAAACCGCACAAAAAGCTATTCATAATAGATATGATTTGTGCGTTTATAATATCGGTATTCAATTTGGTTTACCCTTACATTACTAAGGAGATAATAAATAATTACGTACCGAACAAGCTGCTCGATTTATTGCTGATAACTGCATCCATACTTCTGGTTATCTATATTATAAAGGCGTTTTTAAACTACGTATTGCAGTATTGGGGGCATTTAGTTGGGCTCAGAATGCAGGCGGATATGCGGCGCGAACTGTTTAATCATCTGCAAACGCTTCCGTTTTCTTACTTCGACGACAACAAAACGGGCGTTATTATGAGCCGCATAACCAACGATTTGTTTGAAATTTCCGAACTTGCGCATCACGGTCCCGAGGACGTGTTTTTATCGTTCATAACCCTGATAGGCGCGTTTGTAATGCTCGCGTTATCCGACGTTTATCTCGCGCTCATAGTTTTTGCTTTCATTCCGTTTATAGTCATTTATACAATTTTTATACGAAAGAAAATGATGCGCGTATATAAGGAAGTCAGGGTGGCTCAGGGCGAAATAAACGCCGATATCGAGAGCGCAGTCTCAGGTATGCGGGTTTCGCGCGCCTACAACGCAAAGGAACACGAGAGCCAAAAGTTTGAAGGCGGAAACGCATTCTTCGTAAAGTCGAAGGGCAGGCAATATAAGGTTATGGGCGAATTCCATTCCTCTATGACGTTTTTTACCGACTTTTTGTACTTTGCCGTGCTGCTGGCGGGCGGACTGTTCTTTTATTACGGCAGGATAGATACGGGCGAATTTATGGCGTTCGTGCTTTATATAAGCGCGTTGATAAACCCCATACGCACGCTTACGACCATTTACGATCAGATACAGGACGGCGCGACGGGCTTTAAAAGATTTTGCGACATAATGGACCTTCCGCCCGAAGAGCAAAGTCAAAACGCCGTATGCCCCGACATTTTGAAAGGCGATATCGTTTTCGAAAACGTAAGTTTTTCGTACAAAAAAGGCGAAAATTCGCCTAAAATTATCAGCGATTTTAGCCTAAAAATTCCCGCGGGCAAGACGATTGCTTTGGTAGGGCCGTCAGGGGGCGGTAAAACTACCATCTGCCATCTTATACCGAGATTTTACGAAATAGACGAAGGAAAGATAACGATAGACGGCTACGATTTGCGCGAAATAGACAGATTCGCGTTGCGCAAAAATATCGGCATAGTACAGCAAGACGTATTTCTCTTCAACGGCACTATACGCGAAAATATCGCATACGGCGATTTCTCCGCGACCGACGAAGATATTGTCGAGGCGGCGAAAAAGGCGAATATTCACGACTACATTATGAGTTTGCCCGACGGCTACGACACAAACGTAGGCGAACGCGGCGTCAAGCTTTCGGGCGGACAGAAGCAACGCGTTTCGATTGCCCGCGCATTCCTTAAAGACCCGCCTATACTAATTCTCGACGAAGCGACTTCGGCGCTTGACAACGCGACGGAGATGCTGATTCAGGACGCTTTATATAAACTATCGGAGGGCAGAACGGTACTCGTCGTCGCGCACAGGCTTTCCACCATTAAAAACGCCGACGAAATCGTCGTAATTACGGCGGACGGCGTAGAAGAGCGCGGCAACCACGAAGAGCTTATCTCGAAAAACGGGCTATATAAAACGCTATATGATTATCAGTTTAAAAATTTATAATTTTACCGCGGCGTAATATACGGCGGGCGGGTCGTAACGACCCGCCCGCCGTACTTTTAAAACAAAGAACTGAAAAATTATAATCCGGAAAAAGTTTAAATTTAAAAGTCCTTAATGATTCCTTCGTTCAGTCGTTTTACAAGCGCTACGCCCAAATTTACGACAGAGTTAAAATCTTCCAACGCGGCTATACAGTTAAAAGTGTGGATATACCGAACCGGTATGCCTGCAACTATAACGGGCGTTCCGCCGTTGGCCGAAATAATATACGCGCCGTTATTGCCCCCGCCCGAGCGCACTGCCATTTGCACCTTTATGCCGTTTTCCTTTGCGACTTCCTGCGCAAAAGCGGTGAATCTTGGAGTGCAAATTACCGTTCTGTCCATATGGCGAAGCATAACTCCGCCCCTCAACGCGTCCTGTATCATATATGCGGGAGAAAACGTGTCGTCCGCGGGGCAACCCTCGAAGCATATTGCCGCGTCAGGCTTGACCCTGTACATAGCCGCCGCTATGCCGCGTTCGCCCACCTCTTCCTGTGAAGATATAACGCCTATGACGTCTACGTTTAACTGCTCGTCCTTCAATAGTTTTAGACATTTTAACAGGGCGGCTACGCCCATTCTGTCGTCGAAAGCCTTGCCGTGCAAAATTCCGTGCTTTTCGTCGTACCCGAACGGAGACAACGGAACGACGGGCGCGCCGACGGTAACGCCGAATTCTTCCGCCTCAGAAGCGCTCGTCGCGCCGACGTCTATGGTAAGATTGTCGTACGATACGGGCGCGTTTCGCTGTTCGGCGCTCATAAAATGTGGCGGCATTGCGGCGATAACGCCGATTATATAGCCGTTTTTAGTTCTAACCTGTACCTTTGACGAAGGCAAAGTCTTTTCGTTCCAGCCGCCGATCGGAATGAAGCGAAGCGTTCCGTCCGGCTTTATTGCCTGCACCATAAACCCGACCTCGTCTGAATGCGCGTCGAGCATTACAAGCGGGCGGTTGCCATTATTGTAATTTGGATAGATGAAGAGATTGCGCATACTGTCCTCTTCGAAAGAGGCAAAATCCTTGCAATATTCGCGCACGATCGTAAGCACCTCGTCCTCGAAGCCGGAAGCTCCGCGCGCCGACGATAATTTTTGTATTAGTTGAACGTCCGTCATAAATTCCTCCGAATTTTTGTTAAATAACCGTACGGCAAACTCACCGCACCTATTCTGCGAGGCGGCGCGTTTTTTCTTTTCACTGACCGTACCATATTGTAAATCTTAAACATAAGAATACATCAACGGGGAGATTTTGTAAAGTAAAATAGCAAAAATTTATCCGCGCCCAAAAGGCGCGGACCATCGCGTAAATTAAAAACAACCGTATAAATTGGTCGCGGCAAATACGCGGGTCAACGGTTGATGGTAAAGCCCGATACTATTACCCTGTCGCGCACGTAGTCGAATATATCGTTATCCGCGGCGCCGTAAAATTTATCGCCGAATACCTCGTAAACGTTGCCGCTTAAACTAAATTCGGGCAACCGCGCAATAAGTTTTCCGTCCTCTACAAGATAGGCGAGTTGCACGGGTATTCCCAGATTGCCGTCGGGCGTCATATCTCCGCCCGAAGTGTAGGCGACGTATATGGCTCTTTTAGCGACTATATCTTTGACGCTTGCGTGCGAGGGGATAAACGTTGTACCGTTAAAGCCGACCGTAGGAACGGCGTCGAATTCGGCGTTTGCGCCACCTGATAATGGCAGATTGGAACTTTGCGCCGTTCTCTTATACGTGGCAAGGCCGCAAAAGACGCCTTGGCGCACGAAATAGAATTTATCATCGTCGTTTATGACGCCCTCGTCGTCGAAAAAGGCGTTTTGGCGCTCGCATTGGGGCGAGCGGTCGAGAACTATGTTTACTTTGTCGTCGAAAATTTTCCGGTTGAATTTACTATTGAAAAGACTTGCGCCGTTGATATACGATTCCGCGGTCATTTCTGACAGCATATTGTAGGCGCAATCTTCGGCTATGATAACGGGGAGTTCTTCCCCGGGCAGTTCGGCTTTAACTCGGTATGCCGTAAGCAGTTTTTCAATATCTGCAACTATGCCGTCCGCGTCGAAACGTCTCTTGGTTCCGCCGTAACAGAGATCGAAAATGTTTGCCGACGACCTGTCCTTGATTAAAAGAGCTATATCATACGCGCTGCCGCAATAACTTAGGTCTGTTCCCGCGCAGTTGGAGTAGGTCTTTTCGACTTCGGTTCTGTTTATTTTGTTTGAAAAAATGAAATCGGGATTTTCGAGGTTAAGACGGCCGACCATCGCCTTTACGCTTTTTAAAAAATCAGCGGCGGATACGTTGTCGCCGCGCACGTCGGCTTGTCTTGTTACGCTCTCGCTCAGCGCGCACGGATAGGGAATTTTGCTTGAAAGATTTTCCCGCGCCTTATTAAAAAGCTCTTCTTCATCGCTTTCGCCTATGGCGCCGGCTATTCCTATAAAGCCGCCATCGTATACGCGCGCCACAGTCTTCAAGTCCTCCGTTACGCGCAGCGATTCTACCTTTCCGCCGGCAATATTTACGCTGTAAGATAATGATTTTTCTGTTAATTTTTCGCTTTGCATATAGACCTCACTGCACGTTCATTTCAGATACGCTTACGTACGGACCGCCGAACGAAACGCTTAAAGGAAACTGCTCCATCTTCCCGCAGCCGCCGAAAATGCTCGAAGAAACCTCGGCGGCGTCCGATAAACCGTCTATCAGATTCAAAGTTCCAAAGACGTTGCCCGTTATTACGGCAATTTTGACGGGGTCGCATATTTTGCCGTCTACTATCTCGTATGCGAGAGACGGCGCAATCGTAAACGTACTCATTCCCGAGCCGTGCTTATACGTCTTGATGAAATATCCGTGCTTTATCCCCGCGAAGAGTTCTTCCTTTGTCTTGTCGCCCGCCTCTATTACTGTTGAAGTCATTCTTACGATAGGCTCGTATTCGCAGTTAATGGCGCGGGCGTTGCCCGTCAAGTTTTCGTCGAGCGCAGCCGCAGTCGTCGCCGAATGAAGCCTGCCCGTCAAGACGCCGTTTTTGATGAGATAGGTCTTGGAGGCGCGCGTTCCTTCGTCGTCAAAAGGACAATATCCCGAGCCCTCCCCCTCGCCGCTATCGTAAATAGAAAGCACGTCGGCGCCCACCTTTTTGCCGAGCGCCCACTCGCGTTTCATCGTCTCGTCGCCGAGCATAAAATCCGCCTCCGATTTGTGCCCGAAGCTTTCGTGCGCAAACACGCCCGCCACCATTGGCGATAGAACGACGGGATATTTGCCCGCCGCCACGGGTTTGGCGTGCAAAAGGAAATTTTGCGCCTCTGATATTAGCTCTCTTGCCGCTTCGTCGGTAAAATCGAGCTTATCGAAGCCGTCCGCGGTTCTGCGCAGACTCTCCGTAAACACCTCTTTGCCGTCCGAGAGTGTAACTAATAAAGCTGCACCGCAGAGTTGAAAATCATACTTTATTTCGGCGCCCTTGGACGAATAGAACTCGAACGCGCTGTATCTGTCGGCATATATTCCTAAGTACGTCTTTACGAATTCCGACCCCGCGGCTATAGGGAACTTGCTCTCCAACAGCGCACGCTTATCGGCGGCGGCAACTGCGGTTACGCAATTTTCGGAAAACTTCGTATGATTTATCTTATTTACCTCGAACCGCTTTACCGTCGGGTCGTTATCTATTTCAGCGTTGGGTGTAGCGCTCTCGTACAATGCGTTCAGCTCGCTCTGCAAATCGCCGAGCTTATAGGTCGAGGCGTAATACCAGACCTCTCCGTCGTACACGCGAATAAAAGCCTTCTTTACGGTTGACTGTTTGCATTCTTCGAGCGCGCCGTCTCGATATCTGATATTGGTTGTCGTTCTTGTCTCTATCCGGACGTCGGAATAGAAGCCCTGTCTGAAATTAAACATAGTTCTCCTTTTTTTATTTTAGGTAACTCCGAACGGGCGCGACGCCCGCGCGGTTATGCTTTGATTATATAACGGCGGCCGCATAAAAGCAAGCAACCGTTAATTTCCTTTTAGCCGCTACAATTTGTAGAACAGTATCAAAAATATGACGCTGATCGCCACGAACGCAAGACCGACGATTAACAGAAACGCGAAACTGCGCTTGCTTTCGGACTTCGCCTTGCGGTATTCGTAGTAGTCCTTGTATTTGCGGGTCTTTAAATCCCTGCGAAACAGCTCGAAAATGAGCCGCACGGAATAAGCGAGCATATCGAACGCGCCACCGTTACTCGCCATTACAATCACTCCGACGCACACTAAGACTACTCCCGCCGTGAAAAAGCCGTCGCACCAGATTTTCATCGCCTCGGTGACGTCCACGCCACCGAAAGCGCCTTTAAGCCCTACTATCAGAATGACGAAAGCAAGACCCACTCCCGCCGTGATAAGATAACGCAGAAATTTTTTCATTTTATCCCTTGATTTCTGCCTTATATTTCTCGAATTCGGCTGAGTTGCAGTAAATCAGATGCCCGGGAAAAATTTCCCTCATCTCGGGTTTATCCACCGAATAGTCGTGTTCGGCTATGGGGTTGTAGATTATCCTCTTTCTGTCCTTTTCAAAATCGGGGTCGGGGAGAGGTATCGCCGAAAGCAGTGATTTAGTATAGGGATGCAGGGGGTGCGCGAACAGCTCGTCGCTCGTCGCGAGCTCGACCATTTTACCGAAATACATAACGCCTATTCTGTCGGAGAAGTATTTTACGACCGACAAGTCGTGGGCTATGAAGAGAATGGTTAAGCCGAGTTTATCGCGCAGATTGTTGAGCAGGTTAATGACCTGTGCCTGTATAGACACGTCGAGCGCGGAAATAGGCTCGTCGGCGATTATCAGCTCGGGATTGAGAATAATTGCCCTCGCTATACCTATACGCTGACGCTGTCCGCCCGAGAACTCGTGCGGGTATCTGCCAGCGTGTTCGGGGACAAGTCCGACGAGGTCGAGCATTTTATATACCTGCTCGTCGATATATTTCTTGTCCTTTATGCCGCGGATAATAAGTCCCTCCGCAATGATTTCACGCACCGTCATACGGGGGTTAAGACTCGCAATCGGGTCTTGGAAAATCATCTGGATTTTGTTCATTATCCTGTCGTTTTTGGCAAGTTTTAAGTTGTATTTATACTCTTTTTCAAGCTCGGCGCGCTTGGTTTCGTCCGTTTCAGCCTCTATAAGCGGCTTATACTGCTCGTCCACTTTCTGCATACGCGCCTGAGCGTAGTGTTTGTTGCAGTTTTTGTGGTCGTTTTTTGCGGACTTTATGTTCGCCGTCTGCTCGCGGACTACTGCGGAATATTTCTCCTCAGCCGCCGCAAGACGTGCCGAATATTCCGCACGCACTTCGCACGCGCCCTGTTTTTTGTCCTCCGCGATAAGCTTTTTTACTTCCGAAACTTCCTTTCTGTATTCGGCTTTCGCCGCCTTTACCGCGTCGGTGTAATTTCTCGTACCCGCGCAAATGCGCTCGCCCTCGAAATATACGCTTCCGCCCGTAATATCGTACAGACGGATTATCGAACGCCCCGTCGTAGTCTTGCCGCAACCGCTCTCGCCTACGAGTCCGAAAACTTCGCCCTTCTTGATGTCGAAGCTGACGTCGTCAACGGCTTTAAGCTCGCGCCCCGCGCCCATACTGAAGTATTGGCACAAATGCTCGACTCTGAGCAAAACCTCATTTGTTTCCGCCATCTGTCTGCCCTCCGTCCGCTTGCGTCTGCGCTATCGCGCTCTTCGCGCTCTTCTTGTTCTTCATACGCGCTATCCTGTCGGTTACCGATTTGGGCGGGTCTACCTTGGGAGCGTCGGGGTGAAGCAGCCAGGTCGCCGCATAGTGCGTATCGGAGATTTTAAACATAGGCGGCTGCTCTTCGAAATCTATCTGCATCGCGTACTTGTTTCTCTCTGCAAACGCGTCGCCTTTCGGCGGATAAATCATATTGGGCGGCGTGCCGGGAATGGCTTCGAGCTTTTCCTTTGTGTCCAGATCGGGCATAGAGGAGAGCAACGCCCACGTGTAGGGATGAGCGGGCGCGTAGAACACGTCGTCCGCGGTGCCGATTTCCACAATCTTGCCCGCGTACATAACGGCTACCCTGTCCGCCATATTCGCAACCACGCCCAAGTCGTGAGTAATGAAAATTACCGAAAGCTGTCTTTCTTTCTTGACCTTATTGATAAGTTCGAGTATCTGCGACTGAATTGTAACGTCGAGCGCCGTCGTCGGCTCGTCGCAAATGAGCACGTCGGGGTTGGCTGAAAGCGCGATAGCTATAACTATTCTCTGCCTCATACCGCCCGAAAATTCGAAAGGATACTGCTTGTATCTCTTCCTCGGCTCGGGAATACCGACCTCTTTGAGTAATTTAAGGGCGCGCGCCTTAGCCATTCTGCGCGTCACCTTATACACCACGCCAGAAGCCTTTTCCTTAAAGAAATCGATAACGGCTACGGCCTTCGCGTTGTAATCAGGCTCCCGCGCGGCAATATCCGCGTTAAATTTCGCCTTTACCCGCTCTATTATCGCCGCTATCTCTTCCTCGGCCGCTTGCAGATCCACGAGGTTCTTGTCCGCGACCTTATAATCGGGCGTCTTGCCCTTCGCGACCTTCTTTTCGTAGGATTTCGTCTGCCGAGCGAACCGCTTTTCTTCCAACTTGTTGCGCTCGATTGCGTCGAAATACAGCTTTATCGCCGATTTTAAACTGCTTGCAAAGGTATAAGATAGGTTGTCTTTCACAATTTCAAGTCTGTCGATAGCCTTCTCTACCGCCGCAATCAGCTTTTTCTGAGCGTCCGCCGCCTGCTTTTTGTCGAGCTTTTCGGCTTTGAACACGGGCAAAAGCCTGTCTATTTCCGCAACGGCTTCGCGCTTATTTTCCGCCGAACGGTCGCGCGAGTACTTAATGGCCTTTTCTGCAAGGCTTATGAACCCGAGCATAAAGCGCTCGTCGAGATATTTTCTGAGGAACACGTTCAGCTCCTCAATGGGCAATTCGGGCAAAGGCTCCTGCGAGAACGTGAGATAATAGCCCATAGCGAAGAAATTAGGCTGAGTTTTAGCCGCCGCTTCCGCGAGAATTTCCCTTATTTTTGTGAATTTTTCGGCGAGTTCGGTGTAATCGAACTTCTCCTCATAGTCGTTCTTTCCGCGCACAACGGCAAGGTACACGTTTTTAACGCGCTGTACAACCGGCAGTCGGCAGAGCTTCTTTACGTCCGCAATAAGCGCTTTAAGCTCTTCCGCGCGCTCGTGCACGACGTACCTCTCCACCGCTTCACGGGCGGACGACGCGGCTTCCGCGCCGTCGCGCAGTACGCCGCCGTATGTGTGTTTTTCAATTCTGAACAGTATATCGTCAATGTCGTCGAGCGTTTCGACTGCGGCTTCGTGAGCCTTGTTGTAGGAATTCTGCAAATCGAGGTGCTTGTATTCGAATTTGTTGAAATCCCTGCACTGACGGGCGTTCTTCGCCTTGTCGTCGGGACAAGCCGCGTCCATATCCGCGTTCAGGCGTGCGAGAAGAGTGTTAAACTCCTTTCTGCACCGCTTTTGGCTTACTTTGCCCTTGATGAGCATAGCCTCGGTCAGTTGCTTTCCGACGCGCATAATGGGATTGAGCGAGGACATAGGATCCTGGAAAATCATAGCGATTTTGTCGCCGCGGATTTTGTGGAATTGCTCCTCGCTGATTTTCATTAAATCCTGACCGTCGTAAATTATCTCGCCGCCGTCTTTAATTGCGTTGCCCGCGAGTATGCCCATAATGGCGCGGTTGGTGACCGATTTCCCCGAACCGCTTTCGCCGACGAGCGCGAGAGTTTCACCCTTATAAAGTTTGAAAGAAACGTCCCTGACCGCCTGTACTTTGCCGGCGTCGGTGCGGAAAGAGACGACGAGGTTATTAACTTCAAGTTTTACTTCTCTCTCGTCCATATCAGCCCTCCGTACCTCTCAGCGACGGGTTGAACGCGTCGCGCAA
>CAYLQK010000028.1:0-5099 GCA_964385865.1 uncultured Clostridia bacterium | reverse complement strand
CTCGTCCATATCAGCCCTCCGTACCTCTCAGCGACGGGTTGAACGCGTCGCGCAAGCCGTTACCGAACAGGTTGAACGAAATCATTAGCAGCGCAATAAACAGGGCGGGGAACAGTATCAAATGCGGATACTGCATCATCATACCCTGACCTGCCGAGAGCATAGCTCCGACGGACGACAAAGTCGGCGAATCGAGATTGATAATTCCGAGATAAGTGAGCGAGGTTTCGCTGAAAATAACCCCCGGGATTACGAGTACCGACGAAGTAATGATCGTACCGAGCGCGTTGGGGAAAATATGTTTCCATATAATCCGCCTGTCCTTCGCGCCGAGCGTTCGCGCCGCAAGCACGTATTCCTGATTTTTATATCGGTAGAACTGCATTCGGGTGGTCGAAGCCGTACCTATCCACCCCGTCAGTATAAACGCATACAACAGCGCGGGAATTACCCCCACCTTTGCCGATAGGTGCAGGTTGAACAATACCGTAATAACCATAGTCGGTAGCGAGCTTAAAATATCCGAAATTCGCTCCATTATAAGGTCGGTCTTGCCGCCGTAATAACCCTCTATCGCGCCGTAAATCGCGCCTATCGTGAGGTTGATTACAGACACCGCAAGCGCAAACAGCATTGAAAATCTTGCGCCGCTCGCAAGACGGGTAAATATATCGTAACCGTTCGTATCCGTTCCGAACGCGAAACAAGGCTCGAAGCCGTATTTATAGATAAAGTATGAATACGGGTTTACACGCACTACGTAGTTGTAACCGCTCGAAGCCGTGCCCGTCCTCTGTGCATAACTCCAACCGTTGTCAGTATCGCCCGTAAGATACGGGTCGCCCGCAAGCCGAACCGTGCTCGTATAGTCGTCTTTCCGACCCACCGAAGACTGATAGGTGTAGTATGCGGGAATAAGGTTGCCGTCGTCGTCCAAAGTCGGCATACCCTTGCTGTCGCAGACGTACCAAACGTTGGCGTTGTTCATTTCCGCATAGCCCTTAGAGTTGTTTACATAGGGAATAATTAACTGCACGCCCGTTTCGTCCTGCCAATCCATCATTGTCTGATATTCGTCGGCTAACAACGTCTTGGTGAACACGTTTACAGAGTGATAGGTATCTATGCGCAAATCGTAACGCTTAGTTAAGCCCATCACCTCGTCGCCGTCGATATATTCTTTATTAATCTTTGTTATGACGGTAGAATCGGTCTCTATACCCATTGCATAATATCTCCAATAGGTCGCTTCGTTTACGCCCGTTTTACTCGTCGTGCCGTCCCAAAAGCCCGTGCCTTCAAAAATCGAAAGCTTGGGTAGAAGATACTGATACCTCATTATATCCGTATCCGTTAGATACGCGTCGGTATAAGTCGAATTTATACAAAGGGGTCCGAAAGCCGCAAACAGTATGAGCAGAATAACGATAATCGCGGCAACGACCGAGCTTTTATTTTTGCAGAAACGCCTGAACGCGTCTTTAAAATAACCGATCGGCTTCGTCTCCAATCTTTTGTCGTGCGAAAAATCGGAGTTAGAGGCAAACTGAAATTTTTCCTTAGGGATACTTTTAATCTGTTCCATATTACTTCGCCCCCATTCTTATTCTCGGGTCGATTATGCCGTAGCTTATATCCACGATAATGCCCGCAACCAAGCTTATCAATATATAGAACGCAGTCAACAGCATAAAGAAATTATAATCGGGCGGAGAAGCCTGAATCGAGTTTACGTATAACTGACCCACGCCGGGGATAGAGAACAAAGCCTCTATTATAAGCGAACCCGACATTATGCTGACAAATTCGCCCAAAATCATAGGGAATATGGGAACCATCGCGTTTCTCAGCGCGTGACGGAGAGTTGCCTGTCCGCGGGTTAAGCCCTTGGTTCTCGCAAGCAACATAAACTCGTTCGTGAGCACTTCCGTAAGCTCAGCGCGCGTGTAACGCGCAAAGCCCGCGATAGAGCCGAACGACAGACACAGAACGGCGGGCAACATAGTCGAGAAGCCCAACCAACTGAACGCCCCGTTCGTCGCGTCCATTACGGGTTCGAACCACTGCAATTTAAAACATAGTAATAGCTGTACGACAAAGCCGTACACAAACGACGGAACCGAAACAAAGACCATTACCCCCGTCGAAATAAGGTGGTCTAACCAGGAATTTTTCTTGACGGCGGCGATTATGCCCAAAATCAAACCGATAGGAATGCTTATGATTATGGAATAAAGGTTTACCGCCACAGTATAAGGCAACTTGCTTGTAAACACGCTCCAAACGTCGCTGCCGATATAGAGAACTTCGCTTACGCCGAAATCGCCCTGAAAGGCGTAATAGAGGAAATATACGTACTGTTCCAATATGGGCGTATTGACGTATTCGCCCGCTTCGTTGATATACATCTGATGTAGCTTAACGCGGCGCAATAAAATCAGCTCCATATCCTTGCCGAGCTGTTCCGGGGGAGTGTTGGGAAGAAGCTTAACAAGAATAAAACATATTGTTAACAGCACGAAAAAGGTAAGTATAAGTAACCCGACGCGCTTTAAAATATATTTGAATAGGTACATTGCGTACTCCTTAGCTGCCGTAGAAAGGCAAATATTAAAAAATCGGCAGCGTAGCGGAGAATACTCCCCGCTACGCGCCAATTACCTTTATAACCGATTTAAGGTTATCTTACTTGTAGTTCAGCGTACCGCCCTGACTTGAGACGTACGTAGCCCACGCAGCGTCGTCCATAGTATAGGTGTAGTAGCGCAGACCGCCCCTTCCCACACCGTAGACGTAATCTTCGGTATAGAACTTGATACGCGCGCCTTTGAGCGAAGCCGTACATTCAAGACCTACGGGTATCATATCGTACTGTTGAAGTACCGCGTTTTCTACCGCCGCGAGTATTTCAAGGCGCATTGTCGCGTCCGCGGAAGCGCCCGCGTTGATAGTAACGAAGTCGCCTGTTATATTTCCGTCTGTGCCGACTACGTACGCGGTAATGTCGTTTCCTTGAAGAGCGAGATAACCCCAATCGTATACGCTTGCGCGGAGAGTTTTAGTATCTTCGCCAACTTTTAACGTTATATCCAGCGTAGTAGCCGTCGTATCCCAACCCGGGTCGTACTGATAGTTTGACGTTACATACGCTTCCATCAAGCTATACGGGTCGAGTACGGAACCCGTCCAACCTACGCCGAACAGCAGGTCTATTTGGTTACTTTGAAGATACTTTGCAAAATCCGTAGAGCCGAGGGGCTGAGACTGCGTGAATACGAGTCTGCCCTCGAAAGGCGTACCTTTTACCGCTTCCGTCCATACCTTGGATAACAGCGTGTAACCGTTGTTGTAGTAAGCCGAGCTTCCCGAACCGGGCTGACCGATCACAATCTGAACTTCCCAATCCGTATCAGGGTCAATATATCCCAAGCTAACGGCTTTATTATATGCCTCGGTAAACAGCGTCTTTGCGCCCGCGAGGTCATAACCCGTAATGGAAGCAATCGCGTCGTCAACCGTCGCGTATTCCTTGCCCTCGCCTATATAGTCCTCCGAGATACCCCAGAAGTTGAGGATAACCTCTTTCGCCTCGTCCGTAGTTCTGTACGCCGTGCCGTTATCGGGGTCGGATATAATTATATTGCCAAACAGAGCCAATGCGGGAGAGCCGAGCGGGTCGAGCGCAAGTTCGTAAGCCGAACGGTCTACCGAGAACGAGAGAGCCTGACGGAACTCTTTAATGGTGAGTACTGTCTTATTTACAACCTTGCCCTTAGCCGAAGGGGTCGCAGTCTCCTGAGCCGCGACGAGTGCTTCGTAATCGGGGTTGAGTGCGATAAACCAGATGCTGTCGCCTTCGGTATAGTACAAGTGACTACTCGACTGATAGTCTTCCATATCCGCAGCCTGCAAGCCGTAGCTGTCGAGCTTGCCCGCAAGGAACATCTGCAAACGGGTGGAAGCCTGAGATACCTGCCTTATAGAGATATTGGTCGTCTGATACTGACCCGAACGCGAGGGGTCGCTATAACCCCACCAATTGGTATTTTTAGCGAAAGTCGCAATCGAGTCCGCAACAAAGGATACAAGCTTGTAGGGACCGAACGAGTTGTACGTTGCAACCGAGGTGCCGTAGCTGTTGGTATACGCGCCCTGGCTCGTGCTCGCGCAGGATTCATAGAGATCGGTATCTACAAGGAACATAGAGCTTGCAAGCGCGTATTTGAGATAGAAGCCGCTGAGAGGTTTTTCGATAAAGAATATAAGGGTGTAATCGTCCGGCGCTTTAACGCCTACTTGACTCCAATCCAGCTTGGGCCAAGTCTTGCCGAAGAAGCACATCTCTTCCCACTCTTGATACGCGTAGCCGCCTACGTCTTCGTAATATGCTTCAACGTTATCATAGCCTTGAAGTTGAGCGATTGCGTCCTGAACTATTTTAAGTCCTGCCGCGTCGAGCTTGATATAGCCCTTCGAGTCAGCCTTAGCCGCGAACGTCTCCCAACCTTCAACGTTAAAATAACCTGCGGCGTAGTATGTTGTGAGACCGTAGTTACCCCAGTTTCCGCCGCTATTTATATTGATTGCCACGTCCAATTCGCCTTTGTGCAGGTATCCGTCTTCACCCGTCGTAAGCTCGGAGGGGTCAAAATACTCGTCGGGACCATAGCTCGCGGAAACCATTGCAGAGTATGCGTAAGTTCCGTTCTTAGCATACGCTTCCGCGTTGTAGATAGAGAACGAGCCGCCGTAGAGACTGTCCGCACGGTAGTTAGCCGCATCGGGATTGAGCAAAAGCTTTATAGATTCTACAAAGTCTTCCGCCTTTATCTCCTTATCGTCTGCGAATTTGAGGTTTTGACGGAGAGTAATCTTGATTGCTTTCCACGTGTCGCCCTCGGAAATTCCGTACTGTCCTACGTACTCAGAAGATACGTCTACGGGGTCCGCGCTCGCCATCGAGGGCTCTATAACGTAGCCGTCTTTTGTTTCGTTATAGTTGAAATCATAGAGCAAATCCTCGGTATAATCGAGTATATACGTAGCGGCGTTCGACTGATAGGTGTGAGTATTCCAAGCCGTGGGCAGCGAATCTACTG
>CAYLQK010000027.1:0-16129 GCA_964385865.1 uncultured Clostridia bacterium | reverse complement strand
AATGACGGATGACGGGGTGAGTAATTACGCACGCCCTCGGCTTCCCCCTTAATAAGGGGGAAGCTGTCCGTTTACGGACTGATGGGGGTTGTTTCAGTTACGACCTACCCAAAGCAGACCACGCGGGAATTATCCAGGCTTACTGCCACGAAACGACGCGCCTCAATTTGTATGCGAATTTTTTTACGTCCATCGGCAAACCTATTTTGTACCACGCGTCGTACCGCTGCGCAGGCAGACTATCGCGGGGTTTTCGTCTACACAAAAAATGCGGCGGACTTTTTTAAAAAAGTCCGCCGCATTTATCGTTTCCATAAGCCGCCCGTAAAGCGCGGTATTTATAACCTGTCCGCGATTGCGTGTAAAAATTCTTTCGAATTGAGTTTGCGCGGCGTAACCCCCTCGCTTTTGAAGAGAGGAATTAAATCGCCCGTCATATATCCCTCTTCTATCGTCCTTATTGTCGCCGTTTCGAGCGCGGTTGCGAACTTGACAAGGTCCGCGTTTTTATCTAACTCGCCGCGCTTTTTAAGCGCGCCCGTCCACGCCCAAATAGTCGCCACCGGGTTTGTGGAAGTTTCCTCGCCGTTCAGGTGCCTGTAATAGTGCCTTGTAACCGTGCCGTGCGCCGCCTCATATTCGTACTTGCCGTCGGGGGAGACGAGGACGGAGCTCATCATTCCGAGCGAACCGTAAGCCGTTGCGACCATATCGCTCATAACGTCGCCGTCGTAGTTTTTGCACGCCCACAGCATTCCGCCGTCGCTGCGCATTACGCGGGCTACCACGTCGTCGATGAGGGTATACATAAAGTAAATACCCTTTCCCCCGAACTTCTTACCGTACTCGGCGGCGTATATTTCGTTGAAAATATCCTTGAAACGGTGGTCATACGTCTTGGAAATGGTGTCCTTTGCGCCCAGCCAAACGGAGAGATTGTTTTCAAGCGCGTAGTTGAAACAACTTCTCGCGAACGCCGAGATAGAGGCGTCGAGATTGTGCACGCCCTGTACTATGCCGCAGCCGTCGGAAAAATCGTGGATGAGTTTTCTTCTCACTTCGTTGCCGTCGCGGTCGCAGATCACTATATACGCGCTTTCGCCCTCTTTCGTCCTGTCCTCCACGTTGTTATAGATATCGCCGTATGCGTGCCTTGCGAGGACGATGGGCTTGTCCCAGCCGGGAACGTAGGGGGTTATGCCCTTTGCGAGAATGGGCGCGCGGAAAACGGTGCCGTCCAGAATGCGGCGAATGGTGCCGTTGGGGCTCTTCCACATTTTTTTAAGCCCGTACTCCTCCACGCGTTGCGCGTTGGGGGTTATAGTCGCGCATTTAACCGCTACGCCGTATTTTTTCGCGGCGTTTGCGCTGTCGACCGTAACCTTATCGTCCGTTCTGTCCCTGTTGGGCAGGCCCAAATCGTAATATTCCGTCTTCAAGTCGATAAACGGGATGATGAGGATATCCTTGATCCACTGCCACAGCACCCTCGTCATTTCATCGCCGTCCATTTCTACTATGGGCGTGGTCATTGCAATCTTTTTCATTACGTCTACCTCTTTCCCCGCCTATGCCTTGCCGCGGCAGGGACGGGGGTTATTCTTTTTGATGTATTATACACTATTTAGCGCCCCTCTTACAAGCGTTTGAGTTAAAATTATTGAGTATGCCCGTTTTGAGAATTTTCTTTCCCGACGCCAGCGCGAAATCGTCGTGCGCCTGCGCTATCACCTCTTTCAGCACGCGGTAAAAGTCCTTGAACCCGCCCGACAGCAGATAGTAAGAGAGCGAACCGGGAACTGTGTTCACCTCGCCCAGGTACGCCTCGGCGCCGCTTAAAATGAAGTCGAACCGCACAATCCCGCGCATATTCAGCCGCGAATATACTTCCGCGGTTATCCCCCTTATCTTTTCCGAGACGAATCCGGGGATATCCGCCGGCATTACCGACTTCCCGCCGCCCGCATATTTGTCGTCGTAGCTTAAAATCCCGTGGCGGGCGATCGCCTCTTCGCATTCGGAGGTTATCACCTTGCCGCCCGAGAGGTAAGCCGCGCAGTTTATCTCGCGCCTGCCCCCGATATACTTTTCTATCAGCACGCCGTCGTCGTAGAAAAACGCCGCACGCACCGCACTTTCAAGCTCGGCGGCGTTTTCCGCGCAAGCTATGCCTATGCTCGAACCCAGCTTCGACGGCTTGACGATGAGGGGGTATCCCAGCTTTTCCGCCTCAGCATAACCGGACGCGTCGCGGATATAGACGAAAGGCACGCACCTTACGCCCAGCGAGTTGAGCACAAGTTTGGTCAGATATTTATCCATAAACGCGGACGACTCGAAAATCCCCGCGCTTGCAAGCGGTATGCCGTAAAGCGCGCACAGACCGCTCACCGCGCCGCCCTCGCCCGTTCCGCCGTGGCAACAGTTGAGCGCCGCGTCCGCCCTTATGAATTTTTTGAGTCTGCCGCGCCTGCCGAGCGCGTACACGCCGCCGTTTGCTATCACCGCGTGCGGGAAAGTTTTATAGCCGCCGTCCTTGAAGTTGTCTATATCGGCAAGCCCGTCGCCCGTGAAAAATTCGCCCTCGGCGGATATGTAGACGGGAATGACGACGTCGCCGCCCTTTTTCAGCACGTTTGCCGCCATTGTGCCCGTTATCACGGAAATTTCGTTCTCGCAGGAGACCCCGCCGAATATCACGATTATATTTTCAGACATAAAAAATTTACCTCCGCTGTGCGCATATCCGCGCGTTTAGCTTTGGTAAATGAGTTTTCATCTTTATATTTAGGTTTTTATCAGTATACGTCGGGCAGATCGTTTAAGAACAGCACCGTATCGCCCTGCGCTATGACGCTTTTCAACAGCTCCTGCGCCGCCTTGAGCGAAGGGCACTGCCGCAGTTTTTCACCGTCGCCGCCGCTCTCAGTATAGCCGCGCCTGACCGACGCGACGAGCGTTTCGCCCACGAGAATGACGAGGTCGAACCCGACAAGCTCTCTGCCGAGCGCGGCGTTCTCCGCCTCCTCCAGCACTCCGAGCTCGACAAGTCCGGGCGTTACGACTATTTTTCTGCCGCCGAAACTTTTGAGTACGTTCAGCGCGGCGCGCGCGCCCTTGACGTTGGAGTTGTAGCCGTCGTCAAGAATATTTACGCCGTTGACCTTGATAAGTTGCAGACGGTGTTCGATATAATCGAGTCCGCCTACCGCCGCCGCGATTTCGTCCAAAGTCATTCCGGCGAGATACGCCGCCTGCGCGGCAAGCCCTATATTTTGCGCCGAATGCCTGCCGAGCAATCTGCACCCGACGCGACGGCTTTCGCCGCCGAGTGTCAGCGTGAACTGCGTGCCCTCGCAGGTGCTTTCGATTTCCGACACGCAGTCGCAGCGCAACTTTTCGCAACCGAACGCGCCGAACAGGTCGAAGCAGTCGTCGGCTATTATCGCCGCGCCCCTCGTATAGCGGAGAATCTCGCCCTTAGCCTTGACTATATCCGCCACCGTGCCGAACGTTTCGAGGTGTTGCGGGCATATCCCCGTGATAACGGAGACGTCGGGCGGACAGATTTCGCACAGTTCGGCGATATCCCCGACGTGGCGCGCGCCCATTTCGGCTATGAACAGGTCGTAATCTTCAAGCTTGTTGTTGTTCAGCGCAAGCGCGATACCCATAGGGGTATTGTGCGAACGCGGCGTGGACAGCACCCGGTATTTGGCGGATAGTATTGCGCTTAGTATATATTTTGTGCTCGTCTTGCCGTAACTGCCCGTAATCGCGACGACCTTTAAGTCCGAAGCGGCAAGCTTGGCTTTGGCGCGGCGGACAAATTTTTTGTTGTGCGGGACCTCGTAGACCTTCGCGATACTGTTTGCGAGCATCAGCATAGGTATGAGCAATACGGGCAAGAGAGCCAGCGCACAGTACCTGAGGTAAGTAAAAACCGCCTCTTCCCAAATATAGTCGACGAAATTTAAGAGGGTTACTAAGATATAGGAGACGACCGCGCAGACGAGAAAAAGCACTACATACAGCCGCTTAAAGCGCGGCGTGAGCGTAAGCTCGGACCTGAGCGCGACTTTTTTGTCCGCCCAGATATAGACGACGAAGAAGATGACAAAGGGCGCAAGCGAGACTATCGCCGCCCATTCGCCGCAGAAAGCGAAACAAGCCCCCACGACCGCGGAGGAGAACAGGCAGAGCGTGGCGAGCAGGGCAAGCCGCCCGTAAGTCATATTGCCCTTCTTTTTCAGCCATTTGGCGAATTTTTTGTTGGCGTAGCCGCACGATTGCAGAACGCCCGCAGGTTTCTTCGCCGAAAGACAGAGCGCAGCCGCGAAGGCGAGCGCTATCGCAACGCATTCAATTGTTTTTGGTACGGAAACGAAAATGCCCAATTTTATTTCTCCGTAAGAAAATCGTATAAAAGTCCGTTAAATTTTTCGGGATATTCCGAAAAGCAGAAATGCCCGCCCTCGACGATTTCCAGCCTGCTGCCGCGTATAAGCCGGTTGAAAGCGGCGCCCTCCTCTTCGGGCGGGGTTACCGCGTCGTCGCGGCCGTAAACGAGCAGCGTGGGGCTTTCTATCTTTGCCGCATACTCCGAAAGATCCTCGTTGACTATCTTTTTATAGCTCTCCTTCATCACGGGCGGAAGAGCGCGGTACTCCGCGCTGCCGTAATGCCGTTCCGCGAATCCGGGAAAGAATTTCTTCACCGTTCTATAAGCCTTTACGCGCCTTATATACTGCGCCGAACGGGGTTTGACGATGCCCGCGCCGCCGCAGATAACCAACTTTTCCGCGCCGCCGCGGCGTTCGCCGAGATACTTTACGGCGACCCTCGCCCCGAACGAATGCGCCACTATATGCGGTCTGTCAAGCCCCGCTTCGCGGATAAACGAATCGAGCCAAGCGCAATAATCGCCGACGGAATAGGGCGCGTCGAGGCGCGCGCTGGCGCCGAAACCGTAGAAGTCGGGCGCGGTTACCTTAAAATACCGCGACAGGTACTTGATCTGATAGTAAAAGCTTTCCTTAGAGGACAGGTAGCCGTGCAGTAAAAGCACGTCTTTACCCTGCCCCTCGCATATTGCGGAAATGAATTTACCGTTTAATAGAATAAGAATATCTCCCGATAATTAACTTTTTATTGAAGCACGTAGGCGACGGATATCAAAGCTCTTTCTGCATTACGAGGCAGTCCTCGCCGTCGGAATAATAGCGCGTGCGCGCATATACGCCCTTGAACCCGTTTTTCAGGTACAGGCTCATAGCGGCGGCGTTGGAGACGCGGACTTCGAGAAAAACCTTTCCCACGCCCTTTCCCTCCGCATAAGCGCAGAGTCGGTTTAAAAGAGCCGTTGCAATGCCGCAGCGGCGGTAATTCTCCGCAACGGCGATATTGTCTATATCGGCGGAATCGGCGGCGACGGTTATTCCGCCGTAGCCGGCTATTTCTCCCCCTTCCTCGGCAAGCAGGCCGTAAAACGAATCCGACTCGAAGCTGGACGCGAGCATCTGGAAGTTCCAGGGCTCCTTGGGGAAACACTCCTCTTCAATTTGGGAAATGCGCAAAATCTCCTCGTATTTCCAGGGACGTATCAACATTTCCTCGCCTCCTCCGCCTGGGACTTGCGCACGTACAGCGCATTCATACTGTCGGATAAATTGCCCTCGCACGCGCGGACCGCCACGGACAGGTCCGGGTCTATGCGCGTATATCCCGCGCAGGGCAGCGGCTCGAACCCGAAAAGGGGCGCGCCGAGATTTTCAACCGCCTGCCCCGACATATATGAGGGCGCAAGGGTAATCTCTCCGCCTGCGCCGTAGCCGCAGACATAGTAATGGTCGTGCGCGGCGTCTATGACCGCGTAGAAATTTTCGTATGCCACATTATATGCAATGAGGTCGAACGAAGTGATTGAAACGAGGGGCTTACCCGCGCCCAAAGCAAAGCCCTTTGCTGTGGCGATGCCTATTCTTATGCCCGTGAACGAACCGGGGCCAGTTACCGCGGCAAAAAAGTCGCACCCGGCGGGAGACAGCCCGACTTCCTTTAATGCGCAATCTATTTCGCCCATAAGTATGACGGAGTGCTTCATCGCGCAGTCGGGAAGGTGCCGCAACGCGCTTTTTCCGTCCTTCCGGGCAAGCACCGTGAGATAGCGCGAAGAGGTGTCTATCGCAAGAAAATTACTCATATCTTATCTCTCTTACCCTCTCTCCCGTCTTTATTATGTCTATAACTTTCACCCTTTCGGGCAGTACGGACAAGATGTTTTCGGCCCATTCGATAAGGCATACGCCGCCGGCATAGAAGTAGTCGCACAGTCCCAGAGCTTCGGCCTGTTCGCCGCAGGAAAGGCGGTAACAGTCGTAATGGTACAGCTTGCCGTAATAGTCGTTCATATAGGCGTAAGTCGGGCTTAAAATTTCGTCGGTAATACCCAATCCTCTGGCGACGCCCTTGGCAAAGACCGTTTTGCCCGCGCCCATATCGCCGTTCAACAGAACGACGTCGCCGCGGCAGAGAGTCTTTGCGTATTCCGCCCCGAACCTTTGCGTATCTTCGGGGCTTTTGGAGATAAACGTTGCCATACGGATATTATACCCCCTACGGCGGTAATTTGCAATTGTTTTAAAGTAAATTTCCGCGGCGGTAAAAAGGGCGGCAAAGAGGGGAGAAAAAAGAGGCAAAAGCGAGCGGCGGAATTTTGCCGCTCGGCTTAAAAATCCGCGCGGCGTATATCTTTTTATCTTTAATAATTTACAGACTATTTTACTTCCGACTTGCTGCCGCGCCTGTTTTTGACGGATTCGAACTTGGCGTTGGTCAGTTTTATGAGGCGGGACAGAGGCTTGTAAAGGATTATTACCGCGACTGAAATCATTACCGTCTTTATCAGGTTGAATAAGAGTATCCAATACCATACCTGCAGGGCAAGCGCCTGACCGTCCGCCCACGTTCCGTAGCCCAGCCCCCAAAGGTATGCGGGAAAGTTGAGGAAATAGTTGACGGGGAAAGACACTATGCACTGCGCCAGACAGCCTAAAACCAGCGTTATTAGAACAATCTTTATTCCCTTGTGCTTTTTATAGACGATCGCGGGTATAAGCATATAGGGCAGTACGAACAGGATATTCGCAAGCTCGCCGACAAACGCCGTCTGCCCGATCGTAAGCCCGTGTATAAGTTCCTTTAAAACGACAATTATCACGCCCGCGACGGGACCCAGCGCAAATCCGCCTATCATAACGAACACGTTGGAAAAGTCGATTTTAAGAAAGCTTACGGACGGCAGAATGGGAAAGTCGAATAGATATAAGACGTAGGATATCGCCGTGAAGATCGCTATATAGGAGATGCGGGTAGCGGTAAAGTAATTTTTAAACGCTTCCTTTTTGCTCTTCGCCGCGCTTTTAAGCCCGGCGGGCTCAACGTTCGCCGCCGCGCCGGCGGATCTCTCCGTCCCGGCGGGTTCCGTCCCGGCGGATTCCGTCCCGGCGGGTTCCGTCCCGGCGGATTCCGTCCCGGCGAGTTCCGTCCCGGCGGCGGTTTGTTCTGTTTTTTGCATATAAACAACTCCTTAAAATTATTTTTAAAGTTGTTCCCTGAAAAAATTCGCCCCGACAAAATCGGAGCGAAATAAAAAACGATGAAAACCGCTTTCAATTCTTTTTCCATCCGGACTATACCGTCGGTACGGGAATTTCACCCGTTCGGGACGGCGCGCGCGCCGTCTTCGCAGACTCTACTGCCGGTGGGGAATTGCACCCCGCCCCAAAGAATAACTTTAAATTGTAGTTTCATTATATTGCGTCAATTTGCCGCTGTCAAGCGTTTGGATAAAACACTTGACGTGAGCCCCCGTTTTTTCTCCCGATCTCGCCCAATTCCCCCCCCCGCCGAAACGAGCCTTAAACGGGGCGGGAATAAGCGCTAAACAGCCGCATAATTCGCCGAAAATAATTTCGATAAAAATATATTGATAAATTTTTATCAATTGCTTGACATATAAAATTACAAGTGATAAAATAAACGAGGTTCCCGGGATAAGGAACAAAAAAGGTTAAAAATAATGTTTTTGGGAGGATATTTATTCTATGGCAAGATTTACTTTACCGAGAGACGTGTATCACGGCAAGGGCGCGTTGGAGGCGTTAAAGACCTTCGACGGAAAGAGGGCGATCGTCTGCGTTGGAGGCGGTTCGATGAAAAAATTCGGGTTCCTTGACAGAGCGGTCGGGTATCTGAAAGAGGCGGGAATGGAAGTTCAGCTGTTCGAAGGCATCGAACCCGACCCCTCGGTTGAAACCGTTATGAAGGGCGCCCGGGCAATGCTTGACTTCAAGCCCGACTGGATTGTTGCCATAGGCGGCGGTTCGCCCATAGACGCGGCGAAAGCTATGTGGATCAAATACGAATATCCCGATATCACTTTCGAAGAAATGTGCAAGGTGTTCGGCATTCCCGCACTGAGAAAGAAGGCGCGTTTCTGCGCGATTTCCTCCACTTCGGGCACGGCTACGGAAGTTACGGCGTTCTCGATCATCACCGACTATTCAAAGGGAATCAAATACCCCATCGCGGACTTTGAAATTACGCCCGACGTCGCAATCGTAGACCCCGAGCTTGCGGAAACTATGCCCAAAAAGCTTGTAGCGCACACGGGTATGGACGCAATTACCCACGCGGTTGAAGCATACGTTTCCACCGCAAACTGCGACTATACCGATCCCCTCGCGCTTCACGCTATCGAGATGATCAAGGCCGACCTCGTTCCCTCGTACAACGGCGACGTGCCCGCGCGCGACAGAATGCACAACGCCCAGTGTCTTGCCGGTATGGCGTTCTCCAACGCGCTGCTGGGAATCGTACACTCTATGGCGCACAAGACCGGCGCGGCTTTCACCGACTACGGCGCGCACATCATTCACGGCGCGGCGAACGCTATGTATCTGCCCAAGGTAATCAAGTTCAACGCGAAGGATCCCACCGCTAAAAAGCGCTACGGACAGATAGCCGACTTCATTCACCTCGGCGGCAAGGACGACGATGAAAAGGTTGAGCTTCTGATAGCTATGCTTAGAAAGATGAACGACGACCTCAACATCCCCCACTGCATAGGACACTACGGACCCGACAGTTATCCCTGCGGGCAGGGCTTTGTTCCCGAAAAGGTATTTCTCGAAAGGCTGCACGGCATCGCAGTGAACGCCATTGCGGACGCCTGCACCCTCTCGAACCCCCGTCAGCCGTCCGTCGAGGAGATGGAAAAACTGCTTAAATGCTGCTACTACGACGCCGAAGTCGATTTCTGAGATAATTAAGGCCGAAACAATTGCCGCCCGACCGCAGGTATGCGGTCGGGCGGCTGCATTTTTTACGTCTTTTTTAAAGCATCGGCGAGAACAGATTCAAGACCGCGTTAATTAGCGACGCGAAAAAGCCCATTTTGCACTTTTCGGGCGTTATCTCCTCGGAAACGCCGAAGATTTTATCGAAATCCGCCCTGATATCCGCTATGCACGGCGTTTTATACAGCACCGCGCCGCATTCGTAGTGATGAACGAGGCTTCTGTAATCGAGATTGATCGTACCGACGCAGGCAATTTCGCCGTCGGCAATCATTCCCTTTGCGTGGATGAACCCGGGGGTATATTCGTAAATCTTGACCCCCGCCTGCAACAGATATTTGTAGTTAGAGCGGGTCATATTGAATATTATCCTCTTATCGGGCTTGTGCGGCGTTACAATGCGCACGTCGACGCCCCTGAACGCGGCGTTACGCAGCGCCGTGATCAGGTTATAATCGGGAATTAGATAGGGCGAAGAGATAAAGAGGTAGTTCTTCGCCGAATTAATTATATTCATATAATTGTTTTCGCCGACCAGCTCTTTATAGAAGGGTTTTGGTCCCGCCCCGAAGGGGTGAACGCAGCCCCCGTCTTCGTACTTTTCAAAAGTCGCCCCGAGATACTTTTCGTAATCCGAGAACGACTTTGCCGTCGCGTCGAACAGCTCTAAAAACATTACCGTGAACGCACGCACGGCGGAGCCGCACACCTTTACGGCGGAATCCTTCCAATACCCCAGCTTCCCCGCCTCGTTTGCGTATTCGTCGCCGATATTTGCGCCGCCCGTGTAGGCGACTCTACCGTCGATAACGGTGATCTTTCTGTGGTCGCGGTTGTTATGCACGCCCGTTACCACGGGACGGAAGGGGTTGAATTTGAGGCAGTTTATCCCCTCCTTTTTCAGCCTCTTGAAATAGTTGAATTTGAGCAGCCCGAGGGTACCTATATCGTCGTACATAAGGCGCACTTCCACGCCTGCGGCGGCTTTTCTTATGAGAAGTTCGTGAATACGGTCCCACAATTTGCCGTGGTCGACTATGAAGTATTCCATAAAGATGAACTTTTCCGCCCGCTCGAGTTCGGTTATAAGGTCGGCGAAAAATTTCTCGCCCGAGGAAAAATAGACGACTCTGTTGTCGAGGTAGCCGCGGCTGTATGCGTTTTTTCTGAGATAGGTTTCGACGCCGTAATATTCGCCCGTAACGCGCCTTATCTCTTCGTTTTCCCGCGGCGTGATTTCGACGAATTTTTTACACCGGCAGGCGGCTTCGACCATTATCTTGAACTGACGGGGGGATATCTTGGAATTGGCGAACATTATATAGATGATCGTGCCGAACACGGGGAACAGGAGTATTAAAACCAGCCAGGGCAGCTTGAACTCGGGGCTTTCCTTTTTGTTGACGACGCTGAGAAAGATTAGCACCGCCAAAACAATGCTTGCCACCTGAAACGCGAACAGATAGCTTTCGAAATAGAGCGCCGTGGCGAGCACTAACCCGACCTGCAAGAAGAGGGCGATGGCAAAAATGCATATCTTGCTGAAAAACTTTTTTAATAATTTCATTCCGCCGCCTCCTCTTTTACTGCTTAGATTCTATCACCGCGGCGCCTGTTTGTCAATCGTTTGAAAAGTCCCGCCGCGGGCGCGCATTTGCGCGCCCGCGGCGTGAAACTCCGGATTAATCGAACGCCTTCCCCATCGTCAGGCGTATTAAAGATAGGTTTTAAGCTAAATCTCTATCAAAAATCCGCGCTCGCGGAGCTTTTTTTCTATCCCGTCCAAAACTTCCTCGCTGTCGGCGGAAACGGTGTGGTAATGATAGCCGTCGGTTACGCTCATAAGCGGCTTCGACGCGCCTGAAACGAGCGAACGGTACAACTCTTCAACGTGCATACGGTTGCGTATGTCGAGCCTGGCGGAGATTCTGCCGTACAGCCTGTGGTTGACGAATACGTCCTCCATTCTCCCGCCCGCCTCTATTATCAGCACGCCCTCCTCTACGACCTCGTCAAAGGTATGGCGGCACTTGAAAACGCGCGTAGCCCGCGCCGCGGTGTTCAGGAGATAGCCGCGGTTGGTGGCGGTTATGTCGTAGCCGTTGGCGCGCAGCAGCGCTATATCCTGAACGATGACCTGCCGCGAGACCGAAAAGCGTTCCTTCAGGAGATTAGCGGGAACGGGGCTGTCGGTGTTGCCGAGCAGGCTGAGTATCTCCTGCCTGCGCAACTCGGCTTTCATTGTCCCTCCGCGACGGGATGAAGATTTTTAAGCGACAGATCGAGTATGGGCGCGGAATGGGTAAGCGCGCCGCTGGAAACGAAATCTACGCCCGTATCCAAAACCTCTTTTATATTTTCCCGCGTTATGTTGCCGCTGCACTCGGTCAGCGCCCTGCCGCCTATCAGCGCAACGGCTTCCTTCATCTGCGCGGGCGCCATATTGTCCAGCATAATGATATCCGCGCCCGCGTCCAGCGCCTCGCGCACGCCGTCGAGCGTCTCCACTTCGACTTCTATCTTCCTCACGAACGACGCATATGCCTTGGCGCGCTCCACCGCCTGCCTTATGCCGCCCGCCGCGCCTATGTGGTTGTCCTTTAACAGTATGCCGTCGGAAAGGTTGTAGCGGTGATTGTTGCCGCCGCCCACTTTGACGGCGTATTTTTCGAAAAGCCGCATATTAGGCGTGGTCTTGCGCGTATCGAGCAGCTTGGTCTTGCTTCCCTCCAAAAGCGCCGCAACCTGCGAGGTGTAAGTCGCAATGCCGCTCATCCTCTGCAAAAAGTTCAAAGCCGTCCTTTCGCCCGACAAAAGCGCGCGGATATCGCCGCGCAGCCCGGCTATGAGCTGACCCTTTTTCACCCTGTCGCCGTCCACGGCGAAGAAATCTATTTCGCAACTCTCGTCGAGAATTTTGAACGTCCTTTCGAACACCGGCAGACCGCAGATCACGCCGTCCTGCTTGCAAATCAGCTGAACGCTGCCCAAAACGTAGCCGTCGATTACGGCGTTTGTGGATACGTCCTCGTTGGAAACGTCCTCCCTGAGCGCCATTTTAATGAGTTCGTCAGCGTTGATCGCGTTTGTTACGGGGTTTAACATTTTCCGCCTCCTTTATTGCGTTGAGTAATATCTGTTTATAGCTTTCAAGTAATTTTTCGGGCTCGGAATACTCGCGGTAATCGAGCTTTTCCGCCGCGGCTTTCGCGAGCAGTCTGTCGGCGCGCGCAAAGTTTGCGGCTATGTCCTCCGCCGCGCGTTCGGCAAACAGCAGGCTTTCGAGCAGCGAGTTGGAAGCGAGTCTGTTAGCGCCGTGCACGCCGTTACAGCAGGTTTCGCCCACGGCGTACAGCCGGGGAAGGGTGGTCCTGCCCTGCAACCCGCTCCTGACGCCGCCCATAAAATAGTGCTGCGCGGGCACTACGGGAATGCACTCTTTAAACACGTCGTACCCCTCCTCCGCGCACCTTTTGACGATGCCGGGGAAGTGCATCTTTATCTCCTCTTCGGGAATGGGGCGCATATCCAGCCAGACGTAAGGCGTGCCGTCCCTCTTCATCTGCGCGAGTATCTCGGCGGTTACCACGTCGCGGGGTTGAAGCTCGTCGGTGAAGCGGTTGAAATTTTTATCGAGCAGCAGCGCGCCCTCGCCGCGCACCGATTCGGAAATAAGGAAGCTTCTGCCCGCCTTTTCCGAATAGAGAGTCGTCGGGTGAATCTGTATGTAGTTGACGTTGTCTACTGCCACGCCGCGCTTTAAGCAGACCGCGACGCCGTCGCCCGTGAGCAGTCTGAAGTTGGTCGATTTTTCGAATACGCCGCCTATTCCGCCCGAAGCCAGCACGGTATAGTCGGCGAAAATATTTTTCACACCGCCCCCGGGCTTATCCCATACGACGACGCCGTAACAGCCGCCGCGGCCGGATATTATATCGAGCATCACTGTTTCAGGTATTATTTCCACGTTTTTAAGCGTCGTAACCTTTTCAAGCAGGCGGGACGTGATTTCCCTGCCCGTGCAATCCTCGTGGAAACAGATGCGGTTTCTCGAGTGCCCGCCCTCGCGGGTTACGGACAGCGTTCCGTCGGCGTTTCGCGCGAAATCCACGCCCACCGCAATCAGTCCGTCTATGACCGCCCCCGAGCCGCGTATCATACAATCCACCGCCGCGGGGTCGTTTTCGCCGTGCCCTGCGCGCATAGTGTCGTTGAAATAACTTTCATAGTCGCCGTCCCCCTGCAGACAGCAGATACCGCCCTGCGCGAGATAACTGTCGCTCTTGTCGGGGGTGCCCTTGCAAATGACGAGAACGCTTATGTTTTCGGGGAGATGAAGGGCGCAGTTGAGACCCGCTACGCCCGCTCCCACTATTATGACGTCGTATTTCTCTTTCATAGTTACAGAAAGTTTACACTAAACCTTTACACCTGTCAAGTCATATGTAAAGTTTTTGTAAAAATTTTTATTGATAATTAATCTTATCTAGTGTAAACGCTTGCATTTTTAAAAGGATATGATATAATACAGATAAGTATTAAAATGGAGAATAATAAAATGGCAGATAAAAAAGAGCTGAAAGGCACAAAGACGGAAGCCAATCTTTGGTACGCGTTCGCAGGCGAAAGCCAGGCGAGGAATAAATACACCTACTTTGCGTCGGTGGCGAAAAAGGAAGGTTACGAGCAGATTGCCGATCTGTTCCTCGAGACCGCCGACAATGAAAAGGAACACGCAAAGATGTGGTTTAAGGAGCTTGGCGGCATAGGCGACACGCACGAAAACCTTATCGCCGCGGCCGCGGGCGAAAACGAGGAATGGACGCAAATGTACGCGGAATTCGCGCGCGTTGCGGAAGAGGAGGGTTTTTTAACGCTCGCCGCTAAATTCCGTATGGTTGCGGAGATAGAGAAGCACCACGAGGAGAGATATCTCGCGCTCGCCGCAAACGTTGAAAACGACGAAGTTTTCACCAAGAAAACGGGTCTGCACGTCTGGAAATGCCGCAACTGCGGACACGTGGTAGTAAGCGAAAGCGCGCCACAGGTGTGTCCCGTCTGCTTACACCCCCAATCCTACTTCGAAATCGAAGCTAAAAATTATTGAGAATATAGGCCGCCCTGCGCAGTCTGCGCAGGGCGGCTTTCTTTCGACAAACCGACTTTTAACTGCAAAACAGGACGGCGTCGGCGGCGTATTTAAAAAAAATTTACGGGTTTGGTATTGAAAAATCGGATATTTATAGTATAATAGACTTAATAACTGCTTTTTTTAAAGCGATAAGGGGACATCAGATGAATATCACGGCAAAGGAAATAAGAAACGTGGCGGTTATAGGCCACAGCGGCGAAGGTAAAACCACCTTGTGCGAGGCAATGCTGTTCAACGGCGGAGCCATAGACAGAATGGGCAAAGTCGAGGACGGCACCACCGTTATGGACTTCGACGAGCTGGAAAAGGTTAAGAAAATTTCTCTCGGCACCTCCGTTGCATATCTGTTATGGAAGGACGTAAAGATAAACCTTTTGGATCTGCCCGGGTTCTACGACTTCGAGGGCGAACGGCACGAGGGACTTGCGGCGTGCGGCGCGGCGATACTCGTCATAGGCGCGAACGGGGTCATTCCCATCGGCGCGGAGAGCGTCGTCGAATACTGCCTCAAACTCGGCAAGCCGCTTATCATATTCATAAACGGTATGGATAAGCCCAACGCCGACTACGAGGGCACCGTCAACGCGCTGAGGGAGAAATATACGGGCAAGCTCGCGCCCATTCAGCTGCCCATTATGTCGGACGGCAAGATGACGGGCTACGTCAACGCGTTACAGAATAAAGCGTACAAATTTTCCACGCAGGGCCCGCAGGAAATACCCGTGCCCGACAATCTGAAAGAACAGTTGGACAAGATGCAGGACAGACTTGTCGAGGCTGCGGCGGAAAACGACGAGAACTTGCTGGATAAATACTTCGAGAACGGCGGTCTTACCCGAGAGGAAGCCATACACGGCATCAGAAAAGGCATTGCCACGGGCAGCGTCATTCCCGTAATGGCGGGCAGCGCGCTGCAGAACAGGGGCGTCATCAACCTTTTGGACGAGATTGTGCGCTATATGCCCACGGCGAACGAGAGAAAGAACTCGCTTGCAACCGACCTGCTCGCAGACGAAATAGTGAACGTAGACTGCGAAGAGGACGGACCTTTTGCCGCGCAGGTGTTCAAGACCGTTTACGACGCGTATACGGGCAAACTCAACTACATAAAGATTTTCCGCGGCAAACTCAAGACGGGTATGACCGTACTCAACGCTACCACGGGCAAGGAAGAGCGGATAGGACAGATATTTATGATGAGAGGCAAGAAAGCCGAACTCGTGCCCGAGCTTACCGCAGGGGATATAGGCGCGGTGAACAAGCTTTCCGCCACGAACACCAACGATACGCTGTGCGCGACGGGCACCTGCCTGCAATTCGACCCCATAAGATTCCCCCGCCCCTCCCTCTCTATGGCGGTAAAGGCCGTGAACAAGGGCGAAGAGGACAAGATGGCGGCAGGCTTTGCCAAGATGTGCGAGGAGGACTACACCTTCTCGGTTGAGAAACGCGCGGAGACGGGCGAGCTTATACTCAACGGCCAGGGCGAGGTGCATATCGAGCTGCTCGCAAAGAAGCTGAAGGCGCGCTACGGCATAGACGTTACTCTTTCCGAGCCGAAGATACCCTACCGCGAAACGATACGCTCGGTCGCGTCCGCGGAGGGCAAGCACAAGAA
>CAYLQK010000026.1:0-16177 GCA_964385865.1 uncultured Clostridia bacterium | reverse complement strand
CCGTTTTGTCCGTTGCGTCGTCAGGCGTTACCGTTGCGATAAGCGTTTGCTCTTCACCGATTTCAAGCGTGATCTCCGTTTCGCTTAAAGCGACGCTTTCTACCGCTACGGTCTTAGTGCCGCAAGCTGAAAAAACAATCAGGCTCATACTTGCAATCGCCGCGATTATTATTGCCGTAATTTTTTTTATATTTTTCATATTTTATGTACCGTAATGTCGTTTGAATTTAATCCGCTATACGGACAACCGACATTGCTCCTTTACTTTTTTTACTATTAAGATTTTTTATTGTATGTGCGTAATCCTTACGCACATACAATAGCCCCGCGGGGCTATTGTATGTATTAGGTTTTAAAATAAATTTTTGGGTTTCGGGCTAAGCCTTTATACTTTTTATAATTATACCATATACATAATTGTTTGGCAAGATTTTTTTGAATAATTTTGATATAATTTAATCATCGAAATATCGTCTTATGCTGTACAGCCATATCTTCATAACCTGCTTTTGAGGCAATAATTTTACCGCCAAATGCTGATTTTTGATAAATAGCGAGCAAACCGACATATCTTTACCCTTTTTAGCGTCCTTAATAGCCTTTTGCGCAACCCTATCAGGCTCCACAACGCCTTTAAATTTGACTTTTTTACCGTTGATAACGTGCGTTAGCAAATCCGTATCGACCCAGCCGGGGCACACGGCAGTTACGGTTATTCCACGAGGTTTCATCTCCACGTTTAAGGCACGGGAATAGCTTCTTAAAAACGCCTTGGTCGACGCATATAAATTGAGATAAGGGACGGGTTGAAACGCCGCGGCAGAGCTGACGTTTATTATTTTTCCGCCTTGCTTCATATACGGAAGGCAGTAGTTGATGAGCAGCGTCGGCGCTTTACAGTTAAGATCGACCATTTTAACGATCTCGTCTACGGGAATATCCTCGGATGGCAGCATATCCGCTATGCCGGCATTATTGACAAGATAAACGATATTAGGATTTTCGTTTTTTAATAACTCTGTAATTGAAGATAGCTCATTAAAGTTAGCTAAGTCTTTGCAGACAGGTATAATTTTATCGCCGTTCAACTTCTTTAAACTTTCAAGGCGCGACGCATTTCTTCCGAAAGCCCAAATTTCATCAAGCTGTTCGTTTGCGAGAATTTTTACAAATTCCCGTCCGATACCTCCCGTCGCTCCCGTTACAATCGCTATATTTTTCATTTATGAATTAACCTGCCTTACCTCTTTTTACAATTGGTCTTATTCCGATTTTTTCTTTGCAAAATCAAAAACTTCTTCGGCGCGCAATCTGTTTTTACGCCTTTCAAATTGAGTGCCCTGGGGTATCTGTTGGGTAATGCCGTGAATACTGCCTCCGCCCACCAAAATATCGCGGGCATATATAGGAACGATTTTTCTGTCTTTGAATACAGAACCGAGAATATGCACTGCTATGCGGTCGTTTTTGTCGCCGTACTGCGGTACAAGCACGGACGAATTGCATATGTAAAAATTAACGTACGAAGCCACGAGCCTTTCCCCCGCTTTTCGGCGGATATCACCCTTTTCGTATTTAAACCCTTTAGCCTCGTGCTCGGTAACGGTTATCGGCTGTTTGGGTATGGGCAACGTAATTACGTTAATACCGTTTGTCTCCAAGACTTCGAGATTCGCGCGGCACCTTGAGCTCTGTTCTCCCTCTTCATCCCAGGATAGAACCACCTGACTTTTACCGACAAAGGCGCACATATTGTCAACGTGCCCGTTGGTTTTATCCCCGGCAAGCCCGTAAGGTAACCAAATCACGCGCTCGCAATCGAGATATTCTTTCAGCTTGCCCTCTATCTCCGATTTACTTAAACCCGGATTGCGCCCTTTTGATAAGAGACATTCTTCGGTGGTAACGACCGTCCCCGCACCGTTAGTAATAAAAGAGCCTCCTTCTAAAACAAACGGGCGAGCAGAATACGCATTTAACCCTAAAACGGCACACGCCGTTAAAGCGAACTCGTCATCCAATTTCCAGTCTGAATACAGACCGTTGAAATCGCCGCCCCAGGCATTGAACCGCCAGTCTACTCCGCGGATTTGTTTACCGTTTACAACAAACGTAGGCGATATATCGCGTACCCAACAATCGTTGGTATCTATACGCAACAATTTAACTGAATTGTATTTTATCTCATCGCGCAAAATTTCTTTAGCATTTTCTTCAGCACTTTCGGAAACAGCAACGTATACCTTTTCGCCTACCGAAATAGCTTTAATAATTTCAGTAAAAACGAGTTTGGCATTTTTAGCCCCGTATATCCAACTTCCTGCGCGCTCAGGCCAAATCATAATAGTCGCCCGGTGAGGCGCATATTCGGCAGGCATAAAAAAGCAATCTTCTTTAGGCGTTGAATTAATTATCATATAAATTACCTTATATTTCAATAGAATTTTATTGTTATGTCAGACATAGTAGTATGCAAAATCAGCTATATACCAAATAAAAAGCCGTTTTTGCTGAAAAGAGTCTATTGTTCCCTCGTTCCTCAAAACAACTTTGAGTTTTAAACTAAGCTTAAAAAAGACGAACTTAAAACAGGTCCGTCCGTTTCTAAGGAAGTTTTATGCCTATAAATAAGCATAAATTCCGCGCTAAAGTCCAAGTAAGGTTAAGAATAATCCTTAAATCGATTTAATAAACTTCTCAATCTCGCCCATTACCTCTTGGTCTTCTTCTGTAACAACCGCAAGATCGATACTTTCAAAAAAAGCTTTCAGCTCGTCAGTGATTTTTGCTTGTCTCACACTTGCCGTAATTATCTTATCGAGATAGTCTTCGGCGGCTACGGTATTATAGGGATTATGCCTCTTCCCCTTGACGAGTAGTTTAGTAATATTGCCGCCGTTTGCCGTAAAGAAAGCCGCTCTTTTTTCAGGCACAACCTTATCGCAATCGCCGTGAACGAGCAACGTGGGTTTACCGCTAACACTTGCGCACTTGGCGGAATTTGCGTTGCCCTTTATGCCGAACTTTAAAAAATTGACAATGTACAGAAACGGACATAAGAGGTACGCAATCGGTCTTGTTATAACATATGCGGCTTGTTCCGCTACCATTTTAGCGGGAGAATCGGGTGCGCTTATCGCAACCACGCCGTCAATATTTCTTTCGGCAGAAGCGCATAGAACGGAATATGCACCCCAACTATGACCTACAAGAATAATTTTTTTGCCGCTGAATCTTTTTTCACAAAAATCAATGGCGGCCTTGACCGTTTTTACCCCTTCATAAAAGCCGTTTATAGATTTACCTGCCGACAAATTACTTCCTTTGCTGTCAAGCGCGATTACCGTATAGCCGCAACGGCAGAAATAAGCGATTTCCGTGGTATATGCTATCTGTCCGGGACCCATTCCGTGCGCAAAGATTATTATTTTGTTTTCGTCCTGCCGATCGTCGCTGTTTTCTCTGTAAATACATCCGCGAAGACGGTTAACCGAGATATTTTCGCACGTAAGAGAGAAATCTTCATAAGTATGATATTTTAAAAACGGATTTTTATCTTTACGCCCGCCAAAAGCGATACCGTCTATTATAAAGGCAAATATCAAAAGCAGGATTAGTACCGCGGCAATAACTATTAATACAATCAACCAAGGGTTCATATCATTTTTAAGGGGCGACGGACGTCGCCCCTTTTCCTTTTGTTTAAACTATATATTTATCATCGAGCGCAGGAGCGGCATCCATTTCAGCCTTTTGAGCTTCGTAACCGTGTTTGCCGAGAAGCGCAAACGTGGCTTTCTTACCGTTTTCAACGCCGGGCTGATTAAACGTATTGATATTGAGGAGCGCACCCGTATAAGCCGTCTGCAATTCAAGCAGATACATAAGCTGACCCAAAGTGAACTCGTTGACTTCGGGCATATTTATAGTGTAATTCATTCTGCCCGCGCGCATAAGGGCGTATGCCGTAGCCTTATTTTCAGCCTGAATAAGTTCCTGCATAGTATGTCCGCCGAGGAAGCCGACGTCGGGGATATCCTCGCATCCGTGAGCAATGGGCATTTCGCACGCATACTTTTCAACGGAGATGAAAGTTATAACCTTATCGTAGGGTCCTTCGATATAGAGTTGGACCTGTGAGTGCTGGTCGGTTACGCCAAGACTCTTTACCGGGGTCGTACCTGCGTTAACGGTATTTCCCGCATAGTCTACAGCCTTACCCAAAGATTCCGCCCAAAGCTGGCAATACCAGTCCGCCATAAGCTTTAAATTATCAGAATAAGGCATAAGCACGTTGATATTCTTGCCCTGCTGCATAGTTATATACTGCAACGCCGCGCAGGCAAGCGCAGGGTTCTTGGAAATAGAAGGTTTCGAGCAAAGTCCGTCCATATATGCGGCGCCCGCAAGCATACCTTTTATATCTATTCCTAAAACTGCGGCGGGAAGCAGACCTACGGGGCAAAGCTCCGAGAACCTTCCGCCTACGCCGTCGGGTAGTACGAATTTCTTGAACGCACCGCCGAACGCATTATCGATTTTAATAAGGTTGCCGCGGCTTGCATCGGTTGTGAATATCATATTGTCGGGAAGGTTTACGCCCTTACTCTTCAATATGTCCGCAATAATGAGATACTGCGTCATCGTTTCGCTGGTAGCGCCGGATTTTGAAATGACGTTAAAGCAAGTCTTTTCGGGCTCGATGACGTCTAAAAGCGCCTGCATTCTCACGGGGTCTACGTTGTCTTCAACGTAGAATTTAGGTCCCCCGCGCTGTTTTTGGGGAAGCTCGTTATAGTGAAGATGTTTAAGCGCATTGAACGCCATTATGGGACCAAGCGCACTGCCGCCGATTCCGAGAACAACGAAATACTTGAATTTCTTTCTAACTTCCTTAGCGGTAGCTATAATATCCGCCACTATTTCGTCCTGATTATAGGGAAGCTCGGTCCAGCCCATATACAGCTCGTCCGTGCCGCGGTTTGCCTGAACGTAATTGAACGCCTGCTCCGCCTTGTCTTTAAGAGCGCGAAGCTCCGAGTCCTTTATTCCCCTTTCGCCGAGCGATTTTGACATCATATAATTGAAGTCAACCGTAACGCGCATCTGATTGCGCCACTCTCTTGTTTTATACGCCATATTTCCTCCTGAATTTGCTTTAAGCAAATATTACCATAATTTATTATATAACAAACCGCCCGTTTAGTCAATAGCAAGTTGTAAATTTACCCGCAAAATAATTTTCTATTTCGGGCAGTTTACTTGCCAAACATTCGTTTGCGTGTTATAATTTTATATATGCATTATGAATTGACCGCCGATCAGGTTGCGGCAGACAAAATGATCAAGGACTGGTTTTTACATTCCACCAGACAGATATTCGTGCTTTCGGGTTTTGCGGGAACGGGCAAGACTTCACTACTGCGCTACACCGTTACCCAGACGCTCGGACTGGTCCCCGACGAGAGCGCGGCGTTTGTAACGCCCACGGGGAAAGCGGCTACGGTGCTTATCCGCGGAGGCATACCCGCCACCACTCTTCATCGGCTGATTTATCAGTCGTTCAGCGAGGAAAAAGAGGTCGAGTTGAACGGCAAAACGATAAAAATCGAGAAGCTTTCGTTCCGTAGACGGGACAGCGTTGACAAGGGCATAAAGCTAATCGTTCTCGACGAAGCCTCGATGGTTGCCGATAACGTGCTTTGGGATCTTATGGAGTTCGGCGTGAAGCTTCTGCTCTGCGGCGACAACGCTCAGCTTCCGCCTATCGAGGGTTCAAATTCTGCTTTATCAACGCCTGACTATACTCTTAGGACAATCACCCGACAGCAACTCGACAATCCCATTATTCGCCTTTCCGAGATGGCGCGCGAGGGAATTTATATACCCTACGGCAGATACGGCGACAGTGTTGCAGTTGTCAATAAACGACTTTTCAACGGAGAGAGAAGAAAAAATTATCTCTTGAAAGCCGACCAGATAATCTGCGGAATCAACAAGACGAGAACGGCAATTAACGACGAAATACGCCGTATTAGAGGGCTCGGACAGCTGCCTGAAAGCGGAGAAAAACTTATTTGCACGCTCAACAACTGGGAGCAATACATAGACGGTGATTGCCGTTTTAATCTTGTAAACGGCATTATCGGAACGGCTTACGACCCGTTTTACGATAGCGGTTCGGGGATAGGTTTTATTCAGTTCAAACCCGACTTTTTAGACGAGTTGTGCCCCGAAGCCCTGCCGTTTGACGTCGGAATTTTTACGGAAGGGCGATACCGCTACAAACACGGGGATTATTTTGAGAAATTCAACGAAGACGGCGAAGCGACCGGCGCGTTCACCCTGAACAGATTCGAATACGGTTACTGTATTTCCTGTCATAAGGCCCAGGGCAGTGAATTTAACAACGCCGTAGTCTTTGACGAAAGTTATGCGTTCAAGGAAGACAAAGCTCGTTGGCTATATACCGCCATAACAAGAGCGAAAAACAAATTGATTTTATTGAGATGAAAAACTGCGGAAACTTTGAAAGTCTCCGCAGTTTTTCCTTATTCAGATATCCGCAGCGGACATCACAATCCGAGCAAGCGACACCGCATTTTTACTGCCTATTATCAACGCGCCCAAGTCAACGGCGGAATTCATATCCGTTATCGTCGTAACGCCGTCAGCCTTTAGGGTGCATTTATCCTTGACCGCCGATTTCATTGTGGAAAGGGATTCGGCATTGAAGCCTATGACGAAATGCCCCGACGAGGAGCGCAACGACGTTATACCGCATTCCGCAGCGACGGAACAGATTCTGGTAATCTCCTGCGTTGTCAAAAGTCCGCTTTCGATATTTATCCTCAACGCGCGTTTTTTTGCCGCGGATTTAAGTTTTTTGAACTCACGCCTGACGTAGCCCCAATTACCGTCCTTGACGTATGCGATAGGCGCGGTTACTTCGGCTTCATCGGCGCCGTCTTTGAACGCTCTCTTCACCGCCGCGACTTTTACCTGCGTCGTATCGGCGCCGTGCGGATAAGATATGCACGCTATCAGCGAAGCCTTGGGATCGGAGCCGAGAAAACTTACGCAAGGGCGTACATATGAAGGAAGCACGCATACGCCGCCGAGTCCGAGCAGGTTAGCATCCTGGCACGCACGGCGAAGCGTTCCCTTGTCAACGGCCGCGTCAATCATATCGTATTCAAGTTTTTTGACCTGTGCAGCCGCTGCCTCGAGATTGATTTTTTTCTTGAATTCGGCAAAGCGCTGTTTATCTTCCGCAGTCATTTCCTCAAAACTCATCTTTTCTACCTTATTATTTATTTTAACTTTTAATTCCGCAAATTTTTGTAACGCCAACCATCTATAATGTAATTATGTTTATAGGGGTTTTGTATCTGTTTTTGACGTTTGTCGTCTGTTTTATTCTCGTCCATCTGATAAAACTTGCTTATATCGGATTAAAAAGTATGAAAAAGAAGCCCGAGCCTCCGCCAAAGGAAAAACCTGCGCCGAAGCCCGAGCCAGTCTATTATATTGTTGAAAAGAAGCGTGCCAAAAAGACTTACTCCACCCCTAAAGAGATACAGTTCAAAGATCACTCTTCATAGCGAGTAAGATTTTCCCCGTCCTCCCAAAGCCGTTCCAAACGGTAAAAATCGCGCTCTTCATCGCCGAAAAGATGTACTATTACGTCCGCATAATCGAGGACAGCCCATCTTCCGCCCTGTACCCCTTCCGCACGGCGGGGCACGATAAGATGCTCTTTCTTCAATTTTTCTTCAAGATGCTCGGCAAGAGCCTTTACCTGCGTTTTGGACCTGCCGCCTGCGATTACAAAGTAATCGCAGAGACTAGTCTTATCTTCAACGGCTATATATACTATGTCGACAGCTTTCTTTTCCGATAAAATTTTGCAAATGAGTTGGGTTTTTTCTTTACTTGTCATTTTTTATTTTCCTTTAAATAATCGTATGCACGCCTTGTGAGCGGATAAATAGGTTCGCCTGTAGCAGACAGATAGTTTAACTGGTGCTCGAGCGAGGCGTAAAGACAATCGTCGATACTGCGCGAGAATATCTTGCGCAGTTTTTCTACGCCGTCAAAGTTCCTGCCCTCTTCAAGCATATCGCAGAGAAACAGCAGTTTTTCGAGAGGGGACATATTCTCCTTTCCGCTGGTATGATATTTAATCGCACCGAGGACTTCTTCATCGGTTATGCCGAACGTATTGCGCGCCACAAATTCGCCCGAAAACTGATGTACGACCGGAGCAGGCACCCCTTCAGGGCACACGAAACCGTCAAGCAAAGCGCTGTCAGGAGCGAGATATTTCGCACAATCGTGCAGAGCCGCGGCGGTTATCGCCTTTTTTTCCGGAATGCCGAGCCGCGAACAATTTTCCGCCGCCATTATAGCCACGCGCACCGTATGCCGCCAACGCTCTGGCTTGAGCAATTTTTTTACCCCGAGCAAACCGGGCTGTAAATAAATGGCTCGCTTCCTAATATAGTTTGCCACTTTTCGGTCTACGTAGCCGTCGATATTTTCGCCCAATGCGGCAAGCGTCCTTATCCGCGTAGATCCGACTTTTGCGCCAACGTAGTCGATTTTTTCCGCCTCAATACCAAAACGGGTCTCGAACGCCCGCAAAATTTCCTTCAATCCCTCTTCGCTTTCCCTCGCGCACACGGCGATTTTAACGCATTTAAGAATTTCCCCGGGGCGCTTCCATTCGCGGAAATTATCGAGCATATCCGCACCGAGGATAAAATAAATTTCGTCATCGGGAAATTTATCTCTGAACGCACGGCAGGTAAGATAGGTATAGCTTACTCCGCCTTTCGCTATCTCGTAATCGGAGACCGCGACCCCTTCGTCATTTTCAAAGGCGAGGCGGCACATATTTAAGCGATCGTTTTCTTCCGCCACCATTCTGCCGCCCTTATTGGGGGTAACGGCTGAGGGTATTATATACGCTTCATCGAGAGAAAGCGCGCTCTTTGCCGCCGATACGATATTATGATGTTCGATGTGTACGGGATTGAAAGAACCGCCGAAAATAGCTATTTTTTTCATAGTATAAAGTTTAATTTTTTTGTCAATAAAACGCCTATGAGAAGAATCAACTTACCCCTCATTCTTGATACCTTTTTCACCGGACTATGCGCTTTTTTATTGTTTTTTACCGCCATACGCTATTACACGAAAAACGTATACGTTGCGCTTGCATTTGCCGTTTGCGCCTGCGTGCTTTTCGGATGGCTGAGTTATCTTTACATAAGCAAAAAGCAGAATAAAAAGCTGTTGGTTTCAAGGGATGAAAAACAGAAAAAACTCCTTTCACTGCACCTCTCATTATCGTCCGACGAATACGTATGCGAACTCTTCGGTCAATGTTTGAAAAGCGACGAACAGCAACCCATAATCAAGGGAGGCAAAATTTTTACCGACAATTGCGTGTATTTTTTCGATTTTCAAATGAGGCCGCTTTGCGAAGACGACGTGGCGAAAGTTATAAAATTCAAGACGGAGCAGAAAAAAATTCTATTTTGCTGCCGACTTTCACCCGAAGCCGCCGCGCTTGCGGAAAATTTTCTTATAGAAACCCGCCAGATCAACGAAGTTTATAACTTATTGAAAGAACACGAGTTGCTGCCCGAAAAATATATCTACGAAGATGCAAAAAAAATAAGCGTACTCTCTAAAATAAAGGCGCGTTTTTCAAGAAAGATATGCGCGCCGCTGTTCTGGTCGGGCGCGGCATTGATGTTTTTGAGCTACTTCACCTTTTTCCCGATATACTATATAGTCAGCGGTGGAATAATGCTCGTTCTGTCCGCAACAGCGCTCGTTATCAATTAAGTTTTATATGCTCTACGTCCTTGCGGCTCGATCTCCTGTATAAAACGGCCTTTCTGCCTATGACGATGACGCATTCGGCATTGAGCTTTGACGCAAGCTCGCGCCCTATTTTCTGCGGATCGCCGTCCGCGTTTTCAAGAATATTTATTTTGATAAGCTCACGCTTTTCAAGACAGCCGGAAAAGCTTGCAAGCATATTTTCACCTATTCCGTCCTTGCCTACCTGTCCGATCGGCGACAGGTTAGCCGCAAGGGCTTTCAATTTACTGCGTTGTTTAGAAGTCAACATACATTCCTCTCAGATTTAATGATCAGTTCACGAAATCAAATTCGACGTCGCCGACTATGACCGTATCGTTCTCTTTAATTCCCATTTCGCGCAGCTTTGAAATGACGCCCTTTTCACGGAGTATTTTTTGGAAATACGCCATAGAATCGGGGTCGTCGAGCGATACGTTGCGGCACAGCATATCGACGAGCGCACCCACCACCACGTAAGCGTCGCCGTCGAGGTAGATTTCGAATCCGAGGTCGCCGCCCTTCGTGTACGTGAAGTTCTCGTCGCTCTCTATCCTCTTCACGGGCGGGAGTTCGGAAAGGATTGTAAATATGCCTTCAATCAATTCATCAATTCCCTCTCCGTTGACCGCCGTGATGGGGAAAATTTTATATTTACGGGAATATTTTTTTTTGAAAATTTTTACGTTATCCTGCGCAGACGGCAAATCGCACTTGTTCAGCGCGATTATCTGCGGCAATTTTGAAAGGACTTTACTGTACGCGGAAAGTTCTGCGTTTATCTTTTTGAAGTCCTCGACCGGGTCGCGCTCTTCACAGCCCGAGACGTCGATAACGTGAAGCAGCATACGCGTCCTCTCGATATGACGTAAAAAGTCGTGTCCCAGCCCTGCGCCGTCCGCCGCGCCCTCGATAAGCCCGGGAATATCAGCCGCTACAAAGCTGTTATCATAGTACTTCACCACGCCTAAATTGGGAGATAGAGTAGTAAAATGATAATTTGCGATTTTGGGTCTGGCTGCGGAAATTTTAGATAAAAGCGTGGACTTCCCGACGTTGGGGAAGCCTATTATTCCCACGTCCGCAATCACTTTGAGTTCGAGGACGAGAACGTGGGGTTCGGTCTTTTCGCCCTTCTGTGCAAAATTGGGAGCGTGCCTTCTTGCGGTAGTGAAGCGCACGTTGCCTTTGCCTCCTCTTCCGCCTTCCGCAATCAGTTTCCTCTCTCCCACGGAGAACATATCGGCTATAACAGTGTCGGTTTCCATATCCTTGACTACGGTTCCTACGGGTACTTTGATTACGACGTCGTTGCCGCTCTTGCCGAAGCATTTATTCGTTCCGCCGCGCTCGCCGTTGTCTGCAAAATATTTACTCGTATAACGGAATGACAGCAAATCATTGATACTGCCGTCCGCGACGATATAAACGTTACCGCCGTTACCGCCGTCCCCTCCGTCGGGGCCGCAAGCGGGTTTTCCCTTGTATGACTTAAACGAGTTCATCCCGTCGCCGCCGTCGCCCGATTTTATCGTTATTTTAACCTTGTCGGTAAATATATTTTTATCCGGCATATTTTACCTTTTAAGTATCCTCGTTCAATTCCGCGCATAACTCTGCGTTGGAATCGGTTTGCGTAAATTTTTTAAAGCAAGCCTCTGCGCCGCAAGATTCGGCAAGGTTCCGAAGCTTGTCCGCCGCTTTTATCTCTTCGCTTGAAAGAAGTCTCCTTTCGGCGTTCGCGCCGCTGGAAATAATATCGATATTGAAAGCCGAAAAATGCGCAGACGAATGCACGACTTTCATATTGCTGATATCTTTTAGCGAATAGTATACCGCTTCATCTATGGGGTCGCCCTTGTCGGAGCTTAAAGCCGTTACGATTGTGAGCGAACCGCCCTCCTCCGCATTCAGAGCAGCGGCGAAATATTTTTTCGCCCCGTCTAACGCCGAAGTTTCCAATACGTTGGGTATCTGTCTGCCGCCGCAATTGTATGCCCGCACCAAACGGGCTATATCATCAAGAAAAAGTACGACGTCCCGCGAATTTTCCGTATGGCGTTTTGCATATTCGAGCGCAAGCTTTGCCGTCCTTATATGACATTCTGCGCTCATATCCATAGGCGACGCAAATATGTCCGCCGAGGGAAAGGCGCGCTGATAATCTGCCGCCTCCTCCGCGCCCACGTCCAACAGCACAAACACGATCTTTATATCGGGCTGATTGAAAGCAATACCGTCAGCAATGATTTTGAAAAGCTCGTTCTTCACCGAACCGCGCGGAGAAATAATCAACGCGCGCTGGCCTGCGCCGACGGGCGAAAGCAGATCGATAATTCTGCCTGCGGTATCGTCCTTACCGCGCTCCGTTCTGAACCGGCGGTCGGGGTAAACGGGATTTAAATCTTCAAACCTGCGCCTTTTTTCAAGGGCGGCTGTTGGCGTTCCGTTCACGGAATCGAGCGTTACAAGCCCGCATATCTCGTCGCTGGACGTACGCTGTCCGACGCCTGTGAGAAAGTCGCCTTCGCGCAGATCGTATGTTTCGATAAACTTATCGTTGACAAAAAAATCCGAACTATAATCTTCGCGGCAGCCGCGCACGCGTATGAACCAGTTTCCGCCGCTCCTTTCAAGCAATCCTGCGGCGCCATAATTCGTATTATCGTCGTTTCGGCTCACCTTCAACAGCTCTCTGACGGAACTTTCGTCGGTATCGGCGGAAAGACTGATTTCTCTGCATCTTAAAATTTCCGCGACAAGCGACCTGTCGTACTCTACCGACTTCGGGGGCGCGCCCTTTGTCGGCGGCGGCACGGGATCGGACTGACCCGAAGCTATAGACAATATGTCGTTGAGAAGGCGTTCCTTTTTGCCTGCAGAGGGGCTTTGTACTCCAACACTGCGCGCAACCTGCCGCAGATCGAATATGCTCTTCGATAGCAACCGCCTTTTCAGTTCTTCAAGCAATTTATTTTCAGCCATTAACACCGCCTTTTAAGCACGACCACTTTAGTTTTACCGTTGAGGTCGCTGCGCATCAGTTCGAGTTCGCTTCCGTCGGTTTTTTCTATATTTTCTTCGTCGAACAGTTCGAGAAATGAATCCAACTTATCGATATCGATTTTACAGCCCTTCGAGCGATAATGCATAGGTATCACGATATCGGGCATTATTCTGTCGACGTATTCCTTCGCCATTTCGGCGTCGATCGTATAAGTTCCGCCTACGGGTATCAAAAGCACGTTGACTGGCAGAACGGAGTCTATAAGCTCCGTCGAACAGGGTTCTCCGAGATCGCCCAAATGACACACGTCGATACCGTCCATTCTGAATTTAAAAATCACGTTTTCACCGCGCGCCGCGCCGCGGACTTCGTCGTGAAAACTTTTTATCGCGTTGATTTCGACGCCTGGCAGGTCATAACTGCACTCGGTATCAATAACGACAGGGGTGCCGCCAACGGCCTTAACGTTATTATGGTCGTAATGGTGATGTGAAACGGTAACCGCGTCGGCGGATACTTTGGGCATTTCATAACCTATAGACGCGTCGTAAGGATCGCATACGACCGAAGTTCCGGTACTCTCTTTAAGTTTGAAACAAGAATGCCCGAGATATTCTATTTTCATTTTTTCTCCTGTCAAATTTTAACGGCGGTCAGAACCAAATTAACCTTTTCTCCGTCAGTTCCGCTTATATATTCAAGCGATAGTCTGAAACCGCCCTTACCCGATACAATTTTGAGTTTGCTCGTCGTTATTCCGAACGAACCGCAAAGCCCGCCTTCCCCTATCACGCAGTTTGTCTTTTGCCCCTCGATAAACGAAAGGCTGAGGCACTGGAGACCGCGACGGATCTGTGTTGCCGCACCATTTTTAAACGTGAGGGAACAGCCGTCGCCTTTGAGCGTATAGTTAAGGCAAAGCGCACCGTCGGAAAAGCTAATTTTGCCTTCCGTCCCGATATCTTCGCTCCAACCGTCGCCCGACGAACGAATATTGACTCTGCAATCTCCTGCGCTGAGTCCGTTAAATTCATTATAGCACATAATTTATAAAATTACTTCAATAATTACTTCAATTTTTTTACGGAAATATGCGGCTGAGTTGCCATATTTCTGCCGCTTTCGTAGTTCAGTCTGCCGGAACGCAAGACGGCTTGCAACTCTTCGGCGTCGCCGCCCTCGACGGCAGATTTGATTTCGCTCAGAGCCTCAATCAACCCGCCGATTTTTTCAGAAAGGTTTTCGGCGTTATTAAGATATAGCGACGCCCAGACGGTCTCGTCAACGCCCGCTATGCGGGTCATATCCTGAAAGCTTCCACCGGTAAAGCCGTAACAGCCGTCCATTTCCACGTCCTTCACGTACGCGTTCGATACTATATGGGCAAGCTGGGAAGTATATGCGATTTTTTTATCGTGGACTTCCGCGGAACACTCCACTAAACGGGCAAATCCCATAGCTTCGGAGAGCGCGCGTATTATTTGCAAAGCCTGCATATCGGTTGTTTCATCCACGGTAATGACCATACTCGCCCTGTCAAAGAGGTCCACGCAGGCGTTTTCTATGCCCGATACTTCCTTCCCCGCCATAGGGTGGCAGCCCACGTAGCGGAAATTGTGCGGCTCCCGGTTTACCGCGTCCGCGATAAATTTTTTCACGCCGCAGATATCGGCGACGACGGCGCCGTCCTTGAATTTGTTCGTCCGAATGAATCTTACAGTAGTTTCGGGCGGTAAAGCTATAAAAACCACGTCGTAGGGCGTCATATCTACGGCTTTTTCATCTATAATATTGTTTTTCAGCGCATAATCAACGGGATGAGCCGAACGGTTCCAGCCCGAAACGCCATATCCCGCACGTTTCAATGCCATACACATAGAACCGCCGATAAGCCCCAGACCGGCAACGCAGATTTTCATAATTTATAAACCAAAACCTTTTTTACGTTTGTGATATTGTAGCATATTTATCAGTATTTCGCAATAGATTTTCAGATAAAATGTTAAACGGCGGCGGCACATTATAGTCCTCAATTTCATTGACAATCTAAAAAGATTAATTTATAATGATTTGGTAAAAAAAATTTATTTTTAAGGAGCAAATTTCACTATGAATAAGATGTCAGTTAAGGATTTGAGATGTCTTAAAGGCAAAAAAGTGCTTGTGCGCTGCGACTTCAACGTTCCTATGAAAGACGGCGTGATTACGGATGAAAACAGAATTCAGGGCGCGCTTCCCACGATCAAGTATCTGCTTGACAAGGGCTGCCGCGTAACGTTATGTTCGCATATGGGTAAACCCCACTCTATCTTCTCTTCGGAAGTAAAACTGAACAAGAAAGACCAGCAAAAAATCGACGCGGGTGAAACGACTAAGGAGGCTTTAATTGAAAAGATTCTGAAAGACGAGCCCAAAAAGCTTACGCTCGCACCCGTTGCAAAGAGACTTAACGAATTGCTTGACGGCAAGGTAAGCTTTGCAAGCGACGTAATCGGACCCGACGCAAAGGCAAAGCGCGACGCATTACAGAACGGCGAAGCCGTGCTCCTTGAAAATCTCCGCTTCCACTGGGAAGAGGAAAAGAGAGACATAGGCTTCTGCAAAGAACTTGCATATGACGCCGAAATCTACGTCAACGACGCGTTCGGTACCGCGCACCGCTCGCACGCTTCCACCGCTGCTATCGTGGAATACGGCATTATCAAAACGGCGGTCTGCGGATTCCTTATAGAGAAAGAACTGTCGGTTATGGCGGATACGCTTGAAAATCCTCAGCGTCCCTTCATCGCAATTTTGGGCGGCGCGAAAGTTGCCGATAAGCTCAACGTCATTTCCAATCTTCTTGAAAAATGCGATACGCTTATAATCGGCGGCGGTATGGCGTATACCTTCCTCAAAGCCAAGGGTTATGAAGTAGGCACTTCTCTTCTTGACGAAGAAAAGATAGGTTACTGCAAAGAGATGATGGCGAAAGCCGAAGCCGCGGGAAAGGAGCTTGTTCTCCCCGTAGATACCGTGGTTACCTCAGCTTTCCCCGAACCTATCGATGCGGAAATCGCCACCGAAACGGTCGATTCCGATAAGATACCTGCCGATAAGATGGGTATGGATATCGGCGAAAAGACCAGAAAGCTCTATGCGGAAAAGATTTCCACAGCTAAATCCGTCATTTGGAACGGACCTATGGGAGTATTCGAGAACCCCACTCTCGCTAAGGGTACGATAGCCGTAGCTCAGGCTCTTGCGGACGTTTACGGCAAATGCACCACCATTATTGGCGGCGGCGACAGCGCC
>CAYLQK010000025.1:14340-16318 GCA_964385865.1 uncultured Clostridia bacterium | reverse complement strand
AAAAATAACGGCGGAACGCTTCCGCCGTTATATACGTTATATAATAGGTTTTTTTATTATTTCTTTAACCGTCGGTCTGCCGGATTGATTATTTCTTTTTCTTGCTCTTTTTGTTTGCCTCGTCAAACTGCGCGTCGATATCGCCCTTGTCCTTGGGTTTGATTACGAGCAGGAGAATGATGCCTATCAGCGCCACGCCTGCAACGACAAGCAGAACGACCGAAGTTACGTTGTTTTTCAGCCACTCGGACTCGCCCTTGATGGTGCTTGCCTTTACGGAAGCGACTACGCCGAGGCTGCAGGTTATGGGATCGGTTACGTATTGAGTATCGGTGACCTCCGCGCGAATCATATAGAACGCGTTGTCGTCCTGCGGCGTAAAGGTGGTCGTAGTCCCGCTCCAAGCGTATTCAGAGTATCTGTCATAGTTCTCGTCGGTCTCTTCCAAATCGGAAAGAGCGGGAATCTCTTCGAAATACTTACGGGTTGCGGGGTCGTTGAAGAGGTCGTCCATTATTTCCAGGAACTCTTCATAGCTCAGCGTCTTTCCTTCGCCCTCGTAATATGCCGCTCTGTCGAAGAGGAACAACCTGTATACGGTTGTGTAGCTGCCGGAAATGCCGTTTATGGAGAACGACGCGGAGGTGTAAGACGTGCCGACGTATGCGGTGGGCTGTGCGCCGGGAGTTTCGTCGAACGATACGCCCGTGTAGCCGACGCTGAACGTGAACCAGGGCAGTTTTTTATACAGACCCTCTTCGTCTTCGTCCTCGTACATAGTCCAAATTTCGCTTGCGGCGAACTCGACAAGCTCGCCGTCCTCGTCATAGTAGTACATATTGTTGCCTGCAGCGTCGGTTGCGTAGACGGTGAACGTGTACGCGCCCTGCTGGGTTACGTTGATGGAAAGCTTATTTGACGAAAGATTCGTGCTGGAAGCCTGCGAGTTGTGGTAATAGTAGATACCGAAAGTCAAATCGGAATAGGAAGTTGCGTTGTCGGAGAACAGCTTTTCAAGCGAGGGAAGGTACAGATAGCTAGAGGAACCCGCCGAGAGATCTGAGGCAAGTTCGTCTATCTTTGCCTGATATTCGGCGATTATTTCCTCCCAGGTCTGTCCGTCGACGCCGTCATAGTTGTAAGTTACGCCGAGACCGTCCTTAGCTACGGCGATAAAGTCGGCGCCGTTTATGTTGAGCTTGTATTCGTCGGCGACGTACCAATCGAGATAGACAATGGTCGATTCGCCGTTAGAAGTGGCGTCCGTCAGTTTGAGATATACCTTTACCGCCATATCCACGGTGAGATTTTCGCCGAACACCGCGCTGCCTTCCGTATCGGGCAGATACTTGTCCCTGTCGGATATGAGCAGATATTCGTCCGTAGAAGAGATTTCGGTAAACAGTTCGACGTCGCCGTAGTCGATTTCCTCATCCTTGTACTGGTCGTAAGTGAGAACGTAATAGTTTACCGTAGCCTTGGGAGAAGAACGCAGCACGTCTATTACCGCATAATCTATATCTATTTCTCCGCCGAGCGTAAGGTATTTCAGGTCGTTGTCGAGGCAGAGAACGGGGGGCGTATCGTCGGTAACCGTTCCGCCGTAGTAATAGTCGCCCGTCTCGTCATACTTTACCGCAGTGAGGCTGAAAACCTGGCCGTTGAGCGAGTAAAGCACCATCAGAGCCGCGTCCCTGTCGCCCTCCTCCTCTACGAATTCCGCCGAGAAAGAGAGGGGATATACGAGCGTCGTGCCCGAGGTTACCGCTTTCGCGTAGTTGCCGCCGACGTTCGCAAATTCTCCGTAAACAGTCGCGCCGTCCTCGTTTCCGACCGAAACGGCATAGCCGCCGGCAAGTTTTTCGGTGAACGCTATCACGATGTGGTCCGCGTCGAGAGCTTCGCCGTCCGCGGATTCGACAGTGGCTTCGGCGTCGTCGGTTACGAGCGCGTAGACCTTATCCGTCTCGCCTTCGAC
>CAYLQK010000025.1:7894-14240 GCA_964385865.1 uncultured Clostridia bacterium | reverse complement strand
ATCCGTCTCGCCTTCGACGGGGAAGAAGAGCACGTAGTTGGTCGCCTTGCCGTCCTTGGTGAGATTGTATTCCTGGGATTCGAACTTGATAACGTATTTTTCAAACGCGGTGGTTTTGAAGCCTATTTCGAGGTTGAAGAGACCGTTACCGTCCTCTTCCATCCAGTTATAAGCGAGATTTCTCCTGTACGTTATGGCGTCGTCGCCGTAAGCGAGAGAGAACATTGTGTATGCAACGAAGTTCTCCCCGTCGTCGCTCTGCCTGTCCGCAATGACGCTTGCCTGACCAGTGGCGGTAAACACGTTGGAACCGCTTACCGTAACCGATCCTTCCGCAAACGCGGCAACGGCGTGCATTGCGAAAAACGCCGCAACCGATACAAGGAACGCAAGCATAAGCGCGATTATTGATATTTTATATGTGGTATGTTTCATAATATTTGACTCCGATATGCGCCGCGCGCATATTTTCAGGAAAGTTTAATGCCTTTATCTATTTTACTATAATAAAGTTGCGTTGTCAAACGGTTTTGTTTTGCGCGCCGAAAAAGATAATTAAATTTTCGGCAAATTATCATATTTTTATCTCGAAAAGTTTCCAGGGCGCCGAATCGAGGGGCGGTTCCGCCATAAAACGCAGCTTTTCACCCGTCGTAGGGTGCGTAAAGCGCAGCGAATATGCCCAGAGGGCGAGTTTCCCCTTTACCGCCTTCCCGCCGCCGTAGCGCATATCGCCGTAAACGGGCGCGTTGATCGCCGCGGTCTGAACGCGTATCTGATGCGTTCTGCCCGTATTGAGATTAATTTCCGCGAGCGAGAGTCCGTCCCTTTCGTCCTTTATCTCATAATCGAGAGAGGCGAATTTCGCCCCCTCCTCGGTCTGGGTGCAGACGTATACGGTATTGTTGACGGAATTCTTTCTGAGATAGTTTTCGAGCGTTGCCTTCTTCCTCGAGGGAGTTCCGCAGAGAACGGCAAGGTACCGCTTTTCGAAACCGCCGCCCTTCATCTGCTCGGCGAGGCGCGCCGCCGCCTTGGAAGTTTTGGCGAATACCATCACGCCGCCCGTGGGTCTGTCGAGCCTGTGCACGAGCCCCAAAAATACGTTGCCGGGCTTTTCATACACCCTCTTTATATAGCGTTTTACGCAGTCGAAGAGGTTGTCGTCGCCGCTTTCGTCGGGACAGCAAGCCACGTTCTGCGGCTTTAAGACAACTATTATATGGTTATCCTCGAACAGGATATTGAGTTCCTTATCTTCCATAATCATTCACCAGTGAAAAGTCCGCTTGCACCGCAGGGAAGCGCGATGCCCTCGCCGGTTGGTATACCGACTTCGTACGCCTCGACTTTCCCCTTGAAGCCTTTCAAAGTGAGAGTCAGTATATTTTTCAAAACCGAAGGCTGTAGCCCCGTCGTATAGCTGTTGATGAGAAAGAACAGCGGCTCGTCCGCAAGAAGTTGGACGCACATCTTCACGAAATCGAAGAGGTTATCCTCTATCTTCCACATTTCGCCGCCGGGCCCCCTGCCGTAGCTGGGCGGATCCATAATGATCGCGTCGTAACGGTTGCCCCTGCGGATTTCGCGCGCGACGAACTTCATACAGTCGTCCACTATGTAGCGTATACCGCCGTCTATTCCGGACAGCCTCGCGTTTTCGCCCGCGCGTTCCACCATACCCTTAGCCGCGTCGACGTGGGTAACGGAAGCCCCCGCCTTAGCGCAAGCGACCGAAGCGCCGCCCGTGTACGCAAACAGGTTGAGCACCTTGATCTCCCTTTGGGGAAACTTGCGCTTGTTTTCGGATATGACCGAACGCATAGCGTCCCAATTGACCGCCTGTTCGGGGAATAGCCCCGTGTGCTTGAAGCCCATAGGTTTGACCTTGAATTTGAGGTCGCGGTACGAAACGACCCACTCGGCGGGGAAATTTTTGCGTATTTCCCACTTGCCGCCGCCCTTTTCACTGCGGCGGTAGACGGCGTGTATGCCGTCGCGCAGAGAGAGGTCTTCTCCCTTCCAGATGACCTGCGGGTCGGGACGAAGCAGCACGACGCCATTCCAGTCCTCGAGCTTCATTCCGCCGCCCGTGGCTATTATTTTGTAATCCTGCCAGAAGTCAGCCGTTTTCATACACCGAATTATAACGCTCTTCAAAAAAAATGTAAAGTGATTTTTATCCCACCGCAGACGTTCGGATAAAAATCGTACCGCGCCGCCCGTCAAAACGCGTCTTTGCAGCAGAGATAAAGGCTCCCCTTTAAAGATTAAGGGAAGCCTTCTCCCGCCGAAAAGTTTTTCGAAGCTATTTGCTGTAATTGTAGAGCACGTCGAACAGCGTAGAATAATAGCCGGAGAGATACTGCTTTGCCACGTCGTCGGCAGTATACAGCGCCATTCTCTCGTCGGGGTCCTCGATGGCGAGATAGTAATCGCGCACTATCACGTACCTTTCGCTGTAAGTCAGCGTATAGTCCACGATATAACCCGATGAGGCGTCGCCGCCCACGTCGCCCGTATCGTCGCCGCCCGTAGGCTCGTTCAGCGCCATATTGTAGACGAGGTTGTCGGCAAGCAACGCCGTCTGGTAGTCCGCTTCCGCCTGTAGCTCCGCCTGTTTCTGCTCCAGGAGAGAGGAATTTTTCATTCCGTCGGTGAGCGTCAGCGCCCTGAACATCTTCAACTCGCTCTCCATTTTGTGGTATAACTCGTTTTTCTTCTGCTGGGCGGTACGCAGCATCTTCATCTGCACTACGGAAAGCGCCGCTATTTCCGCCGCGGTAATATTTATGATATCAAATTCCAATAGTCGCCTCCGCCGTCGCAGTCAGTTTTTTTATGCGGCTGCCGCCGCTGACCTTGACGGTAAAACTTTTACCGCGCATTCTCGGACGGATTGCGCCGCTTACGCCGTTAAAGGTGCGCGTAACCCTACCGTTACTTATCTCTATATCCGCGCTTTCGCAGTCGGCGTATATTTCGGTAACCGTCTTATTGCGGTCCGTTCCGAAGTCGAATACGCTTGTATAGACGAAACCGTTACCCTCGCCGAGCGTGTAGACCCCGACGGAGGAAACGGCGTCGAAAACGTAGACCGAGTCCGCGGTACACATTGCGTCGGCGCGGCATTTGATGAAATAACACCCGCCGTCCCCGGCGTCGTAACACAGCACCGTCCTGCCGCCCATCTTCGCGCTGGTACAGCTTAAAAAGTACTTTCCGCCGTACTCCACGGCGTAGAACGGCGAAGAGATATCGTCCGCAAACGCGTGCGCCACGGCGCTTATCTCGGAACCGTCGTACGCCTTCATCCCGGAGGCGGTAAAGAACAGTATCCTGCCTCCGACAACGCGCGATGTACCCTTGTAAATTTCGTCCGTGTCGGTGTCGGTGACGATTACCTTGAAGTTTTCGGGTGCGCCGTACGCGCTCATAACGGTTAGCCCGTACTTTCTTACTAAAACGAGTTTTTCGCCGTATTCGAGAACGTCGAGTATGTCGCCGCGCGCGGGGTCGAGATTAAGATAGCCGCTTCCGTGCAGACCGCCCGTCCAGTCGGTTATGCCGCCCTCGCCCGACCAGCACAGCTTCGTCCCGTCCGTCGAATCGGCGCCGAACAGTCTGCCGCAGTGCATCGCGCCGCAGGAGAGGTTCGCGCCGTAATCGAACTCCTTGAACGACGAGCCCGTGTGCAATACCGCGTTCGCGCCGTTTATGACGGCCGCGTTCGCCGCCCCGTCGTTTATCTCCTCGACGAGAAAGGGCGAACTGCCCGACAGCGCGTTCAGCGTGGAATACGTGAGTCCCACGGTGGAGACGTAGACCGTTGTCGGCGTGCAGAGAAAGAACCTGTTCACCCCCTCCGCACGGCACGCGTATATGACCCCCGACGGAACCGACGACGCGCGCTTTACGGGAGCCAGCGCGGGAATTAACCCCTCCGCCGTGATACGGCAGCTCACGGGCAGAGCGTCGCCGTCCGAAAGCAGGTCGACGGTCTTTTTTACGGTTTGGGGATAATTCATACCCATCTCCTCGGCGGAATGCGTCCGCGCGCGGACAGATAGCGGCCCTGCGCCGCGTCGATCTCCTGTCTGTACCTGTTTTCCCACAGCTCAGCCGCCTCGACTTCGCCGTTGATAAGGCAATATTCTGCGGCAACGCCGCACGCAAACGCATACTCGCCTATCACCCCCTGCAGGAAGTCGCTCGTGTCGGCAAGCGCCTTTTTCGAGGGGGAATATTCGTACTCCACCGTAACTTCCGTCGCGTCCGCGCCCAGATAGAGGGGATACAGCTTGAACGGAATTTCCTTGCCGTCCTTGAGAACGCGGCGTATGCGCACGGGCGTTTTAGAGAACTTCGTATAGGCAAACTGACCTACGGACGAAGTGAATTTCTGCTCCGTGCGCAGGGGCAGATAGCAGCGCGCGACCTCGTCCTCGACGGCGTTGAAGCAATACAAGAGAGTGTTTACCGTCTCGGTTGCCTCGCCGTCGAGCGTCCCGTCCGACGAAACGGTATCCGCGACCGACTGCCTTCCGAGATTGTTCAGCGCGCTGATAATTACGTCTTTTACTTTCATTTAATCTCCTTATGCCACCCTACCCGCCCGACTGCCGTTATACCGTATTACTCGCCGGTTGTTTCGGGATCGAAGTTATAAAGCATAGCCTGACCGCAGGGCTTGGTGCAGATGAGTTCGGCGTATTTGACCAGCGTAGCCGAATATGCCGCCTTGCCGGGAACCTGTTTTAAAATCTTTCCGTCCTCGTCCTCGAGCCATTCCCAGTCGCAGAGCTGGTTGAGCGAGAAGTCGTCCGTGTTGAGAAAAAGAATCCTGTCGTCGGGGCAGTACTTGTCGGCGTAGACGGGAATATCGTTCACGGTAACCGCACCGTAGCCCGTGCGCGCGTCGATGGTGTTTACCACGCGCCTGTTCGCGTCTATGAGCGCGGCGATCTTCTTTCTCGTCTTATACGAACATAGTATCACGTTGATTCTGCTGTTGTACACCTCTTCCATATAGTCGAGGACGTCGCTAAGCGCCGTTTCGGTGAGCTCGTTACCCGCGTCGCACTTATAGGGCGCGAAATAGGGTTCGTCGGCTTTGTCGTAGCCGTACAGCGTATCGGCGTCGAAGATCGCGCCGAGACCTGTGAGCTCGCCGTCCTTTGAGCCGTGTACGTAGACGGCGCCCATAGTTATGGATTCGGTTATGCTGATATTGAAAGTAACCGTACCCGCCTCTTTATTTATGCTCTCGATATATACTCCGTTACCGCTGGTCGAGATAGAGCCCAACATATTGTAAATATCCACCTGCATTCCGACGTAATAGTCCTTTACGTTGCTTACCTCGTATTCGGTGCCCGAAATTTTGGAACTAATGGTAAAGAGCTTGCCCGTGCCGTCGCCGAAGAGCATACGCTGGAAGTTCTGCTTCGCGCTTGCGATGAGTCCGTCCATTTCCGCATTGAGGAGGTTTACAAACGCGCCGGAAGTCTCGCGCGAGGCGCGCAGCGCCTTGTCGCTTATCTCTATCGTGCCGTAGATGTTTTTGAGGGGCACGGTGAGGTTTATGTACCTGTTTTTATAGGGGTCGGGCAGATCGCCGTCCTCCGCCCCCGCCATTACGTTGCCGGAAAAACCGCGCACAACGGCGATCTTTACGTCCTTGCCGTTGACGCTGTTCGCACTCTTTTCTATCGCCGTGAAGAACGGGGAAATCCCGTCGTTGAGCTGAGCCGAAACGGCGTCGAGATAATAGTCCTTTAACGCCGCGTCGGCGTTCTGTATTGTAATCAAATCCAATTCTCCTTAATTTTAAATTTTAGTTATTTATTGAGGTATTCGCGCGCAAGCCTGCCCGCTTCCTTTACGGATTTGGGCGCAACGCGCGGCGCGGCCACGCCTCCGCCGCCCACCGTAAGAGGCACGCCTTTAGTTCCGGAAACGCTTTTCAGGTATTCCCCGATGACCGCGTCCCTTACCCGTCCGTTCGCGAGAACGGCGGCTATCAGCTCCTCGTCGCCCGAGGGGGAGGGCGGCAACGACTTCCCGTCGGAAGTATTTTCCGCCTTGTTCCCGTTCTCCAATTCCTTGAGCCGTTGACTTCGTCGGGTGAATTCCGACTCAAGAGCGGAGTAGGCCTTCATCAGGGTCTGTACGTCCTTGAATTTTCCGAGTTCAGCCGCAGCTTCTTTTCCCTTTTCCGCCTCCGCGGTGTCTGCCGTAACCCGTCCTTTGTCCGTAAGATTGTCCTTTTCAGCCTCCTTGGCGCGATTTACAGTATCGCGGTTTGCCGCGTCAGCCGTCTTTTCAAATTTTTCGTCAGTCATTT
>CAYLQK010000025.1:3376-7794 GCA_964385865.1 uncultured Clostridia bacterium | reverse complement strand
TTTTTCGTCAGTCATTTTGGTCTCCTTTTTCCATTTGCCTGTGCATATCTATATGTGCGCATATTCTGCTTTCGGCCGCCTTCGTCAGCTTTTCGGTCAGAAGAAACGCCGTATGCTCGGCTATGTGCACCGAGTGGTCGTCGTAAGCCTTGACCTCCGCTTCGGCGGAACGCATAGTCTGGTTTTCGTTCTCCGCACGCACCCTGTTCAGCCCGGTGATATCCCTGCCCGCCGCAAGTCCCTTGTATCCTATCATCTGAAGAATTTTATTCTTTGCCGATACGGTGAGATTGCCGTTTTCGTCGGTTAAAAGCCCCTTATCCAGCATTTCGTAGATTGCCGAGCGCCGCTGCGCGGGCGTAAGATTGAGGTCGCTGTCCGCCTCTAAAACCACGTCGTCGGAAGAGATGTCGCTGCCCTTGAAATAGGTTATGCAGGCCGCGCCCGACGCGCCGGCATACTTCAAAAGCCGCACGTCGCAGGCAAACTGCCTGAAAAGCCGCAGTATCTGTCTGCCGATATTTTTCAGCGCAAGCTTTATCTGCCTGTACGAGCCGTCCAGCCGCGCCTCGTCCTGCTCCACTATGAGTTGAAGCCCCGTCGCGCTCGTAACGCCCGATATCCCGTTCATACTCTGCGTCAGCTCGCCCGTGCCCGAAACCTTGTCGAATTCCTGAATGAGGCTGTCTTCCTCCTCGGTAAACTCCTGCGGAACGCTGCCGAGGGTAAGCATTTCGGGCGGTTTACTGCCCTGACGGTAAATTATTACTTTGCCGGGGGTGAGTCCGTCCTCGGTGAGCTCGTCCGTGTCCACCGACCCGTCCTCCACCGCCACGCAGCCCATAGAGATGCGGTTGAGAAACTCGTGCTTGCGGTTCTTCACCGCGTTGTAAGCCCTCTGCAGGGGAATGAGCCTTTCAACCACGCTCGCGCCGAAGAAACTGCCCGCGAGCGGAATGGACAGCTGTCTCACAAAGGGATAGCCCCTGCTCCCGTCCTCGCCGTTGACGTACGGCAGCGCGCCGTCGAAAAGCAGTTTTCCGCCCGCAACGACGGTCAGTCTGCCCTCGGGCGAGTCGTCCGTGGGGCGCTCGTACCTCTCGATGACCAGCTCGTAGCCGTGCCGCACCGCCTTGTCATAGCTCAGTCCCTCGCGCGAACGACCCGCCGACGCGTAGGGTGTGAGCGAAAATTCGGAGATATCTCTGCCTGCAAGCTTTACGCCGTAGAGCGTGTAGATGTCCTGTACGGGCATAGCCTTGGCGTGTATTATGCTGGGCTGTGCGGCGAGCTTTTCTTCCGAGAGCGAATACGGGTAGATTTCGAAGGGCGAAACCGCCGAGACGCAGACGTTGCCCTGCCTCAATTTCCTCCCGCCGTCGACGGAGCCGACCTCGTCGCCCGCCGCGCCGTCCCATATAACCTTGTAGAACGCCGTGCCGCACGTCTCCGACCAAAGCGTCGCCTCGGAGATTATTCCGTCGATATCCGCGTCCTCGAAGACCGAGGAAAGTATCGCCGACGCGAGTTTTGCGGACTGCTTGTCCTTTTCCTCGTCGGAAGCCGCCCTCACCGCAAGCGCGGGGCGTATTCTGCCGAGCTTAGCGCACCGTATGTCCAGAGTGGGGGCTATGTGGTTGAATACCCTTCTCGTCTGCCAATAGTATTTTTTGTCCTCTTCGAACAGTTCGCCCGCGGAATTTACGTCGCAGTACTGGTTGCCGCCGACGAAGTTCATATTCAGCTGCCAGCCGCGCTCTATCAGTCTGCGCTCGCGCTGGCGGTTTAGAAAGTCCGCGGTTATCTCCTCCGCGAGCAGTTCGTCCGCGGTCTTTCCGTCCTTGATTTCCGTCAAAATTTTTCCTCCTGATAATTTTTATTTCCGGCCGCATATGCACCGTTTATCGCGTTGAACGGATTACAAACGCAACCTATTGATCGAGATCTTTCAGCATATCCGCAAGCCGTTTCCTCTCGGCTTCCAGCTCCTCGTCCGAAAGCCCGTCTATGCCGCTTTCGTCCATCAGCATCTTTACCGCCTTGATATCGGGCGGAATGTCGCGGCGCGTAACCTTTTTCTTTACAAGTTTAAGTTCGCCCTCTTCCACGGCAAATTCCTCCACGACTTCGCTCGTGCCGAATCCCACCGCGCACTTTTTCAGCGCGTCCTTTATCTCCTCTTCCAATCTGTCCTCCCCTTACGTCACGAATTTTGCCGCGCCCGTAAGCTCAGCTTTCAAAACGCCTCTTCTTGCCCTTTATCCGCCTCAGTTTGTCGGCGGCGACGGGCGAAAGCTCTTCCCGCCTTTCCGCCGCGCGGGGGCGCGAAGCCAGATAGTATCTCAGCTCGTCCATACAGTGGTCGTCGCGCTTTACAGGCGTATCCCCGTCCGCCCAGGAATAGCTTTTAAACTCGTCTATCATATTCACGCAGTCCGAGAAAATATAGAGATTCCCCTCGCCGTTGCCCCGCCGCAAAAAGCTTTTCACCCGCTGTATACCCGTAAACACGTCCTTATTCACGTTGGCATTTACGAGAATGCCGCGTTCGTAAAATAACTCGCTAACGCTCTTCGGCGAGGCGAGCGTGCGCTGGTTGGCGGCGCTGTCGATAAGCGCGCAGATCCTGCCCTTGCCGTCCGTGCGCCAGTTCAGCCTGCGGCTTATCTCCCTTATGGCTTCCGCGTGAAAATCCACGTCCTTCCCCGCGGCGAAATGCTCCGCCACGACGTAGACGTTGCCGTCCCAATCCACGCAGTACCAGTGCGCGGAGAGCGGATTGTTCAGCCCCGGGTCTATGGAGATATTGTCCTGCCACTCGCGCGGCACGTCGAACGGCGGAATGACGTGCACGCTTTCGTCGAACTCGGGATAGACAAGCCCCGCGCCCTCGGAGAACTTGCCGTACTTTCTCGCGTCCAAAGAGCTGTCGTCAAGCGCGCTTTCAAGCAACTTGATTTCGGCTTTCGGCAGATAAGGATTGTCCTCCCAGGTCATAAACTCGTACCATATCTCGGGGTTGCGCTTTCTGTTGAGGTAGATTTCGTTATAGATGAAAGTCTTGCCCTTCAACGGCGTCATAGTGCCGAACACGTCGCCGCGCTTGTCCATAACGCGCATTATACACTCCTCGTAGACGTCGCGGGGAGGCTCCTCGTCGAACCAAACGAAGTCGAGCGAGCTGCCCTGAAATTTCTCCCTGCCCTGATCGCAGCTTTTAAAGCCGAGCGTCGAGATGCCGCCGAAGACGTTCTTTATCTTTATTTGGTCGATGACGCCGCCCGCGGGGCTGTCCTTTCTGCCGGACAGCATCGTGATATCCGCTATCCAGCTCTTTGGCAGGTAGTGCAAAATCTTCGCCTGCGCCACGTCCCTTTGGACCTGCGTGGAGAGCGAAACCGCCCAGCCGAACACGTTACGCCTGTTCTTGCGGTAGGGGTGTATCCCCCTCAGAAGCCACAGACATTCCACGGCTCCGCACTCGGTTTTCCCCGAGCGGTTGCCGCCGAACACCCAGCGGTTGCGCTTTTTGCATTTGTGAAAGGCAATCTGCTTTTTGTGCCGTTTGCCCCTGTTGTAGCGCGAAAGATTGTCGCTTTCGCGCCGTTTTTTCAGCTCGTTCTCTATGACGGCGAGCCGCGTCAAAATATCTTCCCTTTGCATAAGACCTTTTATGACAAAATATGTTTATTTTTTCGTAAAGTTCTATTCTATAATGTCGGGTATGAACGCAGTTAGATCCGTAATATGCTGCCTTCTGGCGGCGTTGATCTTCATAACCGTCCCCCGGCTTTATACCGTCGCTTCGGCGGAAACGTCGTCGGGCAGAACGTTCGCGCGCGCCGATTCGAGGGACGTATATTTCTGCGAAAAAAAGGATTTAAGCTACGCCCTTTTCACCATACCCTATACCTACTGCGTCGAAATACTCTCCGCCGACGGCGAATGGTACTACGTGCGGTATGCCGAGGACGCAGGCATTTACCGTGCCCTGTACGGATACTGTCTCAAAGATAAACTCACCGTTGTATCCGAGCCGCCCGAAAACGTCTACCTGTATATGCCGGTTACCGTAATATATAAGGCCGACGCCAATACCGGATCCCTGCCCGTTCTGAACGAGCTGAACGTTACGGCGGCGTTCTACGGCACTTACTATGCGGGCGCGTCGGCATATTCGTACGTCTTTTACGACGGTTCGTTCGGGTATATATACGGGGCGAACGACGGTTATCCGCTCAACGAGATTCCCGCCGATACCCCCGCAGACAGCGACGAAGAGAGCGACGGCCCGAACGCCAAGGTGATAACGGCTTTGGCACTCTGCGCGCTTGCCGTCGCCGTGCCGGTGCTGCTGTATTTCGCAGGCAGAAAACGCTACTTCCGCCCCGACAGATAAATACAGGGACGCGTAATTC
>CAYLQK010000025.1:0-3276 GCA_964385865.1 uncultured Clostridia bacterium | reverse complement strand
TAAATACAGGGACGCGTAATTCGAGCGCAGGCTTTCCTTTTTATCCCAGCAGACAGTAATATTTCCCGACAAGCCCTACCCCGTCGGCATAATACCCAATATTACCTATTCTCCGCGAGAACTTTACGACGGCGCGCTTCAACTCCCTGCGCCGTTCCCCGCTAAGTCTCTTCAGCCCGACGCGCATAGCGGCGTAATATCTCAGCGAAGATAAATCTTCTTCGCTGAGCGCGCACATCTTACCGTCAAGCCAACTCCAAAGTCTGCCGAGCGCGCTCTTCTCCCCTATAAGACGACACAGCCTTTCCGCGCACTCTATACCCTCCCTTTCTCCCGAAGCGCAGGCGCAGTGCATTATTAAATTGTCCAACGCCCTGTCCAGCTTGTCAGCCGAAAAATAAAAGCGCAGCAAATATTTGACTTTCACTCACTCCGTCCCCGTTTTTAAATAAACATTTGTTTGTTTTTATTATAACCGCTAAATATGACAGCAAACGGACAGATTAAAAAATAAAAAAACTTTTTTGGTAAATTTTTCCGTGCTTTTTTGGAATTTTTTGAGGCGATGTTTGAAAAATCAGGGTTTTACAGGCTGTAAATCGTCGCGGCGCGGCGAAAATTCTCAATAATTTTTTTAAAACCCGTTAATTTTTTAAAATTACGGGCGCGTAAAAGAAAAAATAAATTTAAAACAATTAGTTTACAATAAAACTACCTTGTGGTATAATTAAACTGTGAAACGTTTGGCAATACTTATAATTACATCAGCCCTTGCGGTGGGCGCTTTAGGAGCTTTGGGCGGAACTGCGGCGCTCGCCGCAACCGGCGAGACGGCTTATCCCAATGACGGGGAGCTGTTCAAAACCCTCGTCTTTTCCTCGCTCGACGACTACGCAACCGACGGCAAAAACTATGCGTTTTTGGACGGCGGTAAACTTATAACGGTTATAGACGGCGAATACAGGGACGACTATGCATTCACCCCGACCGCTTTGGACTATGCGGAAGGCGCGTTTTACTATGCCACTTCGTCGGGAATTTACTCGCTCGAGGACAACGCCGAAGCCGTTTTGACCTTCCAGGATAAAGATCAGCAGATATCTTTGGGCGGCTATCTGTATTACTTCGACGGCAACGGACAGCTTACTATATATAACTTGGATAGCAAGCAAACGAAAACGCTTGAGAGCGGTTACGGCAAGCTGAAAAAGTACGCGGGGTCCGCCTACGCCGTTTGGAAAAACGTCCTGTACAGGTTCGACGAGGATACGCCTCGGGAGATTTCGCTCATATATACCGACTTCTCCCCGACCGAAAAAATCAGCGTCGGACAGACGGCCGACGCCTTGGTCAAAGATTATTCGCTTAAATTCGTAACGATTAAAGAGGGCGCCTACGTTACCGAGGTCAACCTCACCAAACTGGACGGTCAATATTTCGAGGTGAAGAACACGCACAGGCAGGAAAGCGACGCGACCGCGCTGCTTCTCGCATATACGGGCAATGCGGCGATTGTCGCCGTCGGCGATATAGCGTACATAACGCTGAACACCTCCGTTACGGAGACTGCCGTGGACTGTTATACGGAGGCGGGCTTTGATTTTGCGACGGTTACGGGAACGGGTATTTACGCGTCCCCATACGCCGCCAATAGCACGGCGGCGCTCGATTCCGCATTGGGAACTAAAGTCAACGTAACCCACAAGCTCGTCTTGGACGGCGTGCTGAGTTTTACCTATTACGAAGTCGAATACAAGGTGGGCAGCGAAACCAAAGTCGGATACGTTGCGGAAGGTTTCTTAAGCGCCAAAGAATATATCGACAACGAGGAGCCGAAAGAGATCACGCCCGAATACAGCGAGAAAAACGATATAAAGAAAATGGTCCTCATTTTCGCGGTAGTCGTACTCGTGCTGATAGCCGTAGGATATCTTGCATATATAGGCACTTCGGGCAAGAACAAGAAGAAGAAAAAAGAACAGCCAAAGGACGAGGACAACGATTCACAATAATGAAAATCAGCGCCCTGTTGCAACGGAAATTGCAACAGGGCGCATTTTAAACTAAAATCAATAAATTGCTGTCTAAAACAAGATTAAAGTTCGGATTATACTCTTTCGGTGCGCCAGAAAAGCCCGATTTTAACGCCTTCGGCAAATGCAACCTATCTTAAATCCACATATTACAGCTGCTATCGAAAGCGTAGCGAAAGTTAATAACCGTTAATTACTATCCGCAAAGCGCCCGTCTTTAAGTTCTTAATTTTATATAAAGCTAAAGTTGACAAAATGCGACATAATATATAAAATTATATGCAAGGAGGAATATAATTTTATGAATTTGCTTGCAACCGAGGTTATTGCGAAGAGGGTGTTTTCGTACCTGTACATATACCTTGACTTAATATTCCTTGCCGCGCTGTTGGCAATATTGGTATTCAAAAAGCGGTATTTAACCGTTCTTTTCGGTCTGTTCGGCGGAATTTTGTATATGATAGTCGATTACGGAATTTTCCACCTTGCAACGCACTCGCGCCATATAGAGGGCGGCGATATGTTTTGGGTGCTTTTATGGATGTCGATGAGCTACGGGATTACCAATTTCGTATTGATGTGGACCTGGATGTCAAAGGATAAACATGCGGTGGAGTACACCTTATTTATTTTAGTGTGGTGGATTGCGGCGCCCATGATCGCGCAGTCGTTCGGCGGCGGTCTGCCGACCGTAACTATCTGGCGCGAAACGGGCAGTTACCACGGGTATATGGCGTTGATATTGTTCGCGGGCTACGGCGGAGCGGTTATTTACAATCTTCTGCAAGACGAAAAGGAGAAGAGACTGCCGCTCTTACGGCTAATGATTATAGGAATAGCCGTTCAGTTCTGCTGGGAGTTTGCGCTCCTTGTGGGCGGAATACGCAGCGACGGCTTCGGTTGGGAACAGAAGCTGCAGACGATAATCGTAAACTCGCTGTTGGAAACCAATCTCGGAGCGGTTCCTATTTACTGCATTTACACTTTTATTACGCAACGCTTTACCGAAGATCTGAAGAGGCGTAACGATAACGTCGGGTTTACCGGGCGTATCGCAGAGCTTAACGCAACAAAGGCGTTTGCAAAGAACGGAAAAGCATAAATAATAATCCCCGTGCATAGCACGGGGAATTTCATTTTTCGGGCAATCAGCCCTTATTATTACCGTCGTCGCGCAAGTGCGCGGTCATACCGCTTTCGTCATTGCGAGGCAACTTGTTGCCGCGGCAATCCAGGCGTTATC
>CAYLQK010000024.1:13276-16411 GCA_964385865.1 uncultured Clostridia bacterium | reverse complement strand
GAAAACACGTCCATAAACAACGGTAACGTCTGGATTGCTTCGCTATGCCCGCAATGACAATGGGATTACCGGATTGCCGCGGCAATAAATTGCCTCTCAATGACGAATGTGGTATGACTGCGCACTCCGCGCAGGATGACAATAACGTGCGCAAAGCGTCGCAAAGCTCGCGCAGGCAGACTATCGCGGGGGTTCAGTTTACACAAAAAAGCGCCGCGCGCATCAATAAATGCGCGCGGCGCTTCCGCTTTAAAATTTCACTTCCTTTTGTTTTTGAGCATTACGATTGCAACGTATACCGCGAACAGAACGGCGCAGGCGCAGAGCAGTATCGCGTACATTGCGCCGAGGGGTATCTGAGTTCCGAACAGATAGAGATTTGCGTCGAAACCGTCCCTTATTCCCGATAAATGTTCTGCCGGCACTCCCGCTTTCGATAACGCCGAGATATATCCGCCCATATAGTGGTTTCTTATTATTCCCACGCCGTAAGTTCCCGGAAGCAGACAGAGAACGTTTCTCAAGCCTTCCGAAAACTGCGAGAGGGGCATATATGCGCCGCAGATAAAGCCGTACATAGACGACACCAGGGTTGAAACGGCGGAAAGCCCGCCCTGAGTGGAGATAAAACTTTCCACCACGCCCGCAAGCAGCGTTCCGAAGAGAATACAGCAGATACAGTCCACTATTATCATAAACGCGTCGCCAACGGGGATATACCAGCCGACTGCGGCAAGGTAAATATGACCTATAAGCATTACGCCCATCATAACGATGAATGTTACGAAAAAGTTTGAAACGAAGTAGGAAATACTGATTGTCGTACCTTTGACGGGGGAAATACTGAAATCGTTTCTGTTTCCGTCCATTTTGTCCTCCACCATTATGATGTTGGAACAGAATGCAACGGTAACCGAGCTTACGCTGAGTATCGAAGACATAAGCCACGCGCCGGCAACGCCTTCGATTAATCTGCCGTCAATCGGAATATTCTCGGGAACAGCCGATTTAAAGCTTTCTATATATACGTTTCTCAAAAACGTTACGAACAGAACGAGCAATATACAGGGGGTTATGAGCGAGATGAAGAACGTGAATTTGTTTTTGAAATAGCACTTTGTGTTGCGCGCAACCAGCGAAATTAATTTTTTGCATTCCGTCATACTACGCCTCCTGTAAATCCTTGCCCGTAACCTTTAAAAACACGTTGTCCATATTGCCTTTTAAAACCTCGAAGTCGTCGAACAGCTCGCGCCTTTCATTGAAAAATTTCGGAACTTCCGAAGTAGAGTTCAACTCGACTTCAGTGAAATCGCGTTCGTTCCTTACTTTATAGCCGAGGGACTGAAAATACTTTTCCGCTTTATCGCGGTTGTTATAGAATTTAATATAATCGCAGGCATACCTGTTTTTCAGAGCGTGCGGCGTGCCCTCCGCGGCAATCCTGCCGCCGTCTAAAACTACGACGTAGTCGGCCTCTGCAGCTTCCTCCATATAGTGCGTTGTGAGAAAAACCGTCAGCCCCCTTTCTCTTCTCAGTTTATCTATTACTTTCCACACGGTAATCCTCGTCTTTGGATCGAGACCCGTAGTCGGTTCGTCCAGAATTAAAAGTTTAGGCCCGTGCAGCAACGCCCTCGCTATATCTATGCGGCGCTTTTGTCCGCCCGACAGTTTACAAACGGGACGCTTTAATACGTCTTTTAAATCAAGAAGATTGCATATTTCTTCGAGGCGGGATTTGAATTGCCCGCCGAATATGCCGTAGAGATTGGCGCGATATCTGAGATTTTCGTAAACCGTCAGCTTTTTATCCAGCACGGAATTCTGAAAAACTATGCCTATATTACCCTTTATCTTGTCCGCGTCGGTTTCGATATTGTAGCCGCACACCTTCACGCTGCCGCCGTCTTTCTTTAAAATGCCGCTTATAATATTTATCGTAGTCGACTTGCCCGCGCCGTTAACGCCGAGAAAGGCGAAGAGATCGCCCTCGTTGACGCTGAAAGTCAAGCCGTCCACCGCTTTAAGGTTTTTAAACGATTTTTCAAGGTTTTCGATTTCGATTATCATTTATTATCTCCCATACCGTATTTTGCGGTAAGCCCCTTATATACGTCGGTAACCATTTCGCTTACCGTTTGCGTATCCCAATCGAGATAACCGGTGGCGTACATAACGGCTATTCCGTGGACGAATATCCACATTTCGGTGTGAAGCTTGCGCGCGTCGTCCTGATACAGCCCGTAATTTTTCATTATCGTATACACGTCGTCGTCAAATCTTTTAGATTCCCAGTCGCCGTCCCCACGGCGTTCGCGCATAAAGAGATACTTGAAAAGCCTTTTCTCCTCTTTGGCAAACCTGATATAACCTATACCTATGCTTTTATATTCGGGAAATTCGCCCTTCTGTATTTCGGCACGGATAAAGTTATCGAAGTAGTCGGTAATTCTTTTTGATACTTCTTTCTTTAAATGCTCGGCGCCGCTGAACGAGAGATATATAGGCTGGGTTGAACACTTGCATTTTTCCGCAAGCGAACGCATATTCAGCGCCTCCATTCCCTCGTTTCTCACCATCTCGAACGCCGCGTCAAGTATAGCCTCGGCGGTTATCTGCTTTCTTGCAGGCATCTGGCTCTCCTTAAATAACATAGTTTATTGATAACACTTGTTATTTTATCATACGCCGCCCGCCTTGTCAAGCTTTTTAAAGTAGTAAAAAAATCCGCCGCGCTTGTCCGCGCGGCGGATTTTTTCTATCGAGCGCATTCCCTTCGCGATTTACCCCCTTTCGGCGCAAAAGGGCTTCCAAAAAAGACGCAGTATTTTTTGAAAAAAGGAGAAACCGACGTAAAAGCAAATATCCGACAGTAACCTGTCGGATATTGCAAACTTCGTCGTGTTTCGACGCTGGCGCAGAGAAGAGGATTTGCCCTTTGAGCAGGGCGACGAAGACGAATTGCCCAAAACAGAGGATACCCTCTGTTTTGTCGTCTGAGATAAGCAAACGCATAATATAGCGTTTGCGGCGACCAAGGCGGCAGATTTCTTTACTGCCGCCGCGATGGTTGACAGCCCAATCCGAGGGACCAAGCCTCCCCTCAAATCCTCTATTCTCTGCTAAGAAATA
>CAYLQK010000024.1:0-13176 GCA_964385865.1 uncultured Clostridia bacterium | reverse complement strand
CCCCGCCGAATGACAAAAGTCACTCGGCGGGGTATGGCGCAGAGAAGAGGATTTGCCCTTTGAGCAGGGCGCACGGTTGACAGCCCAATCCGAGGGCTGTCAAGTCGGCGGTTGTTCCCGCCGACCAAGCCTCCCCTCAAATCCTCTATTCTCTGCTAAGAAATACCCCGCCGAATGACAAAAGTCACTCGGCGGGGTATGGCGCAGAGAAGAGGATTTGAACCTCCGGAGGCTTTTGACCTCACACGATTTCCAATCGTGCGCCTTAAACCGCTCAGCCATCTCTGCATAAGCCGCTCGACGTGTTTCAGCCGAGCAGTATTATAATATTAAATTTAATTAAAAAAATCAAGCGTTTTTGCGCGCTATAATCAATTCGGCAAATTTTTTTGCGACGTTGACGCCGCAGACGCGCTCCGCTTCCGCGAAAAATGCGTTGGAATTGACCTCGCACACGTACCGTTTACCGCTTTCATCGGTAAGGATATCGATTCCGCAATAGTCGAGCTTCAATATTTTGGCAACCCTTTCGCATAGCGTTATCAACCCGTGGTCGGCATCGTATTTTTCGCCCTTTCCGCCGAGTTCCACGTTGGAACGGAAATCCTTTCCGTTTCTCCTCAGCATAGAACAGACGTATTTTCCGCCTATCACTATCACCCTTATATCCTCGCCGCCGCTGCCGATAAACTTCTGATAAAAGTGAGCGCAAAGCTTGTTTTTTTCCTCAAAAGCGCGCAGTTGTTCTATCCCCTTTATGAGAAAAACCCCCGAGCCGAGCGAACCGTAACAGTTTTTCGCAATCAGCGGAAAGCCGAGCGTTTCGGCTATGCCGCCGATAAAACTTTCGGGAATCTCGGCGTCGGCGTAATAGCACAGCGGAGCGTAATTCGTATCGGGCATCGGTATGCCGTGATTGGCGAGCGCTATGTGCGTGAGCAGTTTATCGTCGCACACTTCCATTGCTTCCGCACTATTGAACAGTTTCAGACCGCACTTTTCAAGCAGCCTTGCCGCCGCCCTGTCCTTGTCGAGAAAGACGACGCAGTCGCAGTTTTCGGCAACCGTTTTGCCCCCCGCGATCTTTGCAAGACCTGAGTTTTTTACTATCTTGCAATCCGAGCCGAGAATACGCAGCTCTTCGGCGATGCGTTCAGCCTGCATTATCTGGGATTTATTTTTAATGTATGCGTTGGTTACAATAGTACAATTCATAAAAAATTTAGCAGGGCTGACGCCCTGCCGTTCGATTTCAGGAAACTACCCTTATTACGGACGCCGCCGTAGCATAGCCGTTGAGTTCGTTTATCTCTTTCACCGCTTTACTTACGTTCTTTTCGTAGGTTTTGTGGGTAATCAGTATAAGCGGCACTGCGCCGTCGCTCTTGTCCGTCTCCTGTATAACCTGCGCCACGCTGATGTTGTGCTTGCTGATAATGGAAGTTACCTTTGCAAGCACTCCCGCCTTGTCCTCCGCGTCGAATCTGATATAGTACGCGCTTTGGAAATTTGTTATGAACTTTGTATCGGCGGAGGCGTTTTCTGTATTTTTGAACGTTGAATAGTTGAAATTGTTGTGGGTCGCACAATATATGATATCGCCGACGATAGCGCTGCCCGTGGGCTTGGCGCCAGCGCCCCTGCCGTAAAGCATTACGTCCTCCACGCTGTCGCCCGTGATGAAGACCGCGTTATAGCTGTCGCTCACGCCCGCAAGCGGATGAGTGTTTTTGATAAACGTGGGGTGAACCCTCACCTCTATGCCGTTATCGGTATTTTTACCTATAGCGAGCAGTTTAAGAACGTATCCGAGCTGTTTACCGTATTGGATATCCTGCGCGGCAATGCCCTTTATGCCCTCCCTGTACACCTTAGTATAAGGTATCTTTGTATGGAATGCAAGGCTTGATAGAATGGAAAGCTTGTACGCCGCGTCGTACCCCTCCACGTCCGCGGTGGGATCGGCTTCGGCATAACCGAGTCTCTGCGCTTCGAGCAGGACTTCGTCGTAAGACGCGCCGCAGTCAGTCATCTTTGTGAGAATATAGTTGGTCGTACCGTTTATTATTCCCATCATCGACAGAATTTTATTGCCCTGAAGGTTGTCGAGCAAGGTTCTTATTATGGGAACGCCGCCGACGCAGCTCGCCTCGTAGAAGAGTCCGCAGTTGTTTTTCTTTGCCGCCTTTTCAAGCTCGTAACTGTACTTGCAAAACAACTCCTTATTGGACGTTACGACGGATTTGCCTGCGTTCAGCGCGGCAAGGACGAAAGTTTTCGCCGGTTCTACGCCGCCCATTACCTCCACGACTATATCCACTTCGGGATTGGAACAAATTTCCGCGATGTTGGAAGCTATCTTGCTTTCCTCGATACCGAGCGCAAGCGCGCGCTCTTTACGGATTTCGAGTACGCCTTCGACGGTAACGTCCACGCCGTGTATCTTTTTATAAAATTCTCTGTGTTCGGTAAGGATATTGTACGTTCCTCCGCCGACCACGCCCAAGCCGAGTATTGCGACGCCGACTTTTTTCATTCTATGCCTCCGTGCTGTTTAAATCGTATAAGTATTTCAGACCTTCGAGGGTCAGAAGTTTGTCAACGCTATCTATACAGGAAATTTCCTTTGCGATAACCTCCGCAAAGCCGCCTGTCGCGACGGTTTTTACGTTATCGCATTTGAGTTCCCGCTTGATTCTCTTGACGATATATTCGACGAGTCCGGCGAAGCCGAAGACGATGCCCGACTGCATATTGGTTACGGTATTTTTACCGATGACCGACGCGGGACGCTCTATTTCCACTCTCGGAAGCTTTGCCGTTCCGCCCACGAGGCTGTCGAGCGAGCCCTTTATCCCGGGGGCTATCACGCCGCCGATGAACTCTCCCTTTGCGTCAATGACGTTGAAGGTGGTTGCCGTGCCGAAATCGACGATGATGAGCGGCGCGCCGTATTTTTTGACGGCGGCAACGTTGTTCACGACCCTGTCCGCGCCGACTTCCTTGGCATTGTCCACTTTAAGGTTCATACCCGTCTTTAACCCGGGGGCCAACATCAGCGGACTGATTTTAAGATACGTATGACACATTCTTTCAAGGGTGTAGTCAAGCTGGGGCACGACGGAAGAAATTATTCCGCCCTTTATATCGTCAGCCGAAATATTGTTGTTGTTGAGAATGCTTATAATCTGTCCGCCGTATTCGTCCGACGTCCTTTTATGTTCTGTGGCAACGCGGAAGCTTAAAATAAGCTTGTCTTCATCAAAGATAGCGTACTTGATATTCGTGTTGCCCACGTCCATACAAATTATCATAGTCGTCCTTAAACCGTTTCGTTAATATTTGCAGTTTGATTTTCTTCAACCGCAGGCTTTTTCTCAATTAATTTATGGCTTATTTTCTTCAACACCGCTACATAAATAGGAACAAGGATAAAACAAGCCGCAAGTTCGATAGGGAAATAAATTGTAGTCGCAACAGCTAAAATAGAAGAAAGCGCATCGCCGCTAGTCCAAATACTGATAGCCAAAAGATATAAAATGGTGTTCGTAATAGAACCTATTACGCCGGATATTGCCGCAGGCAACATTTCCCGTACATACCTATTCTTTACTTTCCTAAATAATTTTGAAATTCCAAAATAAGTCCAGTAAGCAGTTACGCCGATAAAAAGCCTCGGCAAAATACTGATTAGCGGATTAGCATAAAAAACAAATGCAGACGCATAAATCAAGCAAAAGATGCAACTGCTTACGCCAAGAAGAGTGCCGCCGATGAAACTTTTCTTCCAATCGTCATAGATACTGAGTGCAATCGATACAGGCAGCGACAATATACAGGCAGTCATACCTACACCGGCGAGCAATGTTCCTTCAAGAAGAAACAGTACAAAGATGAGCGCAAACATTACGCCGACAAACGCAACTAAATGCGCTTTGTCATTTTTCATAAAAACCTCCGTCGGATCCCTGTCAGGGTATCCGCAAAATAAAAATATTATACTTCCGGGCGCCGCCCGAACGGTCAGGTTAAACAATACCTGCCGAAAGTACCTTTTTAAATAGACTATGCTTAAAATATGAATAATTATATCATTCCGAAGGGAATTTTGCAAGCAAATAATCGCACTGTAACATTTTTAAGGAAAATTTAATACAATTTAATATACGGAAACTGCACGGGCACAAAAATAAATTTACATACCGCCCTGCAGCACGATTCACAGGAGGAAATCTATGAACATTTTTTCAGGTTGCGGCACTAACAGCTGCCTCTGGATACTTATCCTTTTACTTGTTACTGCCAGCTGCTCTAATAACGGTATCGAAGGCGTACTTTCAGGAAGCTGCACGCCCATACTTATCGCTCTCGTTTACAGTATGTGGAAAAACGGATCGCTTGCCAATCTTTTGTGCGGCAACGGCGGAGGCAATTGCGGCTGCGGTTGCGGTTGCAACTGAGTTTGCGCCGAAAACCGGCTTGCAAATACGTCGGGGGGTGCCGTTATGGCACCCCCTTTGCTTTATTAAAAGCCGCGCTTTCGCGCGGCTTAGACTGTTTATTCGGACGATAACGCAAGGTAGCGGTACACCGCCGCAACCGTCTTTGCGTCGCAGATTTCGCCGCTTTCTATCATTTTTACTACCTTATCAAGCGCAATGAATTCGCAGTTTAAAAATTCGCCCTCGTCGAGCTTTTGCCCGACAAAGCTGAAACGTTTTGCAAAATAGACGTGAATAATCTCGTCCGTATAGCCCGGCGACGGATAAAGTTTAAACGCACGCTCTACCGTCGCGCGGTAGCCCGTTTCCTCCTCAAGCTCCCTTGCCGCCGCTTCCGCCGCGTCCTCGCCCGCATCCAGTTTGCCCGCGGGAATCTCATACGTTTCCTTTCCGTAAACGTACCTGAACTGTCTGACGAGCAAGACCTCTCCGTCGCGGACAAGCAGTACCGCCGCGCCGCCGCCGTGCCGTACGCATTCACGCACGGAACGTCTGCCGTCGGGGAGCAGCACCTCGTCCACGTCGAGCTTCAAAATCCTTCCGTCGTATTTTCTGTCTGAACAAATCGTCCGTTCTTCAAGTTTCATAGCGTTTTTTCGTACTCCGCGATAAGTTGAATGAGGACGCCGAAGCCCTCGCTGACGCACCTGTGGAACAGCGCGTAATAATTGTAGCCGCATATGAGCGCGTCGATAAGGTTTTCGTCGCCTATCTTTACCGCGATCATCAGCTGTTCGAGCATCTTGGAACCGCCCTCTTTCTCCTCCTCGGGTATGCGGCTTTCGGCGACGTAGCGTGTTTCGTCCGCAATCGCGAGAGAGATTTCCGAGATAAGATTCGCGCGCAGTGAATTTGCCGGGGTCTGAGTATCGGGCACTGCGTCGGGTTCGCCGAGCTCGCGGCTGAACGCCTGCCTTATTATTTCCTCCAGACAGTCTATAAAAGTCGAGCAGAACGCACGGTAGCTTGCATAATAACTGCCGTCTTCGTGGAAATATTTGCGCAAAAAGTCGTTGAAATTGACGGTATCCCTGTCAAAATCCACGAACAGACAGAAAATCAGGGCAAGCCTGTCCGCCGTCTTCTGCGGGAGAACGACGCAGTTCTTTCTCACGCCGCCGTCGTTGACGGTAATAAAGCATTCCGCTTTCGCCTCGGGATAATTGAAATCTTTAGTAACCTCGTCGAACAGCCTGTAAAGATCGGGGCTGTTGACGATGCTCTTGAGGAGATCTTTTATCTTCGTCGTCGCCATTATGAATTTACATTTTTTCAGCTCTTCGCACTTGCCGAGAAAGGCAAGGACCTGTTCTTTCGTTTCCGACATATTCCACCCTTAAAAGCATTTTCTCTTTTATTATATCACAGATAAAATGAAAATTAAATTATTTTTCATTAATTTCTTGATTTTAAGTGAATTATTATGTATAATAGTTTAAACTTTTACTTTTTTTAATTTAGATATGTTGAACACCGGCGAAACCTCGATTAACAAGTTAATAATACTTTTCGTCTTCGATAAGATGGAAAGCGCGTTATCCGAAAGGACGATAGTCGATATGTGTTCTTCCTCAAATAACTGGATGGGTTATATGGACTGCGTAAACGTTCTCCATAAACTCATAGACGACGGTTTTATATGCATTGTAAATGAAAACGAGGACACGCTGTACACCATTACGCCCGACGGAAGAGAGTCGCTTGCCAACTTTTACATAAACATACCGAAGAGCGTTAGGGAAGAGATATCGCAGTTCGTCAAGAAAAACAGCGCGAGATACAGAAACCGCCAGGAATGTCATGCGGACTATTTCCAGAATATGGACGGTACGTTTACCGTTTCGCTGAAGATACTTTCGCCCGTTCAACCTATACTGGAACTCAAATTCGTCGTGCCGGACAAAAAGACGGCCAAGACCATATATAAAAAATGGGAAGAAAAAGCCGCCGATGTCTATTCGGTCATATACGAAAATCTATGCGATTAGGAGGAGAATTATGTTTACTTACAATACGTCAGGGACTTGTTCGCGGGTGATAATGTTTGAAGTGGACGAAAACAACAAGTTACACGGGGTGAAATTCATCGGAGGCTGCAGCGGAAACCTTCAGGGCATAGGACGGCTTGTCGAAGGCAGAGACATCGACGAAGTTGCGGCACAGCTTGCAGGAGTGAGATGCAAGGGCAACACTTCCTGCCCCGACCAGCTTTCAAAAGCCATTGCGGCATATAAAAAATCATTGGAAGAAGATAACGGCGCTAAATAAAATATAAATCGGCAAAGCAAACGCTTTGCCGATTTTTTTACTATCCCTATTATTTAGCGGAAAGATATTCGTCTATCGCCTTTGCCGCGGTCTTGCCCGCGCCCATTGCGAGGATAACCGTAGCCGCGCCCGTTACGGCGTCGCCGCCGGCGTATACGCCTTCCTTCGAGGTCTTGCCCGTGCTCTCTTCCACTATTATGCCGCCGTGGCTGTTGACGTTGAGTCCCGCCGTGGTGTTTTTGATGAGCGGGTTGGGGCTTGTACCTATAGCCATAATTACGCAGTCGACGGGAATGACGTACTCGCTGCCCTCGATCTCCACGGGGCGGCGGCGTCCCTTCTCGTCGGGTTCGCCCAGCTCGCACTTCCTTACCGTGATACCGGTTACGAAACCGTTTTTGGGGTCGCGCCTGTCGTCGGGATTGGTATAGCCGAGTATTTTCACGGGATTGCGGAGAATTTCGAACTTGATACCCTCTTCCTCTGCGTGCTCAACCTCTTCCTTTCTGGCCGGCAGCTCTTCCATAGAGCGGCGGTAAACTATGTAAACGTTGTCGGCGCCGAGCCTCAAAGCCGTTCTCGCCGCGTCCATAGCGACGTTTCCGCCGCCGACTACAGCGACGTTTTTCGCGTGCATAATGGGCGTCTCGGAATCGCTGTTGTACGCCTTCATAAGATTTGCGCGGGTGAGGAACTCGTTTGCGGAATAAACGCCCTTATAGCTTTCGCCCGGGATACCCATAAATCTCGGCAGACCTGCGCCCGAGCCGACGAACACCGCCTCGTAGCCGTCTTCGAACAGTTCGTCTATGGTAATGGTCTTACCTATTACGACGTTGGTTTCCACGTCTACGCCGTACTTTTTGAGAGTTTCTACTTCCTTGCTGACTATTTCCTTGGGCAGTCTGAATTCGGGAATGCCGTATACCAGCACGCCGCCCGCGAGGTGAAGCGCCTCGAATACGGTTACCTTATAGCCCTTTTTGGCGAGGTCGCCCGCACAGGTGAGACCCGAGGGACCCGAACCTATGACGGCAACCTTATGTCCGTTGAACGCGGGAACGTCGGGCTCGCCCTTGAAATTTTTATTGTGATAGTCGGCGACGAATCTCTCAAGTCTGCCGATACCGACAGGCTCGAACTTGACGCCGAGGGTGCACTTGCTTTCGCACTGGGTTTCCTGGGGGCAGACTCTGCCGCAGACCGCGGGAAGACTTGAGCTTTGGGCGATGACCTGATATGCGCCTTCGAAGTCGTTGACCTTAATTTTCGTAATGAAATCGGGTATTGAGATATTGACGGGACAGCCCTCCACGCAGGGACGGTTTTTACAGTTTAAACATCTTTTAGCTTCCGCCACGGCAATCTCGTCGGTATAACCCGTCGCAACCTCCTGAAAGTTGCGCGCGCGGACAGACGGTTCCTGCACGGGCATTGCGTGTTTCTTGGGATCGAGAGCCATTATTTAACCTCCTTATTGAAAAGGTTGCAAAGTTCATCCCTTTCCTTTTTTTCGAACTCGCCGTACATATTTGCGCGCGCCATAGCTTCGTCAAAGTCGACTTCGAAGCCGTTGAAATCGGGTCCGTCCACGCAGGCGAACTTGGTTTTGCCTCCGACGGTGAGACGGCATCCGCCGCACATTCCCGTTCCGTCTATCATTATGGGGTTCATAGAGACGGTTGTGGGTACGCCGAAAGGTTTAGTGGTCGCAACCACGAATTTCATCATAATGAGCGGTCCTATCGTTATGACTTCGTCGTAACTTTCGCCGCTTTCGATAGCCTCTTTCAAGGGAGCCGTGACGACGCCCTGCCTTCCGTAACTGCCGTCGTCGGTCATAATCGTAAGTTTATCGGAACAAGCCCTGAACTCGTCTTCGAGAATGAGAAGGTCTTTGTTTCTGAAACCGATTATGGAATGGACTTCGCAGCCCTGTTCGTGCAGTTTCTGCGCCACGGGCAATGCGATAGCGCAGCCTACGCCGCCGCCCACGATACAGACTTTTTTGAGCCCCTCCGTGCGCGTCGCACAGCCGAGAGGTCCTACGAAGTCCTGTATGTATTCGCCCTCTTTTTTCGTGTTCAGACGCATAGTCGAGCCGCCCACGATCTGAAAAATGATTTTTACCGTTCCCTCTTTGCGGTCATACCCTGCGACGGTGAGAGGTATTCTTTCACCGTTTTCGTCGACGCGCAGAATGATGAACTGACCCGCCTGTGCCTTTCTGGCTACGAGAGGCGCGTAGATATCCATCATTACGACGGTAGGATTGAGCCCGCGCTTTTTTACTATCTTGTACATTTGCTCTCCTCTGATTTATTTTTACGCAAAATTTAAGGTCTGCGCTCCATTTATTTTAATACTTTCACGACGGATTTTATGAGATATATAGGATACGGCGCGGTATATTCGTCGGCGAACAGTACGCGGCGCACAACGCCTTCCTGTAAATTGTTGTGTCTGCCCAGGGGCGCGGTCACGCGGTCGGATTCCGCAACGCCCGTGAAGGGACAAAGATACCAATAGTTATAACCTACCACGTTGGGGTCGTCGACAAACTCAACCGCGACGAAGCACAATTTATCTTCCGTCATAAAAAATATTATATATAATTTTACAAAAAAATCAAGAAATAAGACTTGCTTTTTTGGCAAGTCTTAATCTCTTTGATAAATTTTTATTGATTAATTTATTTATTCGTAATCGACAACGTCTATCCATCTGTGGAGAAACTCTTCTTCGCCGGGTTTTGCCTTGGTGAGACGGGACGCCGCGACGATGGGTATCCAGCGCTGAACGTACTGTATTGCGGTATCGCTCTTCTTGCAGTAGAGCTTTAAATACTTATCCGCAAGCTCTTCCTTTCCTGCAAGATAGAACAAGAGATAGCTTATCGCGACGTCGGCGGAGGAATTGCCCTGTGTTGCGTGCGACCAGTCGATAACGAACGGCGTGCCGTCCTGCGTGATGATTATATTAGTGGGGTTGAAGTCGCCGTGGCAAAGGTTGGTGTGCTTGGGCATTGAATCCAGCCTCGTATGGAGCTCGTAGCGCGTGGTTGCGTCCACGTTGAGCCTCAGCGCGGATATCTTAGCGTTCATCTTGTCTTTGAGCTTGTTGAGCATAGGAACGTGCTTTGAAAGCACCGTTCTCTGCAAGTCTACAAAGAGGTTGAGATACTCGTCTTCCTTATCGGGATTTTTGTCCATAATGGTCTGAAGCGTTTCGCCCTCGATATAGTCGAGAATGATCGCCCATTTACCGTCCACTACCTCGATCGACCTGATCTTGGGTACGTTGAGGTCGGTTTCCTCCACCCTTGCGTGGTTGAGAGCCTCGTTCAAAATGTCGGCTTTGGAATAGTTCGCGTCGAAAAGCTTTATCAGCTTGTCGCCGTCCCTGTAAATCTTTTTATCGGGTCTTGAAAAGATTAAGTTCTCCGAATTCATATATTTTTCTCCTTATTATTTCCCGTAGTATGCCTTGAGATACATCTGCTTGATTTCGCTCATCAGAGGATATCTGGGGTTTGCGCCCGTGCACTGGTCGTCGAACGCCTGCTCGGTCATATCGTCGAGACGGTCGAGAAAATCCTTTTCGTCTACGCCGTAATCCTTTATAGTCTTCTTTATGCCGATCTTTTGCTTTAGTTCGTCTATCGCCTTGACGAGATTTTTCACCTTCTCGTCGTCGTTCTTGCCGCCGATGCCGAGGCTTTCGGCTACTTCGGCGTAACGGCGCTTTGTCTTGGGGTGGTCGTACTGGCTGAACGTGCCCATCTTTGCAGGCGCCTCGGCAGAGTTAAACGCGATGACTTCGTCTATCATAAGCGCGTTCGCTATGCCGTGGGGCAGGTGATGGAACGCGCCGAGCTTGTGCGCCATACTGTGGCAGACGCCGAGGAACGCGTTGGCGAACGCCATACCCGCCATAGTTGCGGCGTTAGCCATCTTCTCCCTCGCAACGACGTCGGTCTGTCCGTTTTCGTAAGCCGCGGGAAGATATTTGAAAATAACTTTCAGCGCCTGTATCGCAAGCCCGTCGGTGTAATCGGTTGCCATTACCGAAGCGTACGCCTCCAGCGCGTGGGTTACCGCGTCGATGCCCGAAGCCGCCGTAAGTCCCTTGGGGGCGGACATATGGAGGTCGGTATCCACTATCGCCATATTGGGCATAAGCTCGTAGTCGGCAAGGGGGTATTTGACGCCCGTCTTTTCGTCGGTGATGACCGCGAAGGGGGTTACTTCCGAACCCGTACCCGCCGAGGTGGGGATTGCGATAAAGTATGCCTTTTCGCCCATCTTGGGGAAGGTGTAGATCCTCTTTCTGATATCGACGAAACGCATCGCCATATCCATAAAGTCGGCTTCGGGGTGTTCGTACATTACCCACATTATCTTCGCCGCGTCCATAGCGCTGCCGCCGCCGAGCGCGATGATTGTGTCGGGCTCGAACGCGCGCATCTGCTTGGTTCCCTCTAACGCGCACGCAAGCGTGGGGTCGGGCTCGACGTCGAAGAACGTGCTGTGCGAAATACCCATTTCGTCGAGTTTATCAGTTATGCACTTGGTGAAACCGCTCTTATAGAGAAAAGAGTCGGTTACGATGAATGCCTTTTTCTTGCCCATAACGGTCTTTAACTCGTCAAGAGCGACGGGCAGGCAGCCCTTTTTAATATAAACTTTCTGAGGCGCTCTGAACCACAACATATTCTCTCTCCTTTCCGCAACCGATTTGATATTTAAAAGATGTTTAATGCCGACGTTCTCGGATACCGAGTTGCCGCCCCAGGAGCCGCAGCCCAGCGTGAGCGAAGGAGCGAGTTTGAAGTTGTACAGATCGCCGATGCCGCCGTGCGAGGAGGGTGTGTTTACGAGGATACGGCAAGTCTTCATTCTCGCGGAGAACTCCGCTATCTTATCCGCCGCGGTGATGACGTTGGCGTAGATCGAGGACGTGTGTCCGTAGCCGCCGTCGGCGATCAGTCTTTCCGCCTTGTTCAGGGCGTCCGCGAAGTCCTTTGCACGGTACATTGCGAGTACGGGCGAAAGCTTTTCGTGCGCAAATTCCTCGGAGAGTTCTACCGACTCCACCTCGCCTATCAGTATCTTGGCGCTCCCGGGAACGTCTATACCTGCGAGATCGGCTATTCTCTTTGCCGACTGTCCGACTATCTTCGCGTTCAGCGAACCGTTGATTATAATAGTCTTTCTGACTTTTGCCGCTTCCTCTTCGTTTAAGAAATAGCAGCCGCGAACGGCGAATTCTTTCTTGACTTCGTCGTAAATTTTATCGGCTACGATGACGGACTGCTCGGAAGCGCAGATCATACCGTTATCAAAGGTCTTTGAATGAATAACCGAGCTGACCGCAAGGAGGATATCCGCGCTTTCGTCGATAATCGCGGGGGTATTGCCCGCGCCGACGCCGATTGCGGGTTTGCCGCTGGAATATGCGGCGCGGACCATTCCGGGGCCGCCCGTTGCGAGAATTATATCCGCCTCTTTCATCAGCAGGTTTGTCATATCGAGCGTGGGAACGTCCACCCAGCTTATGATACCTTCTGGCGCGCCAGCCTCGACTGCCGCCTCATAAACCACCTTTGCGGCGGCGATAGTGCTGTTCTTTGCGCGCGGATGAGGGCTGATTATACAGCCGTTGCGCGTTTTAAGGCAGATAAGCGTCTTGAATATCGCCGTCGAAGTGGGATTCGTCGTGGGGATAACCGCACCGACGACGCCGACAGGTTCGGCGATTTTCTTTAAGCCGTACGCCTTGTCTTCTTCGATTACGCCGCAGGTCTTTTCGGCCTTGTATTTGTTGTAAATGTATTCGGACGCATAATGGTTCTTTATAACCTTATCTTCCACTACGCCCATTCCCGTTTCCTCTACGGCGAGTTTGGCAAGGGGTATTCTCGCCTTGTTTGCCGCAATGGCGCACGCAAGGAAAATTTTGTCGACCTGTTCCTGCGAATAAGTCGCAAACACCCTCTGCGCCTCTCTGACTCTTGCAAACTCCCGTTCCAGCTTTTCGACGCTGTCGCAGACGTTGTAGTTTAACTTGAAGTCCATAGTTTTCTCCTGTTTGAAAAAAATTTTTTATACAGTTTATTGTACGTAAATTTTGAAATATTCTTCAATCGATAAAATTATATCAAACAAGAGATTGCAAGGCAACGAAGGAAAAGAAATATTTTTGTTAATCGATAAATTGTTACTTATTTAAACAAATAGTTAAATTAAATCACGTAAACATAAAAATGATATAATTGTGATCAAAAAATTGCGTTAAAAGTAAAGTAATGCTTGACAAAGGATATTTATTTAATTATAATTTTATTGTTTTTGCGGATGTGGCGGAACTGGCAGACGCGCAGGTTTCAGGTTCCTGTGGGCGACCG
>CAYLQK010000023.1:15070-16761 GCA_964385865.1 uncultured Clostridia bacterium | reverse complement strand
CTTAAAAAGGGGTAAGCCGAACTTTGTCATCCTGAGTGAAGCGAAGGATCTCATTCAGATAATATGGCGCAAAGCATAGCGAAGGATCTCGTTAAACAATGGGATTCTTCCGCAAGCGTCAGAATGACACAATGACACAGGGGGGGGGTATAGAATGGCAATGCGATGAGTACCCCCCCATCGGCAGACGGTCTATGAAATGAACCTGCCCTTTCAACCGACGAAATAGAGAACGGCGCCAGGATAATCTGTTCGATATGATGAGAATATAAACCGTCGGATAGCGACTGATAATAGGGACTTTTGCGTTAGATATCGTATTCGAATAATATAAAATCCCCTGCGCGGCTTATTAAAGCCGCGCAGGGTTATAATTTTTGAGTTGTATTTTTCGGCTTTTCTATGAAAGTCGGAAATTTTTAAATACGTTTTCTTAGTCCTTGGGCAGACTCTGCAGATATTTGTGCATTGCCATTGCTACGCGTTTGGAGGTTTCAACCGCTTCGACAACGGTCTTCGCGCCCTTTACAACGTCGCCCGAGGCGAAAAGTCCGGGGCGGGTGGTCTCGCCGTTCTCGCTTATCTTCGCAAGTCCCCTTTCGTTGATTTCAAGCCCCTCGGTCTGCGTGAGAATGAGGTTGGAAGGTCTCTGCGAAACGCAAATCATTACGGTATCCGCCTTCATAAGCTCGGTCGTTTCCGAAGTGGAGATGACCTTGTGGTTCTCGTCGCAGACGGTGTCTGCAAACAGAACGCCATCGTCGGTAATCTCTACGGGCGACTTGTTGAAAATAAACTGCGCTCCCTCGATTTCCGCGTATTCTTTCTCTTCCGTACTTGCGGTGTATCTGTCGCTTCTGACGGTAATTTTAACGTCCTTCACACCGCGCCGCAAAGCCGTACGCGCCACGTCCATTGCAACGTTGCCCGCGCCGATTACTATCATACTCTTGCCGAGCTGGTATACGTCGGGGCGTTCGAGGAAGTGGACGCCGTAATGCACGTTGCCCAGCGTTTCGCCCTTAATATTGAGGGCAATCGGCCAGGTTACGCCCGTACCTATCGAAATCGCCTTGAATCCGTCGCGGAACAGTTCTTCCACGCCGAAAGCCTTGCCTATCGTTACGTTGAATTTGATTTTAACGCCGAGCTTGCGCATAAGCACTTCGTACCTGTCCACGATTGCCTTAGGCAGTCTGAACTCGGGAATGCCGTAACGCAGTACGCCGCCGATCTCCGTCTTGGACTCGAAAACGGTAACGTCGTAGCCGAGCTGCGCCATTTTTATTGAAATCGTTATGCCTGCGGGACCCGAGCCCACGACGGCGACTTTAATGCCGTTGGGTTCAGCCTTTTCAAGCTCGAGGCTGTCGAGGTAGTTTGAAGATACAAAGTTTTCAATCGTGCTTATCTCTACGGGTTCGCCCTTTATACCGCGCACGCAGTGTCCCTGACACTGGTTGCCGTGGTTGCAGACGATTGAACAGACCACGGAAAGCGGATTGTTTTCAAAGACCATTTTGCCGGCTTTCTTGATGTCGCCGTTCAAAAACGACGAAATCATATCCGGAATGGGCGTGTTGATGGGACAGCCCGTCCTGCATAACGGTTTTTTACAGTTTAAACATCTTTTTGCTTCGGCGATTACATTATGTGCCATAAATTTTTCTCCTTATATTTTATTTCACGGG
>CAYLQK010000023.1:0-14970 GCA_964385865.1 uncultured Clostridia bacterium | reverse complement strand
AAAATTTTTAAAAGAGATAAAAATTTTCCCCGTGATTAGAGGGCTTCCCGCCCTCCGGCTGCGTATGCTGCGGCTCCCGATTATCAGGACACGCAGCCGTTCACCTCGCTGAGGCGAAGGTATTCGCAAATTGAGTAGCGCGGCGCAGGGGAGACCCTGCTTGCGCCGTGAGTTATTTTATTTCACGGGAAAATTTTTAAAAGAGATAAAAATTTTCCCCGTGATTAGAGGGCTTCCCGCCCTCTATGCCGTAAGGGCTTCCCGCCCTCTGTAAAACGGCGCAAAAATTCGGTTTGCGTCCGAAAATATTGGCAAAAAACTTCTTACAGCGCGTTTTTAATTTGTTCTATCATCCCGGCGTATTCTTCGTCGGTGAGGTAGACCTTGTTGGGATTCATCTGGAAAATGCCGCCCCATTCGTCGCCGTCCTTGTACTTGGGACAGAGGTGCATATGAAGGTGGCAACCCGTGTCTCCGTAAGCGCCGTAATTGAGCTTGTCGGGAGCGAATACCTTGTGAATCGCCTTTGCCGCGCGGTTCACGTCCGCAAAGAACGCGTTTCTCTCCTCGTCCGAAATGTCGACGATTTCGCTGACGTGGTCCTTATAAGCGACTATACATCTGCCGCGCTTGGACTGTTCCTTGAACAGTATCAGCTGGCTCACCGACAGGTCGCATATCTTGATGCCGAATTTTGCAAGCGGTTCGCCGCCTACGCAGTAACCGCAATTACAGTCTTTCATTTATTTTTCCCCCGATTTGGATTTTTACCGTTTAAAATTATAACACAAAGAAATTCGATATTCAATAGCAAAATGAAAATAATTTATCAAAAAATGTAAGCAATTTACGGAAGGGAGAAAAATTATATATAAACGCGCAATGCGGCGCAAAAAAGGTTCGGCGCGACGCCGCGCCGAACCTTTTTTATAATATTTTATCTCCTTATTTCATATTCCTGATTCATAAGCTTCTTTATCGACTCTTCGTCGTCGGTGATATTGAAGTCGCCGTGCATAGTGTGCTTAATGACGGAGGAGGCAACCGCAAAATTGACGATCTCGTCGGGTTCCATACCGCGCATAATCGCGTATATCATACCGCTTGCAAACGCGTCGCCGCCGCCGACCCTGTCGAGGATATTGAAGCGGAAAGTACGGCTCTCGTAGGTTTCCCCGTCGTACCACATAAAGGCTTTAAGCGAGTTTTCGCTGCCCGAGTGTACGTATCTTATGTGCCTGCCTATCGCCTTTATGTTGGGATAGCGCTTTGCGATTTCGTGGAATATCCTGTCCTGTTCCTTGTACGAGGGGTTCATAGACAGTCCGTCCTTTAAATCGACGCCCTTGTCGTCCCTGAGATTGAACGGCTCGATACCGAACAGTATATTGATATACGGCAGATATTCGGTAATGCAGTCCCTCGCTTCCTGCCAACCCCAAAGCGCGCTGCGGAAGTTGCAGTCGAAGCTTACAGTAATGCCCAACTCCTTGGCCGCCTGCAGGGCGTACATTATGAGGTCGCGGCAGTTCTGCGAAAGGGCGCAGGTTATGCCGCTCAGATGCAGCCAGGTAAAGCCCTCGAGCTTTTTCTTGAAATCCACTTTTGAAAAGTCGTAAATAGCAAACGCGCTGTCCTTTCTGTCGTATGTAACTTTGGACGAGCGCACGCCGAAGCCCTCTTCAAGGAAGTAGATGCCCATTCTGCCCTCAGTCGAATAGATGCAGGGCGAACAGTGCACGTCGTTCGAGCGCAAATACCTTATCGCCGCTTTGCCGATAGACGAGTCGGGCACGACCGTAAAGTAAGAAGAGTCTATTCCGAGGTTGGAGAGCGATGCGGCAACGTTCGCTTCCGCGCCGCCGTACGATACGTTAAATTCGCCCGTCGTGCGGATTTTTTCGTAGTTGGGGGGCGAAAGCCTGAGCAGCAATTCACCCATCGTAATAAATTTAATGTCCTGTTTATTCATATTTTTCCCCCGATTTTTGGATTGTACTTTAAGTATATCATTAAAATTTGCGTTTGTGAAGACCTATTTTAAAAATTTGTTGCAATTTATTGTGATTTCTGTTAAAGTTAAACGCGTATGAAACTCAAAATAACGGTAAATTCTGCGGCGTACGACGTCGAATACGGCGGAGAACAGATTTTGGAAGCGGAAAAGGGAGAATACCGCCTTGACGAGGTGTTCAGACTGCCGTTTTTCAGAATCATAATAGACGAAGTGTTCGCGGACGCGCTCTGCTTCCGTCTGATGGAGGGCGGAGTGGCGCACTTTTTCGTGCTGGAAGAGGGCGCCCCGACCGCGCTTTTCAGGCGCGAGACGAGTATTGGCGAGGACGAGTTCAATTTCTCGCTGATTGAGTAAGGAGGGGCTATGAAAATAGCGGTGGACGTTGCCGCGGTAACCGCGGGCGACATAGATTTTTCGGAATTCGAGCGGCTGGGCGAGGTGGAATACTTCAACTGCCTCCCGCGCAGTGAGCTGGCGGCGCTCTTTTCGCAGTGCGACGCGGTCGTCGTAAACAAGGTGGACATAGACGAGGACCTTCTCTCCGTCTGCCCCAAACTCAGATACATAGGCGTTTTTGCTACGGGTTACAATTGCATAGATACTGCGGCGTGCCGCCGTCGCGGTATTCCCGTGTGCAACGTGCCCGACTATTCCACCAATTCGGTCAGCCAGCACGTATTTGCGCTGCTCACATATCTGTACGGCTCCATAGGCAAATACGTGGACTCCGTTGACCGCGGCGACTGGATAAGGAGTAAAACTTTCTGCTATTTTCCCTGGGCTACGAGGGAGCTGTTCGGCAAGACTTTCGGCGTGTTCGGCTACGGCAGTATAGGAAAGAGAACCGCAAAAATAGCGGAAGCGTTCGGTATGAACGTCGTCGTCTGCACGCGTACGCCGCCCGACGGCTGTCCGTACAGGATAGTAACGAGGGAAGAAATATTCCGTATCAGCGATATTCTGTCTCTGCACTGTCCGCTCACGACGGAAACGGCGCTGATGGTGAACGAGGTTACCCTTTCGCAGATGAAGCCCGGGGCTGTGCTGATAAATACCGCCCGTGGCGGACTTGTGGACGAGGCGGCGCTCGCCGCGGCGCTGAACAGCGGCAGGCTCTACGGGGCGTGTCTCGACAGCGTCGCCATAGAACCGATGCGCGCCGACAATCCGCTGATCGGCGCGAAGAACTGCGTAATAACTCCGCATATTGCCTGGGTTCCCCGTGAGACCCGCGCCCGCGTGGTACATATCGCCGCCGAAAATCTGAAAAGCTTTTTAAACGGCTCTCCCGTAAACGTGGTGAACTGAAAACCCGATAGTCTATATACTTAATAATTAAAACCGATAACTGAACTGCGCCGCGCGGCTTTTCTAAGCCGCGCGGCGCAGTATTTTTGATGTTTTTAATCTTGAATTAGCCGTTCCAAAAAGTGCTTTCAATCTCTTTCATATTGAAGTTCAGCGTGCCGAGGTTGTAGCTGAGGGGCACTGAAACTTTCAGCATCGTTGCGCGCGACGTGTTGTTGTCCGCATTCTCGACTGCGGCGTACCATACGGTTTGGGTCGTGCCCTGTAATGTGCCGCCGTTGTAGGTTATTGCAACCGCGACTGTTGAAACGGTCTCTGCGTCCCCGTCGGGATCGAGTATGCCCGATACTGCGGTCAGCTCTTCACTGCTCATAGCGGTGCTATTGCCAGCAACGGTATAGGAGGTAACTCCGCCCGCCGCCGCGGAAAACAGACTGATCGTCTGGGACAAGCTTTCGGAAAGCTGAAGACTGCGCACCGCGGTGTAAAGATATGCGGTGTCGAATACAGAATTCTTCACCTTTGAAAGGGAGTAGCCCGTCTGCGTAGTTTCGCCGTCCTCGGTCGTGTAGCTCAGAACCTGCGTACAGGAGTAATTGTAGAAGTTTTCGTATTCGGAATTGACCGCGATATATGCGTCATCAAGGCTCGCCGCCTGTAAGTTTGCGGGCGTGGTGCTTTTTACGTAAAGGTGGCTGTAGACGGGTTGAAGGTTGTTTGCCGCCGCGCGGAACCGGCTTTCCGTTACGACGCTGTCTTCAAACCAATCGCTCTCTTCGCCCGATTTCAGCGTATATTTTACCTTAATGTCGAGCGTGGTCTTGTAGCAGTATAAAATTTCGGTTTTGTCCGCTTTGAACTCTTCGGGTATATTTTCGCCGTTCCAGTCGTATTCCGCGGCGTAGAACTCGGTCGTGTACGTACCGTCCTCATAATCCACGGAGTAGCTCGTATTGGTTCCCGAGCCTTCGACGATTTCTACGTCGTACACGATAACTTCCTTCGTGTATTCGGGATGATCGTCGCTTACGATGAACGAGGGCTGTATGCCCTTATAGTTCGTGCCCGAGAACCAGTTGGAGTTGGTAAGAGCGGTGTTTTTCGTGCTGCCGGAACAGCCTGCGCATCCCGAACAGCCTGCAAGCGTCGCCGCAAAGCCCGCCGCGATAACCGTAGCGGCAATGCCGATTAATCTTTTCATATGGTTTCCCTTTTATCTTTTTAACTTGATCGTAGACCATTATAACATATTAATTTTCAATTGTAAAAACTTTTCTGCCCCAAATTATTTAAAAATTAAACGGCGTGTGGTATAATGGCGCTATGATAAAGGCTATTATCTGCCCCGTACTTTCGGCGGCGCTTGAAAAACTTAAAGAAATTGTAACCGCAAACGAGAGGGACGGCAAACAGACCGTCGTCTTCTGCGAAGACAGGCTCACCCTCGCCGCCGAACGCACTGTCTGCGCGGCGGTAGGCGGCACGTTCTCGGTCTCCGTGTATACGTTTGCGCGCTTTCTCGCGTCCGAGCGCGGGCGCGGTCAAAACGTTCTGTCGAGCCAGGGCTCCGCAATGGCGATCCGCAGGATTATCGAGGAAAACAGAGACAAGCTCAAACTCTTCGGCAAATTTTCCGCGGCCTCTGCCGCCGCCGCGGTCTACGACACGATAGCGCTGTTATATTCCTCCAAAATCTCGGCGGAGGACGTTGCGCACGCCTCCGCCCGGGGTCTGCTCGAAAGCAAACTGCACGATATCGCCCTCATCTATTCGGCATACAACGAATATTTGGAGAAGAGCGGCAAGACGGATAGAAACGCATATCTTTGCGAACTTCCCGAAGTCATCTCGGGAAGCGGAAAGATCGCGGCAAGCGAGGTCGTCTTTCTCGGCTTTCAGTCCTTCACCCGCGCGTCGTCCGAATGCGTGCGCGCGTCTTTCGGCACTGCGCGGGGCACGTACGGACTGTTTATCGGCGGAGAAGAGGAGGTCTACGTCAACGAGGCGTCGTTATCCTTCCTCGCCGCGGCGGAGGATTTCGGCGGAGCCGAGTGCGAGAGGGTTGAAAGCTCTCTAAAAGCCGAAGCGGAGCTATTGCGGCGCAGTCTCTTCGAACCCGACAGCTTTTACGGCGAGGGGCTTCCCACTTCCGACGTGCACGTATTCGAGGCTGCGGACGGGGAGGAAGAGCTTGAGTTTATCGCGGCAAGCATTAAAAAACACGTTCTCGACTACAACGAAAGGTACGCGAAGATATCCGTTATGCTGCCCGACGTCAAGGGCGCCGAGCGCGACCTTTGCCGCGTGTTCTCGCAGTACGCCATTCCGTACTATGCCGACAGAAGGCACGCGCTTTCCGAGCATCCCGTGTGCGATTTTATTATAAATTACCTCAACTGCGCGGCGGGCAACTGCGCTTTCAGGGATACCGACGGGGTAATATCCTCCCCGTTCTTTACCGTTACGCGTGCGGATAAGGACGAATACCGCAACTACGCGCTGCGGCTTGCCGTGTTCCGCGGCGGCGTCAGGCGCGAACCCGACCCGCAGATACTGAAAGCGATGAATTTCAACTACGACGCGGTGCAGAGGGTAAGAAAGACGTTCCTTGACGGGCTCGCTTGCATACCGGCAAAGGGCGGCGCGGGCGAAGTCCTCGGCGGCGTGCGCAAATTGCTCGAACTGTTCTCCGCGGAGGAAAAACTCAAGGACCTTTCGGATAAATTCAAGGACAGTTACCCGACCGAGTCGGAGTTCTGCGGCAGGGTATACGACGCGGTTTTAAGCGTGCTTGCCGAGGCGGAAAGCGTTGCGGGCGGTTCGCCTATGCCGCTTAAAGAGATAATAAAGATATTGAAAAGCGGCTTCGGCGCGCTTGAAATTTCCCTCATTCCCCCTAAATCCGACGCGGTGTTCGTCGGCGACATCGCCGCCACCGCCAATACGGGCACCGACGTGGTCTTTGCCGCGCGTCTTACGGACGGCGTGCCCGACGCGGGCTCGGACACTGCGCTTCTGTCCGACAGGGAGATCTCCGAGCTGGAGAAGGTCAGTCTTGAAATTTCCCCCAAAATACGGCAGGTCAATATGCGCCGCAGGGAGACCACCGCGCTGAATATCTGTTCGTTCAGGAAACAGCTCTATCTCAGCTATCCCGTGCGCCTCGGCGGCGAGGAGTGCGGACCGAGCGAGATTATTTCATACGCCGCCGCAGTTTTCCGCTCGCCCTCGGGCGGAGCGTTAAAGGCGCTGAATCTGAAGAAGATAGAAAAAAGCGAGCGCGCCCTGCCTTACTATTGCTGTGAAAAGATACCCGCGCTGAAACGGCTTTCGTCGTCGTACCGCCCCGAAGCGGTCTCCGCGGTCTACGGCGTTCTGAAAGCGAGGGGGCTGGAAGAGGCGGCTCAAAGCGCCGTCGCGCCCCCGCGGGCCCGCACCGTATCCGACGGGCGTGCGCTGTTTGTAAGCTATAATTCGGTCTCGCCCACCGTTTTGGAGACTTATTTCTCCTGCCCGTACCGCAACTTTATGCAGCAGGGGCTGAAACTTCAGGAGAGGGAAGAGGGCGCTATGCGCCCTGTCGACACGGGCAATTTTATACATACCGTCTTACAGCAGCTTGGCAAGGAGCTGGGCGTGCTCGACGGTCAAGCCGCGGTGCGCGCGCGGGCGGAGGAAATAGCCGCCGAGCTGTTAAAGACTCCCGCGTACAGTTCGCTTACCGGCTCGAAAAGCGGCGAATATAATGCGGAAAAGCTCGTCGAGGAAGCGGCGACAGTCTCTTCGGGAATGTACGAGCAGCTCGCCAATTCCGGCTTTGCCGTGGAGGACACCGAGTGCAGGTGCGAAATACCGCTCGATCACGGTCTGAAACTTTACGGCAGGATAGACAGGGTGGACGCGTGCGGCGAAATGGTCAGGATAATAGATTACAAGACGGGGCAGGTGGACGCCTCCGCGGTCAAATATTATATGGGTCTTAAACTCCAGCTTCCGCTCTATCTGCTGTCGGCGGCAAAGGACAGGCGCGCCGTCGGCGCGTATTACTTCCCCGCGACCGTGGAGTACAGGGACAAGGCCGACGGATTGTTCAGGTTGCAGGGCTTTATGGACGGCAGTGAAGAGGTGGTTTCCGCCTCCGACACGACGCTCGAGCCGAAAAAGAAGAGCGCGTATATCGAGGCGTACCTCGGCGGACAGCGGATAGATTCGGCTATGCCGACAGAGGATTTCAACGACTTTTTGCAATATTCCTCGCTCGTGGCGCGGAAAGGCGTCAAGGAGATGCTGTCGGGCAACGTCGCCCCGTCGCCCGCGGCCGAAGCGTGCAGGTTCTGCAAGATGGGCGGCAGTTGCGGCTTTGCCGTGGGCGTGGACGGCGACGGCCGCTCGTTCCGCAGCGTCAAATGCGGCGAAATCGCCGCCGTAGTGCGCAGGGAAAGGGGGGACGAATGATCAATCTTACCGAAGAACAGCGCGCCGCCATAGAGAGCGGCGGCAGGACCATAGTCTCCGCCTCGGCGGGCAGCGGCAAGACGTTCGTAATGATCCGTAAACTCGTCGCCGCCATAGAGAGCGGCGTGGATTTGGACAACGTGCTCGCCGTAACGTTCACAAAAAAAGCCGCGGCGCAGATGAAGGAAAAACTGCGTTCCGCGCTAATTGCCGCGACCGAGGGCGCGGACGACGCGACGCGCACGAGATTGAAAATACAGCTCTCCAAAGTGCAGTCGGCGAATATCTCCACGATACACGCGTTCTGCGCAAAACTTTTAAGGACTTACTTTTACGCGCTGGGCATAGACGGCACGTTCGACATAATCTCCTCGGACGACGCGGCGGCGAAGGAGTTAAAAACTCGCGCCATCGACGCGCTTTTCGAGCGGTATTATGCCGAGGACAACCCGCATTTTATGGAGCTTTTGCGCTGTTACCGAAAGAAACGCAGCGACGCGTATCTCAAAGGCATAGTGCTCGACTGCTATGAGCGGCTGAGGATAAACGCGAGGTACACGGATTTTGCGAAGAGGACGGAGGAGGTATACTCCGAAGAGGGGTTCTTAAAAATTACCGGCGAGCTGAAAAAGTGCGCGGATTCGCAGTACGAATTGCTTTTAAACGCGCTTTCGGACTTTGCGGCTAACTTTATCAGCACTAAATCGGAAGCTTACGGCGCAATATTCGGCGAAATGGCGGCTTCGCTTTTCGCGGCGACGGAGGGCGGACTGTTTTCGCCCAAACCTCCGCTCTGCACCCTCAGAAAGCCCGTCGACGGCAAGGACGAAAAGTTGACGGGCGAAAAATTCAAGGAGTTCAAGGACAGAATCGTAAAGCGCTATAACGCCGTCTGCGCGGATATCTCGGACGAGCAGACCGAACGCTCCAACTTCCTTTCGAGCGGCGTTACCGCAAAGGCGCTCGCCAACGTACTTATGGATTTCGACGCGCAATATACCGCGGTCAAGCGCGAGGAGAACAAGCTCGACTACAACGATCTCGAACACCTCACGCTCGCGCTCTTAGACGACGCGGCGATACGTGCGGAAATCAAGTCGACTTATTCTTGCGTATTCGTGGACGAATATCAGGACGTCAATCCCGTGCAGGAAGAGATTATATCTCTCGTCGGCGGCGAAAACGTATTTTTGGTCGGCGACGTCAAGCAGGCGATTTACGGCTTCCGCGGCAGCAAGTCGCTGTTCTTTGCGGAAAAATACAACCGTTTCGAGGGCGGCGGGGGCACGGCGCTCCGCCTTTCTGGCAACTTCCGTTCCTGCGGGGGCGTGGTTGATTTCGTAAATTCCGCGTTTTCGCAGATAATGACCTCCGCGAGCTGCGGCATAGACTACTCCAAAACGGGGCTGATGACCTCTTGCGGCGGTTATCCGCAGGGGTACGGCTCCGCCAAGATCAGTCTTTTCGGCAAGGACGAGGAAGAAAAGAGGGAACTTGGCGTCTACTCCGTCAATGCGGGCTCGGGTCCCGTCCGCCATACCCGCGAGGGGCTTGCCGTGCTCGGGATAGTCGAACGCGAGCTGCAGAGCAAGCATTACGATTTAAAGACGGGCGAATTAGTGGACACTCAGGCGGGGGATATATGCATACTTACGCGAAAGCGCGGCAACGCCGCCGCGCAGGGCATAGTCCGTGCGCTGACCGACGCGGGATACTCCGTTTCGGGCGCGCAGGAGGAAAATATCTGCAACCGCCCCGAAGTCAGGGAGATGCTGGATATATTGTCGTATCTGGACAATTCGTTGCAGGATATCCCGCTAACGACGGCGCTCTTATCCCCTTTGGGCGGACTCGACTGCGACGAGCTCGCCTCGATACGCATAGCCGCGAAGGGGGACGGCAAGATTCCGTTCCGCGAATGCTGCGAAAAGTACGCCGTGCGGTTTGAAAATTCCGTCTCGAAAAAGCTCGTAAAATTCTTTGCGCGGGCGGAAAAACTCCGCGCTCTTGCGGAAGTGTTCTCCGCGGCGCAGCTGATAGACAAGCTCCTCGAGATAACGGGTCTGGAAGCGGCGTACTCGTCGGGCGGCGGCGAAAAGCTTAAAAATCTGCGTCGGCTCGCGGCGGAAGGCGAGGGCTTGTCCCTGCCGGCGTTCCTCGGCAAAGTGAAGGATGGCGGTTTTTCCATCTCCGCGCCCGCGGCGGCGGCTTCCGACAGCATAAAGATAATGACTATGCACGCGAGCAAGGGTTTGGAATTCCCCGTCGTCATAATCTCCGATATCTGCGCGACTTTCAGAGGCAGAAACGACACAGAGTTGCCCTTCGACGAAACTTACGGCTTCGCGCCCAAATGCTTCGACGGCGAAAGGATGCTCACCTCTACGACCGTTCTGCGCAGGCTCAGCCTCGCGCGCGCCGCAAGGGAAGAACTCAAAAACGAACTCAATCTCTTTTACGTCGCGTGCACGCGCGCAATGTGCAGGTTGCATATCCTCGCGCGCGAGCTAACGCCTTACGACCCGCTCGACGCGGTTGATGCAAAGTGCTATGCGCGGCTCTTCGATATGTCGAAGTATATGCCCGAAGAGTTGCCCGAGAGGGAAGACTTCAAGGGTGCGGCGGGCGTCCGTCCGCTCATCACCGCCCCCGACGCGTCGCTTGCGGAGCTGATAGACGCGCGGTTTATGCGCGGATATTCACATTCCGACAGCGTAAATCTCCCCGTCAAGAGCTCGGCTTCGGCGATTTTAAGGCTTGCGGCGGACGAGCCGGTATACCGCCCCCGCGAGCTGTTCGGCGGCGAGGGCGAAACGGGAACGGAGCGCGGCACGGCCTATCACAGATTTCTCGAACTGTGCGATTTTTCGGTGAAGAGCGTGGAGGGAATCTCGGCGGAGCTCGACGCGTTCGTGTCGTCGGGACTGATGTCCGCGGCGCAGAGGGAACTCGTCGGCGCTTCCGACCTCGCGGAGATACTCGATATGTCCGTGTTCGGCGGCTTAGACAGGGCGACGACCTTCCGCGAGCGCGAATTTTTGTGCAGGCTTCCCGCAAACGAATTTCTCGACGGGGTAACGGCTTCGGACGAGGTTATGGTCCAGGGCGCGATAGACCTGCTTTGCGTAACGGAAAGCGGAATAAAGATTATCGATTACAAGTATTCGCGCAAGGGCGACGACGAGCTTATAGCGACCTATTCCAAACAGCTTTCGCTGTACAAAAAGGCGGTCGCGCTGATTATGCGCGTGGACGAGACTACCATAGAGTGCGCGATAGTAAACATTTTCAGAAAGCGTCAGATAATACTTAATTAGCGAAAAAACGACGATATATCCGCCTTTTTGCAGTAAAAAGGCGGATATAATCTTTGTACGTATGTTCAATGAGTTTATCGATGAAATTTATTCCGCGCTGACTAACGTTGCGTTCGACACGCTGATATGGATTATATGGGGATCGTTTGCGCTTATCTTTTTACTGTCGCTTGTCCTCTCTTTAAGACACCCCAAAATCAAAACGGCGTCAAAACGGCCTTACCTCAGCCTCGTCAACGCGTATACGGCGGTAACGGCGGCGGCATATCTCACCGCGAACGGGGTGGCGCAGTCGGCGTTCGCCGCGTTGCTGTTTTGGTTCGCAGGCTATCTCACCTACGGACTGCTCTGCCTTATCACGCGCGAAAAACCGAGGGAAACGCGCGTCATTCAGCCCGTGTTCTCCTATCTCCCCCAACAGGTTCCCAAAGCGCCCGCCGCGGCGATGCGCCCCGACAGCCCCGCAAAGAGCAACGTCCGTCTCGAACACGCTATGTCCGTAACCGACAAACTGCTTTTGAAGAACCTCGGCAAGAGCGACAGGCAGGAGCTGGAAAAGCTGAAAAACACCCTCGCGGTGCTGCAGATGAAGGGCACCCTTTCCCCTGCAGAATCCGACATTTTGAACGATAACTTCAACGCGCTGTTGAAACTTATGGCTAAGTACAACGTCTGATACCTGAAAAATTATTTTCCCTATTAAATGCGGGGGCGGATATGTGCGGACTATAAGCTTTTTAGTTTGGTCTGAACGTATTCGCCCTCTTTTTGCGCCCTGTCGAGGACGTCGCGGGTTACGGGAGTTCCGCGTCTGATAATCACCCGCCCGTCCTTTTTGACGTCGCTCTTCAACACGCCCGACCCGTACTTTACAATGACCGCGTCTCCGCAGACTATATTTTCCGCGGGGAATTTTTTTCTGCCTGCGTGGGCGAAGGTTATCACGCCTTTTTTGACCGTGAAGTCTGTAAGTCTGCCCAAATACGCGCCGTCGCCGTCAAAGACAGGCTTGCCGAGCCGTACCGGCGCGCCGCTCTTCTCTCTCTGCGCGCTCCCGGCAAAGAGAACGCTGTCCCTGACGCGTATAACGTCCTTCATATCGACGATAAATTCCCGCTCGTTGCCGTCCGCGCAGATCAGGCAGTCGAGTTTTTTATCGCTCTCCGTAACGCCGATCACGTAACCCTTTTTCCCCGTCGTGCTCTCGCAAATTTTGCCCAATATATCGGTAATTTTCATATTTCTGACCTCGGTTGCGGCAACAAAACCGCAAAATATATTTACGGTTTATAATATTTTTCCGCCGCGGCGCAAATCACAGATTAAATTATATAATTTTGTCGATTTAGCCCAAAGCCGCCCTTTTCGACCCCGTCTTGAAGCCGTTGTTACGATTTTTTAAACTTTTTGTAATAATCTCTCAGACGCGCGTAAATTATCACTCCCGTAAAAATCCTGCCGCTTAAAGTTGCAATTTTTCGGATGGTGTGATATAGTTGATAAGGTTAGGGACTTTTAATTTAGTCTGCCGGTATCCGAATCAAACGGGTTTATCCGTTAAAAATACAAAAGAGAGGATTTATTTATGAAGCTAATTTACGGCGTAAAAGACAGACCCAAAGCCGGAAGGCTGATACTGTTCGCATTGCAACAGCTATTGGCGATTTTGGCGGCTACCATCGCGGTTCCGGTGATAGTAGGCAACGGAATGTCGACTTCCGCGGCTCTGTTCGGCGCAGGTATCGGTACTATTGTGTATTTGCTCTTTACCAAATTCAAAAGCCCCGTGTTCTTAGGCAGTTCATTTGCCTTCCTCAAATCTATGGCCGCGGCGTTTGCGGGCGGCGTTTCCGCTTCGCTCGGCTATCTCGGGCTTATCATAGGCGCGGTATTTGCAGGCCTTGTATACGTCATAATAGCCGTCGTCATCAAATTTGCAGGCGTCAAATGGATAGATAAGATAATGCCGGCGGTCGTAATCGGTCCCACCGTGGCGATAATCGGGCTTTCGCTTGCGTCAAACGCAATAGGCGATCTCGTGGATTCAGGCTTCGATCAGGCGGTATACGATTCCGCGTGGATAATGGATACCAACGCGATCCTCTGCCTTATATGCGGTCTGGTAACGCTCGGCGTAACCGTCGTTTGTTCGGTCTACGGAAAGAAGATGCTCAAAATGATACCGTTCATAATAGGCATTCTTTCGGGCTATGCCCTTGCCGCTATATTCACTGCTTTCAGCTATATCGACGGCGCCGAGTCTATGAGAATAATCGATTTTTCGCTCTTTAAAAATATGCAGTGGTATCCCGACTTCGCGTTCATAACTGCGTTCGGAGGAGGCTATGAAACGGGCGAGCTTGGCTCGGTCGGCGCGTATATCGGCACTATCGCCGTGGCCTATATCCCCGTCGCGTTCGTGGTATTCGCCGAACACATTGCAGATCATAAGAACATATCTTCGATAATAGAAACCGATCTTTTAAAGGACCCCGGGCTTTCGAGGACCCTGCTTGGCGACGGTATCGGTTCAATGGCGGGCGCGCTCTTCGGCGGTTGTCCCAACACTACTTACGGCGAATCCGTCGGCTGCGTGGCTATCTCGGGCAACGCTTCGGTTATTACCATATTGCTCACGGCAATATTTGCTATCGTAGTTTCGTTCATAGCGCCTTTCGTAACATTCCTTTCGACTATTCCCGACTGCGTAATGGGCGGCGTGTGCATTGCGCTCTACGGCTTCATTGCCGTTTCGGGTCTTAAAATGATACAGGGCGTCGATCTCGGCGACAACAGAAATCTGTTCACCGTTTCGGTCATACTTATAGCGGGCGTCGGCGGAATGAGCCTTAAATTCGGTCAGGTAACCGTAACTGAAGTTGCCTGCGCGCTCATTTTGGGTATTCTCGTAAACGTGCTCGTCAATATCCGCGGCAAGAAGGACGGCGGCGAAAACGCGGCTGAAGCGCTTACCGAAGCAAAAGAAGAAGAAACAAGAGAGGTAGTATAGATATGCAACAATATAAAAACGTCTTCGTCTTCGATCATCCTTTGATCAAACACAAGGTTTCCATTCTCCGCGACAAGAGAACGGGTATGAAGGAATTCCGCGAGCTTATCGAGGAAATAACTACGATAATGACGTACGAAAGTATGCGCGACGTCCAACTCGTTCCCGTTCAGGTGGAAACTCCCCTCGAAGTAACCACGCAGTACCGCGTGCCCGAGGAGAGCATAGCAATCGTTCCCATACTGCGCGCGGGGCTTGGAATGGTCAACGGAGTGCATAAGGTTTTTCCCACCGCAAGGGTAGGACATATCGGTATGTACCGCAACGAGGAGACGCTCGAACCCTGCGAATATTACTGCAAATTGCCCGAAGGAATAGAGGAGAAGACGGTGTTTCTCGTCGACCCTATGCTCGCAACGGGCGGCTCTCTCTGCGACGCGCTTGACGCGCTCAAGAAGAGGGGTTGTAAAAAGATTAAGGTAATGTCGATAATCGCCGCGCCTGTCGGTGTGAAAAAGGTGGCTGAGGCTCATCCCGATATTCCCATCTATATCTCCACGCTCGACAGACAGCTCAACGAACACGGCTATATACTGCCCGGTCTCGGCGACGCCGGCGACAGACTTTTCGGGACGAAATAATACAGACTTTTCGGGACGAAATAATTATTTAAAAATAACGCCGCGCGCATTTATTGATGCGCGCGGCGTTATTTGTGTAAACGGAACCCACGCGATAGTCTGCCTGCGCGAGCTTTGCGGCGCTCTGCACACCTTAGCGTCATCCTGAGCGGAGTGCGCAGTCATATCACTTTCGTCATTGCGAGGCAATTTATTGCCGCGGCAATCCAGTAATCCCATTGT
>CAYLQK010000022.1:0-16956 GCA_964385865.1 uncultured Clostridia bacterium | reverse complement strand
TAAAAGAACAGCCCGACGCGGTTGCGTCGGGCTGTTCTTTTTAATCATATAAATTAAAGAGATTGCAGAAGATTTACTATATCGCCAACGGTTTTAACGTCGGCAACTTTCTCTTCCGGAATAGTCTTGCCTGTATTGTCTTCCAACGTCATCAACAGTTCGACAACGTCGAGAGAATCTGCGCCCAAATCTTTAATTATGTCGCTATCCAAAGTGATTTTCGACTGGGGAATGCCGAGCTGATCGGCGAGTAATTTTGCCACGTCTTCAAACATAAATTATACCCTCCGTAATGATTACAATTAAATATTACAATATTTGTTAATTCTTGTCAAGTCAATTTGCCTGTTTTTTTACTTGCTTTATCGATAATCCTATGCGCTGTTTTGTTTTATCGAGCGTGATTATCACCGCTTTTACCTGCTGACCCACTTTAAGCACGTCGGAAGGGTGTCGAATGTATCTGTCCGTGATCTCCGATATATGCACAAGCCCGTCCTGATGAACGCCGATATCCACAAACGCGCCGAAGTCGATTACGTTCCTTACCGTGCCCTCCACTACCATTCCGACGGCGAGATCCTCTATGCCGAGAATGTCCTTTCTGAGCTGTCTTTGCGGTATGCTGTCGCGGATATCCCTGCCGGGTTTGACAAGCTCGGCTATGACGTCGTTCATCGTCGCCCTGTCAAAGCCGCATTCCTGCGCCGCCCTGTCCTCTCCGTATTCCTTGACCTTTGCGGGGAGATCGGAGAGCCTGCGCTGTTTTACGTCCTCGTCGGTGTATCCGAACAGCTCGAGCAGTTTTTCGGCCTTTTTATAGGACTCGGGGTGAACCGCGGTGTTGTCCATTATGTTTTTACCGTCGGGTATGCGCAAAAAGCCCGCGCACTGCTCGTATGCCTTGGCGCCGAGTTTGGAGACCTTTAAAAGCTGCGAACGCGAAGTGAATTTGCCGTTTTCTTCCCTGTAAAGAACTATGTTTTTCGCAATGCCCGAATTCAGACCCGCAACGTACTTCAAGAGCGAGACGCTGGCGGTGTTTAAATCCACGCCGACACTGTTTACGCAATCTTCAAGCACGCCGCCGAGCACGCCGTCGAGCCGCTTTTTGTCCATATCGTGCTGATACTGACCCACTCCTATGGATTTGGGGTCGATCTTGATGAGTTCGGCGAGGGGGTCCTGCAACCTTCTCGCAATAGAGATTGCCGAACGGAGGGTCAAATCGTAGTCGGGGAACTCCTCCACGGCAAGAGGACTTGCGGAATAAACGCTCGCGCCCGCCTCGTTTACGACGGCATAGCTGACGTTGCGTTCCACTTCCTTTAAAAGGTCCGCGACGAAGATTTCCGTCTCCTTGCTGGCGGTGCCGTTGCCTATGGATATGACGTCTACGCCGTGTTTATCTATCAGGTATTTGATTATCCTTTTACTGCCCTCGATATCGTTCTTGGGGGGAACGGGGTAAATGACGGCGGTGTCGAGCACCTTGCCCGTTTCGTCTACGACGGCAACCTTACAGCCCGTTCTGTACCCCGGGTCGAGACCGAGCGTTACTTTGCCCTTAACGGGGGGCTGCAAAAGGAGTGGACGGAGGTTCACTTCGAACATCTTTATCGCCTGCTCGCCCGCCCTGTCGGTGAGAATCGCCCTCACTTCACGCTGTATGGAGGGCTCTATCAGCCTGTCGTAGCTGTCGTCCGCCGCCTCTTCGATGAGTTTAGCGCAGACCTTTTCGTTCTTATCCTTGATATATTTAGCAACGCAGACGCGCTTTGCGATGTCGGGTTCGAAGAAAATTTTTGCTTTGAGGCACTCTTCCTTTTCGCCCCTGTTGATTGCGAGAATGCGGTGGTTCTTGATTTCGGGAATGAGCTCGGCATAGTCGGCGTACATTGCATAAGTGCCCCTGTCGTCGTCCTTGACGAGCTTTACCTGCATCTCGCCGTGATTTTCAAGCAGGGCGCGAAGTTTCTTTCTCAGTTCGGCGTTGTCCGAAATAATTTCCGCGATTACGTCCTTAGCGCCCGCTATCGCCTCGTCCGCATTGTTCACGCCCTTCTCTTCGTCGATATATTTTTCAGCCTCGGCAAAGGGGTCTCCCGACTGCGCGAGAATGAATTCCGCAAGCGGCTGTAAGCCCTTTTCTATTGCGACCGAGGCGCGGGTCTTCTTCTTTTGTTTGAACGGGCGGTACACGTCCTCGATTTCCGTCATCGTCTGCGCCGCCTCTATCGACGCCGCAATCTCTTCGGTCATCTTGCCCTGTTCGGTGATTATCTTGGCGACTTCCGCCTTGCGCTTTTCGAGGTTGGTGAGGTATTCGTACCTGTCGTTGAGGGCGCGCAGCACCTGGTCGTCTATCGCGCCGGTCATCTCCTTGCGGTAACGTGCGATGAAAGGTATGGTGTTCCCCTCGTCGAGGAGCTTTAAAATGTTTTGAGTATGTTCCGCTTTTAAATTGAATTCTTCCGTGAGTTTAGCGCAAATATCCATTTTATCTCTTTATTCCCTTTAAATAATTTTTTCTGTCGTCCGTCAGCCTGAAACTTTCGCAGGCTTTCTGAATCGCCTTGTTGTGAGTCCGTTTATCCAGCGAATTTTTCAAAAGAAAATCCGTAGCTTTGTCGTAATATCCGACGAGCGTTTCCGCAACGAGCCACGCCGCCGCCATATGCACGTAGTAGAGCCGCGTATCGCAGCTTTCGCAGAGAGAGAATATCGTTTGCAAATACTCATCTTCCACGTAAAAATGCAGCAGCGTCGTCAGCGCGAATCTCTGATAAAATTCTTTATCCTCCGCCGCATATTTAAGTATATACGGCAAAAATTCACGCCTGTGATCTTTTACGCACTTCGGCGAAAAACAGTCGCAGGTCGCCCAGTTGTCTATCAGTTTAACGCACCCGTCCGCATATTTAATGAATTGCCCGTAAGGCAGCAGAGATACTGCGGCGAGCTTCACGAACGTTACCTCGTAGTACTCGTCCGGAAAAGCGAACAGGTCTTCCACGCAATCTTTATACTTTTTTGCAAATTTGCGAAGGACCGGAACGCGCACGCCGATAACGTTTATCCCGTCGTTTTTTAACAGCTTTTTGTGGAACGCCCTGTAATCCGCGTCCGCAAAGCTTTCAAGTTCGGTCAAAAACTGTCGATAGAGCATCGTACCATTCCTCATCGTTGAACCGCGTGTTGGCGGGGCTGGTGGAAGGCAGTTTTATGTAGGGTAATTCCGTATCGGGAAAATACCTTTCGAATATGGTAAACGCCTTGGCGCCGTTCAATATTATAAACCGTACGGCTGAATTTTGCAAGAGAGTTTTAACGTCGGCGACCTTAAAATTTTTTATAGTCGAATCCTGCGAACCGACTATCTCGCATTCGGCGACCACGTCCCAAAGCGCGACTTTGCGTTTTAACAGAAAATCGCGCCTGCCCTGCGTATCCTGCGGAACCGTATCGCCGAAGAACGTGCCGAGCGTCTTCCAGAAACGGTTGAGCGGATTGCCGTAGTAGAACTCCGCCTCGCGGCTTTTGACCGACGGAAAGCTGCCGAGTATCAGTATCTTACTGTCCCTGTCGTACACGGGCGCGAAACCGTATTTTATATCGCTCATATATTTTTCAGATCGAGGGGCTTGTCCAGATTGCCGACCACCGCCGAGGCGACGGCGCTTTCGTCGAAGTTGCAATCGATTGCCTGAAGGACTTCTTCGAACGTTACCGAAGCTATCCTCTTCATTCTTTCCTCGAAGTCGTAGACTTTGCCGCTGTATATGAGTTCCTTGCCGTACAGAAGCATCTGCGAGCTGGTGCTTTCCTGCGCAAACACGCCCGAAGCCGTCATCTGCTCTTTGCCGCGCTCGAATTCTTCCCTGCTGATATTTTTTTTCTTGACGTCCTCGATACAGTCGAAAATCGCGCCGACGCTCTTTTTGTAATTCCCCGAATTTACGCCCGCGTAGACGACGAGCGAGCCCGTCTCCATATACGGCGAAACGTAGGAATAGACGGTGTAAGCGAGACCGAGCTCTTCCCTCACTTTCTGGAAGAGTTTGGACGACATACTGCCGCCGAGGACGGAGTTCATTATCTGGGTTGCGTCGAACAGTCCGTCGTAGCGCTTGACCGAGGGAAAGGCGATGCCGATATGGATCTGCTCGATATCCTTTTTGCGGAAGAGGGATTTGCACTCCCTTCCGACGGGGACGGGGGACTTGTCCGAGCTCGATTCGGGCACGTTTGAGAAGTACTTTTCGACAAGCTCTTCGGCAAGGCGGGGGTCTATATTTCCCGCCATTGAAACGACGATATTATCGGTTGTGTAACGCCTTGACATATAGTCTTTGACGTCGGATTTAGTAAACCCGCCGACGTTTTCCTTGCTGCCGAGAATGTTTCTGCCATAGCCGCGCACACCGTAATACGCCCTCGCAAGCACGTCGAGACAGAGGTCGTCGGGAGTATCGTCGTTCATATTTATCTCCTCGATTATGACCCCCTTTTCACGCGCCATCTCGTCTTCGGGAAACTCGCTGTTCAAAAACAGGTCGGAGAGTATTTCGAACGCCTCCGCCGCGTGGGCGGTGGTGGATTTGGCGTAATAACAGGTTACGTCCTTGCCCGTGAACGCGTTGACCTGCGCGCCGATAGCGTCCATCGCGTCGGAAATTTCGAACGCAGTGCGCTTTTTCGTACCCTTGAACATCATATGTTCGATGAAGTGGGAAATTCCGTCCTCGCGGTCGCTTTCCGCCGCCGCGCCGGTGCGGACGAGTATGCCCATAGTTACGGACATAAGTCCGGGCATCTGTTTTACGATAAGTCTTATTCCGTTGTCTAACTTCTTGTAGTGTACCATTATTCTCCTAAATTACGGGAAACCGTTACGGCGTTCAAGCCGCTGTTTCTTATGTAAGTTAATATATCTGGAAGAGCCGTTACCGTGCAATCCGTGGGATGCATCAGTATGAACTCGCCTTTTTCGAGATTTTTAGTGGCGCGCGAGGTGATGAGAGCCGCGTCGCGGTCGCGCCAGTCTATCGTGTCCCTGCTCCACATTATGACCTTTAAATTCAGCGAAGCGCAGGCGCTGAGCGTGGCTTCGGCGAACGCGCCCGAGGGGGGTGCGAAGAGGGTTATGCCTGTGTTGCAGATCATATTGAGCAGTTTGACGCTGGGGCGGATTTCTTCAAGGTTGTCGTCGTATGACATACGGGAATGGTCCTTGTGAAAGTAGCCGTGGCTTGCTATTTCCTGTCCGCGCGAATAGATTTCGCGCACGCAGTCCACGTTGTCGTCCGCCCAGCTTCCGCCGATGAAGAAGGTTGCCTTTGCGCCGTACTCGTCCAGAACGTCGAGAATTTTCAGGACGTTGTCGGTATGCTCGTACACGTTGAACATAAGGCTTACGCCCACTCCGTTTTCGGCGCTGTAAAACAGGTTGGAATTTTTACCGGAGACCGCGACCGCCTTGCCGCCGAAAAAACCGACGAGGGACACCGCGACTACCGTTATTATCAGCACAAAGTTGGTTATTACGGGAATTATTTTGCCTTTCAATAGTTTACCCCTAAACTTAAAATACTATTTATATAATATTAAGCCAAGTGGCAATTATTGACTATTTTAATCTGACTATCGTAACGCCCGTCTCCCCCTCGCCGTACTTGCCCGCGCGGAAACTTTCAACGTTTTTATGTTTGGCAAGGCGCTGACCTATCGCCTGCCTCAGCTTTCCCGTACCCACGCCGTGAATGATTTTCACCTCTTCGAGGTTGTCTAAAACCGCCCTGTCGATGAAGTTTTCGACCTCGTAAAGCGCCTCCTGTACGGTCATACCGAGTACGTTTATTTCAAGCTTGGGTTGGTTTAAGGGAATATTTTTGACTATCTTTACCTTTTCCCGCTCCTCGGATTTGCCCACGATGAGCAGATCCGCCGTCTTGCAGTGCAGTTTCATACTGCCGCACGCGATTTCCGCTTCGCCCTTTACGGGGTTAAAATTTACAACTTTGCCGCGGCTCTGCATAGGCTTTACGAATACTTCCAGCCCCGCTTTCAGATTTTCACGCGTTGCCTGGGTGAAGTCGTTGACCGCGTCCTTTCGCCCCTCCTCGTCGAAGGAAAGATCTTCAAGCCTGTTTTTTAGGGTGCGTGCCTTTATGAGGTCGGATTCGGCAAGCTCTTCCTTTTTGAAGATCTCCTCGATCTCCGCAAGCAGCTCTTCGGCGCGTTCGGTGCGTTCCGCAATTATCCTGCGGCTTTCAGTGCGGGCGGAACGGTTGATTTTCTCCCTCTCGGCATTGAGCCGCTCTATACGGTCGTTTAGAGAAGAGAGTTTTTCATTCCACTCCCTTTCCTTCGCCTCCGCGGAACGCAGCGCCTCCTCCGCCTTTACCCTGCTGTCCTCGGCGCGGCGGACGACGTTTTCAAAACTCCTCGCGCCCTCGGAGAGATATCCGAGCGCGTCGGCGAGAATACCCTCGTCAAGCCCGAGCCTGCGCGATATCGCGAGGGCGTTGCTTGCGCCGGGGAGACCTATCTTTATGCTGTACAGCGGTTTTAATGAGTCGGAGTCGAATTCCATACTCGCGTTTTCTATCCTGTCGAGCGTGTAAGCAAACTCTTTGAGCGGCGTGAAATGCGTCGTTACGATTCCCCTGCAGCCCGCCGAGAGGAGATGCTTTACTACCGCTTTGGCAAGCGCCTGACCCTCGTCGGGATTGGTGCCGCCGCCGAGCTCGTCTATCAGCGCGAGGCTGGAAGAATTTGCGCCGTTACAGATGTCGACGATATTTAATATATGCGATGAAAAGGTGGACAGGCTCTGCTCTATACTCTGACTGTCGCCGACGTCGCAGAACACGTTGTCAAAGACGGCTATGCTGCTGCCCTCTGCGGCGGGGATAAATAGCCCGCACGCCGCCATAAGACAGAACAGCCCGCACATTTTCAGCGTAACGGTCTTGCCGCCCGTGTTCGCGCCGCTCAGTATCAAAAAGTCGTAATCCTTGCCGAGCTCTACGGAGACGGGGACGATTTTATTTTTATCGATTAGCGGATGTCTGCCCTTGATTATATTTATATAGCCCCTGTCGTTTACGGCGGGCTTTGCGCATTTGAGCGAATAGCCGTACTCCGCGCGGGCATAGTACGCGTCCATTTCAGACAGCGCTTCCGCGTCCGTTTCAAGCTGTGAAAAAAGGCTGCCGAACCGCGACGAGAGGGCGCGCAGAATGGCTTCGACCTCCTCGCGCTCGTCGATCGTCAAAGCTATCAGCTCGTTGTTCAGCTCGAGAACCTGCTCCGGCTCGATGAAAAATGTCGCGCCCGACTGCGAACGGTCGTGCACGAAACCTCGCACCGCGTTCTTATACTCGGCCTTGACGGGAATGACGTACCTGTCGTTCCTTATCGTCACGATACCGTCCTGCAAATAGCGCGCGTCCTTTGAGAGGTATTCGGACAACTTTGAGCGTATCCTCTCGTTCAGGCTCTTTATGCGGCTTCTTATAGTGAAAAGCCTATCGCTTGCATAGTCACTGACGGCGTCGGGAGAGATAATTTTCCGCGAAACGTCGTCCTCGAGCGCGCGGTCGAAATACAGCCTGTCGGCGAAACCGCGCATTATAGTTATGCCGTCGTCGGCTATGCGTGCAATACTTTCGTACGCCATCCTTGCCGAACGGAGCAGGGCGCACGCTTCAAGCAGTTCCGCGCAGGACAGCGCCGAACCTTTCGCCGCACGCGCAAGTATCTCAGACAGATCGCCGAAGTACTCTATCTTGCCTACGCCGTAGGCGTATAAAAGCTTGTCGCACTCCTCGGTGCAGGCGAGACGGTACCGCACCTCTTCGATATCCGTCGAAGGGACGCATTCCGAAACCTTTTTCGCGCCGCCGTCAAGCACGGCGTATCCTGCCGCCGCGGAGAGAATTTTATCGAGTTCGAGTCTTTTCAAGCTTTTTGTATCCATAATCAGTAAACGCCCGCAACGAAATGTCCGCGGGTATAATCTTTAAATATTTTTTCGAGCGCTTCGGTATCGTCCGCCGAGCGGATTATCCCGGCGCAGTCCCCTTCGAGAGAAAGGTCGAAAAGTTTGCCGCATTTTACTCCCTTGCCGACGAGATTCGCGCAGTTATACACTTCGAACCTGCATTCTCCCGTTTCGTATCTGCGCAGGGGAAACGCCCGCTTCTCCCCGTCGGTCAGGGTGTACAGATTGCGTCTGTCGCAGGAGGAGCACTTCTTTTCAAACGGACAGTATATAAGATCCATCACCTTTACGTTGCCCGCCGTGAGGCGGAAAGCGTGCGGCGCGTTGAGTATTTCACACTCCGCAGAGGTTATCTCCTTCGAAAGACAGACGTACTTCGCCGTACAGCCGCATAGAGATATGCGGTTGGCGACGTTGAAGCCCGTGCCCGCAAACAGCGGTTTTTTTAGCTTTTCGGCAAGCTTTATGCCGAAATACGAATCGCAGTAAATTCCGTCGAACTGCCCCGCAATTTCTTCTATCTGCGAAATTTCCGCGCCCGTAACGAAGGGCGGCACGAACAAAAATTTTTCGCCCGTAAAACCTTTCGTGAGACTTTTTACGTCCTGCGAAAAGCCGTTTAATTTGAGAATGCCTATGTCCGCCCCGACCCCGCATAGGTCCGTGCAGATAACCGCCCTCTTCGGGTTTACGGCGGTTTCGGGACGGGGATACGCGCGGTTGAGCTTTATCTTATTATTGGGATTTTTTGAGATTTTTTCGTAATATTCTTCAAAAACTCTGCGGCGGAACGCGTTTAACCCGGAAGCTGTGATAAAGACTCCGTCGGTCTCGACGGCGCCGAAAGTTATCCCGAACGGGTATCCGTCCTTTTTGGAAAAATTCCGCTCGATATCCTCTCTCGTGAGCGGGCGGTTCTGCGCACGTTCAAGCGGCGCGTCGCCGTAAAAGACAACCCCGTTCACCACTGCGCGGGCGGGCTTGCCCGCATTGAACTCCGCGTCTATCCTGACGGGGATCAGCCGCTTTTTTGAGAGCAGCCTCTCGTTGAGCGCGGTATCTGTGGTAATGAACGCCTTGTCGCCGTTTTTGAGGCGTTCGCGCGAGCTTATTACAAAGCCGCCACGGGCTTCGGAAGCGTACGTTCCGCCGCCGACTTCTTTGCCGCCGCGGAGAATTTTAAAACCGTCGCCGCGGTTGAATTTAAGGTTGCTGAGGCAGATATATTTGGAGTTTTCCACCTTTATTATTCCAGCAAACTCGCCGATGTGCCCCTGTACGGAAGCCGACAAGAAGTTTTTATCCTGACCGAATGCAAGTCCGCTTGTATAATTGCCGCGGTTGTATGTGCGTTTAAGCTCGCTGAGTCCGCTCGCCGGGTCCGAATTTCCGTCGATTAAGTTTCTGTAATAGCCGACTGCGGCGGCGACGTATTCGGGACGGCGCATTCTGCCCTCTATCTTGAAGGAAGCGACCCCCGCGTCGATATATCTTTTTATATTTTCGCCTATGCTCAGATCCGACGGGGAGATCCTGTACGCGCCGTCTTCAAAGCCCTTTCTGTCTATCGAGTACAGCTTTCGGCAGGGCTGTTTACACCTGCCGCGGTTGCCGCTGTTGCCGCCCGCAAAGGAAGACATATAGCACTGCCCCGAAAAACAGGAGCAGAGCGCGCCCTGAACGAAGACTTCCGTCTCTATTATCTTTGCTATCTTTTCTATATCTTCGAATTTGGTTTCCCTTGCCAAAATGACCCTGTCGAAACCGTACTCGCGGGCAAGGTACGCCCCCTCCGCGTTGCAGGTGCCTGCCTGGGTTGAGAGGTGAAGCACGGTTTCGGGCGCGATTTGCTTTAAAAACCTGCCCAAAAAAATATCCTGCATTATTATTGCGTCCGCGCCCGAGTTCCACGCCGTTTCGACTGCGGAAAGGAAGCCGTCAATCTCGCCGTCCTTGACGACGGTGTTTAACGCGGCGTACACCTTTACGCCGAAGGCGCGGGCATAACGGCAAATCTTTTCAAAGTTTGCGGCGTCGAAATTTTCCGCGGAGTTCCTTGCGGAAAATTTGTCAAGCCCGAGATATATCGCGTCCGCACCCGAAGCTATCGCCGCGTACGCGCTGTTTTCACCGCCTGCCGGCGCAAGTAATTCAGTCATCTTTAATCTTTAAACCCGTATTTTTCTATCACCTGCGCGACGGCGCATTCGTCGTTTGAGACGCAAATAAAATCCGCCTTCGCCTTCAATCCGTCGGCCGCGTTGCCTACGGCAACGCCGTAACCCGCCTTTTCTATCATAGAGAGGTCGTTGAGGTTGTCCCCTATAGCGACGGTATTTGGCAAATCGACGCCGTAGTATTCGGCAAGAAATTCGAGCGCGGCGCCCTTGTCGTCGCCGAGCGGCGAAATTTCTATAAGGCAGTTGGCGCTGCAAGTTACGTCATAGCGGTCGCCGAGAAGCCCGGTAAGCCTATCATACAGCGCCGCCTGCTCCTTAGGGTCGACAAGGCTTGCGACCTTTTGGCAAAGCAGTCCGCGTTTTACGACGTAGTCCGCCAGGGGCATATCGGAGACGCTTATCGCTTCGACGCCCGTGATGTTTTCATAGAGCCGAAGATATCTATTGTCCTTCGGTATATCGGTATATAGATTTTCTCCCGAATACACGTTGATAAAACAGCCGAGACTCTTGAGCGTGCGGCAGATAAAGGCGGAATTTTCCGCGGTAAGAGCGTTGGTCTTTATGATTTTACCGCTCCCGATATCGGCAATAACGCCGCCCTGATACGCGGCTACAATGCCCGTCAAGCCCATCTCGCGCACCCGCGGGAGTATCGAGCGGAGCATTCTGCCCGTACATACGGCGAAAATACCGCCCGACGCGACGTATTCGTTTATGGCGTTACGGACCCGTTCCGGAATCTCGTGTTCTGACGTAAGCAGCGTTCCGTCAAAGTCGGAGACGATGAGTCCGCAGTTGAGTTTTTTCATAGATTTTCTTCGAAGTATTTTTTTATATTTTCGGCAAGCTTTTCGCCTATGCCTTCGGTTTCGGCAAGTTCGCTTGCGGTTGCGCTCATTATTTTGTCGAGCGACGAGAACTTTTTCATAAGCGCCAGACGCTTGACCTTGCCCACGCCCTCTATTTCGCATAGCACGCTCTCGAGATTGCGTTTTGAGTGCAGATTGCGGAAATAGGTTATGGCGAAACGGTGCGCTTCGTCCCTTATCCTCTGCAACATTTTGAGGGCATAGTCGCGGCGGGGTATTTTTATACTTTCGTCGGAATCGGGCGTAAAGACCTCTTCCTCGCGCTTGGCAAGGGAGATAAGCTCGATATCGGCGACGTTCAACCTCGCGAATATTTCGTTTACCGCGGAAAGCTGCCCCTTGCCGCCGTCGATTATTATCAGATCGGGGCGGGGAAACCGCTCCTCCTCGTCCGTGCCGAGCTTTTTAAGCCGCCTTATCAGCACCTCCTGCAATGAGGCGAAGTCGTTCGCGCCCTCAACGGTCTTTACTTTGAACCGTCTGTAACCCGATCTGTCCGCCTCGCCGTCGATAAAGACGACCATAGAACCCACTTTATCCACACCGCTGATATCGGAGATATCGTAGCACTCCATTCGGCGCGGATATTTTTTCAGACCGAGAATTTCACGCAGGCGGCGGCAGGCGTTGACCGTCATATCGTCGCGGTGCTTTATCTTATCGACAGATTTTTCGAGGAAGTCGGAGGCGTTCCTCTGCGCCATCTTCAAAAGTTGCGCCTTGACGCCCTGTTTCGCTAAAGTTACCTCCACGGTCTTGGAGAACTTTTCCCTGAAATAGTTCTGAATGAGTTCCTTTTCACAGAAGTCCTCTACGATTATTTCCGCGGGCACTTCGTGGTTGGAGTAGTACTGCACTATGAACGCCGTAACCGCCTCGCCGTCGGAAAGATGCGCCTCGTCGAGGGCGAAACTGTTACCACCCTGCATTATGCCCTTGCGCGTTACGAGCACGTTGACCGCGGAATACAGATTGTTTGTGGTGTAAGCGATTATATCGGCGTCTATTGCCCTGTTGAGCGAGGTTATACGCTTGGCGTCCAGCTTGGAGAGCATAGAGAGCTTGTTTCTGTAGTCGAGGGCAAGCTCGAAATTTTCGTCGGAGGCGGCTTTGAGCATCTTTTCGGAGAGCTGCTTTTCCGCCGCTTTATAGTCGCCGTCAAGGAAGGACAGCGCGGCTTTGACCTGTTTTGCGTAGTCCTCTTCGGAAACGAGATTAGCGCAAGGCGCGGTACATCTGCCTATATGGTAATTTAAGCACTCGCGCTTTTTTGCGCCGATCTGAGTATGGCAGAGGCGGACGCAGTAGGTCAGTTGAAGGATATCGAGGATATCCCTGCAATTTATTCCGCCCATAAACGGGCCGAAGTAGCGGCTGCCGTCCTTTTTTATCTTCCTCGTTATGGAAAAGTTGGGAAATTTCTCCCTCATATCGACCTTTATATACGGGTAGGTCTTGTCGTCCTTTAAGAGGATATTGTATTTGGGTTTGTACTTTTTGATGAGGTTGTTTTCGAGGGCGAGCGCGTCAATCTCCGAGCCGGTGATTATATAATTGAAATCCGCAACGTTTTCAACCATCTTCATCACTTTTTCGGGCTTGGTGGAGTTATGGAAGTACTGCCGCACTCTGTTTTTGAGAACGCGCGCCTTTCCGACGTATATTACGTTGCCGTAGGCGTCAAGCATTATATAGACGCCCGGATTTTCGGGCAGAAGTTTAAGTTTTTCCCTGATAACGTCCATCTCCGTTCATTATACTATAACGCCCTGATTTTTGCAATATTTAACGGGGAGAAAAATATGTAAAATCCACCGCCGCACCCCGAAAGATATATTTTCGGGGCGTTTTCAGCCGTTTTTCATTCGTAACTGCGACGGCCCGCAAACGAGCGCTTTACGTCTTTTAGTAGAAAAAATGAGTGCGCGGCGTACGCCGCGCACTCACTTTAACAGCCCAAAAACTCAACGCCTTTCAGCATCACGTCGTTGACCGTGTCGTTTACAAGGCTGTAAAATATAATTTTTCCCTGCCGCTCGCATTTGACTATGCCGAGGTTTTTCAATAGCCGCAGTTGATGAGATACGGTCGTCTGATTAATTTCGAGGACGCGCGACAGATCGGTTACGCACATCTCGGAAATGGCGAGCGCCGAAAGCATTCTCACCCGCGTCGGATCGGCAAATATAGAAAAAAAGCAAACTATACTGTCAAGTACGTCCCCCTCCGGCACGTATTCCCTGACCAGTTCTTTTGTGCGTCTGTCCAACAGCATCGTGTCCTGCATATCCAACCCCCTTCAATTGCGCATAAAACGGCATAACGGTCTTAAAACGCGCAGTTTTCGCACGTCTTTAAGACCATTATAAGGGTACGTATGGATATATGTCAATTTGTAATTTTGGCGTATACTGTCATTTATGCTGTCATTTTGTCATTTTGCTTCTATCGAAGTAACCGTATAGCCCGCTTCCGTAACCACTTTTCTGATCTCTTCGTCGGAGACCTCCTCGCGGCTGCGGACGACTGCAAGGTTCTTCTTTAATTTGACGTCCGCCGAAACTACTCCGCCGACGGCGGACAGGGCGTTTTCGACGCGCTTTGAACAGTGCTCGCAGCACATTCCGTCAATATATACTATCTTTTTCATAAATTCATCTTCCTTTTCAGTTTTATTTTGTGTATCATCTTCCGTCTTTTTAACGGATTTTTTTGATTTTTTAGTCTTGGCAGTGTTCGGCATAAAGCGTTTATTTTTGTATCTCAACAACCTTAGCGCGTTGCATACGACGAACAGCGAGCTTAAACACATACATACCGCCGCGATCGTAGGGTCGAACGTGAAACCGAGGGACGAGAATACGCCTGCCGCTACGGGTATCATTATTACGTTGTAGAAGAACGCCCAAAAGAGGTTTTCCTTGATATTCCTTACGGTGGCGCGGCTGAGATCGAAAACGGTGTCGAGCGTTCTTAAATCCTCGCTGACGAGAACCACGCCCGCCGAGTCTATGGCGACGTCGGTACCGCTGCCCATCGCTATGCCCACGTCCGCCTGTTTGAGCGCGGGGGAATCGTTGATTCCGTCGCCAACCATAGCCACGCAGCCGCCGACCTTTTGCAGGTTGGTAACGGCGTTCAGCTTATCTTCGGGCATAACCTCCGCCACGAAATCGTCTATGCCGACGCTTGCGGCAACCGCTTTCGCCGTCTTGGTCTCGTCGCCCGTGAGCATTGCGACTTTCATCTTGCGCGCTTTGAGAAGAGCTATCGCCTGCGCGCTCGTCTCCTTTATCGTGTCGGCAACGGCTATCAGCGCGAGGACGCGCTTTGTATCCGCCATATACAGCACCGTCTTACCCTGAGAGGAGAGTGCGAATGCTTCGTTCTGCACGTCGCTGCCGATTTTTATACCGCCGAGCAGTTTTACATTGCCCAAAAGATATCTTTCGCCATTATAGACTGCGGTCGCGCCCTGGCCAACGGTATAGACGAAATCGGTAACTTCAACTCCGGAGCCGACGTAATCGGTTACGCATTTAGCCAGCGGGTGGTTAGAGTTGCTCTCTATTCCGAACGCTATTTTGAGAATTTCATCCCTGTCGCAGCCGAAAGTCTTTATATCCGTAACCCCGGGTTTGCCCTCGGTCAGGGTTGCGGTTTTATCGAGAAGCACCGCGTTTATGCCGCACACTTTTTGCAGGCTTTCCGCATCCTTATATAGAATACCGAGCGACGCGCCCTTGCCTGTTGCGGTCATAATAGCGACGGGCGTCGCAAGACCGAGCGCGCAGGGACAGGACACGACGAGAACGCTTATCGCGTAAGTGAAGTGTTCGGCGTTGAAGCCCTTGTCTATTATAAGCCAAATAATGAAGGTCAGAATGGCGATCGCCGTAACCACGGGCACGAAGATGCCGGCGACCTTGTCGGCAAATTTCTGTATGGGCGCCTTACTTGCGCCGGCTTCGCGGACCATAGTGATGATTTTGGAGAGAGTCGTCTCTTCCCCGACGCGCTCCGCGCGGAGCTTTATCAGTCCGCTCTTGACGAGGGCGGCGCTGGCAACCTCGTCGCCGACGGTAACTTCCACGGGCAGGCTTTCGCCCGTGATGGCGCACTTGTCCACAAACGAGTTGCCGAAGACGATTTTACCGTCAACGGGGATATATTCGCCCTGCTTTACGACGAGGATATCACCGGCTTTTACTTCCTTCACGGAAATAGTTTTCTGTACGCCGTCCACCTCTACGGTTACGGTATCGGGAGCGAGTTTTAAGAGTTTTTCAATCTCCGCGCCCGTCTTCTTTTTGGATTTTTCTTCAAGGAACTTGCCCAAAGTTACGAGCGTTAAAATGGTCGCGGCAGACTCGAAGTGAAGCTGCATATGCATTTCGTACCACGCCGTATTGCCCTGCGCCTTGCCGATAAAGACAAGGACGGTCAGCACCAGCGAGTATATGAACGAAACGCCCGAACCGAGCGCGACAAGCGTATCCATATTTGGCACGCGCTTGAACAGGGCTACTGCGCCGTTCTTGAAGAACGCGAAGTTGACCACTATTATCGCCAGAGCTATGACGAGCTGATACAGGGCGAACCAATCGGCGTTGTCGGGGCCTCCGTCCATTGCCGGAGTGGGGTCCAGAAAGGGCGGCAGGGGAAAATCCGCCATATGCCCCATCGAAACGTAAAGCAGAGGCACGAGCAGACATATGGAAATTATAAATCTTACAAGCAGTTTTTTGTCGTGGCTCTTTTCTCTGCTTTTCGGCTCCTCTCCCTCGTTGTAAATGCCGTAGCCGAGGGATTTTACGGTTGAAAAAATCCTTTCTTCCGTAACGACGGTCTCGTCGAACTCGACTTTCATCGACTTTGCCATCAGACTGACTTCGCACAACTTGACCCCTTCCAGCTTGCCCGTAGCGCGCTCTATGCCCGACGAGCACGCAGAACAGGTCATACCTGTTATGTTGTAACGCTTAATCAAAATTTCACTCCTTTATATTGACAAATTTATCGGCATAGCACTATAATATCATAGGCTATAAATTTGTCAAGAACGCACTTTAAAGTGCAATACTTTCCTTTTGGAAAGTATGAAGGAGATTTTTATGAGCGACGATATCCTTAAAACCTGCAGTTGTCCTTTGGACGCAACGCTTGCAATAATAGGCGGTAAATATAAGATAGACATTATTTATTATCTCTTCGGCAGAACGCTGAGGTATCACCAGCTTGCAAAGCTTGTAAACGCAACGCCGAAAATGCTGGCGGAGCAGCTGAAACAGCTCGAACGCGACGGAATAATCAAAAGGGTGCTGTACCCCGTTGTTCCGCCAAAGACCGAGTACTCGCTGACGCCTCTCGGCGAAAAACTGTGCGCTTCCGTTATGGAAATGTATAAATTCGGACAGCAGCTTTACGCCATAAATAAAGTGATGCCGCGGTGCGGATATACCGAGGATTTAAACAGGTTGCAGGAAGTTCTCGAAAAGCACGCCGACAGCTCCGAAGAAACAGACGAAACTTTGCCTGTCAACGAAATTCAGGAATGCCGTTGCTGTAAAAACGGCAACGAATCACTAAAATAAAATTTAAACGCAATAATAATTATACAGTCCAAATCCTTACATATCAATAGGAATTAGGCTGTTTATTATTTATATTCTTATATTTTGCAAAAAACCGCCGAAATTATATAAGGGCTGTTTTTTGTGTAAAGAAAACCACGCGATAGTCTGCCTGCACGGCGGTACGACGCTTTGCGCAGAATGACAGAGAGGGATTGCCCTGTGCCCGTCATCCGTCATTGCGAGGAGCGAAGCGACGAAGCAATCTAGAAAACACGGCTATACAAAGACGATAACGCCTGGATTGCCGCGGCAACAAGTTG
>CAYLQK010000021.1:0-17174 GCA_964385865.1 uncultured Clostridia bacterium | reverse complement strand
GCCAAAGCTAATGGCGCATATTAAATTATTAACGGCGCGTAAGCCGCTTTTTCAAACAGCTTAATAATTATATTAAATAACTTGCTTTTTGTCAATCGAATTTTGCTTCAAATTTGGCGGTTTACCAAACGTTTTTTAGTTCTTTTTTGATTTTCGATGAATGGAGTACCGAGTCGCCATTGCTTGACAAAAAAATTGTTATGTGTTAGACTTTAAGCTAACATATTATGTTATATTACGGACAGATTTAAAATGAAAAGATTAATGATTAAAAAATCGATATTCGCGCTTGGGTATTTAGTACTTGCCGTATTGATAGAAATTATTACCTTTCTTTTTATGGGAATCGGCGTCGTGCCGCGGTACTTCGTGCTCGATCTGGCGGTTTTGCTTATGATCAGTACGCTTATCTTTATTATGCCGCACACTTCGGCGCAGATTGTCGTGTCCTTATTTCTCATCTTTGTCCAAATCATTTTGTCCATAACGAACGAGGCGCTGTATTCTATGAGCGGTACGGTGTTCGGGTTCAATATGTTGAACCTTATGAACGAAGTAACGGGCGTAATCGACAGCAGTTTCCTGAACTGGTGGTTCATCTCGGTTATGATATTGATATTCTGCGGCGCCGTTGCCGCTTTCGTTTGCGTCGGCGTGAAGATGAAAGTGGAGAGGAAGGCGTTTCGCAGAAATTGCGTAATTTTGACGCTGGTAGCCCTTTTTGTCGTATACAGCGTTTCCGGCACGGCGTATACCTGTACCGTGAAGAACCTGAACGCCTACGCCGACGACGATATGAGTTTATTTTTAGACGAAAGCAGCCTGTACACAAGCCAAATATTCCCTGCAAAGGCATACAGAGAGTTCGGCACGTTCGGTTATTACGGGGTAAATCTTGTAAATTCGATTTCCGCGACGTCGGTTGCGGACGAAATAACGATGGAAGAGATAGACGAATATTTTGCGAACGGTAAGATGAGCAACGACGTCTACGGCGACAACGTCTATACGGGCGCGATATCGGGCAAAAATATCGTACTCATCGTCATCGAATCGGGCGAATGGTACGCTATAAACAAGGAATATACGCCCACGCTTTACGCCCTTGCGGAACAGGGTATAGCCCTTACCGATTTCTATGCGAGGGACAAGACAAACCATTCTGAAGCGATGTCGATTATGGGCAGTTACCCCACGGTTTCCAAGCTTGAGCCCGATAAAATAGTCGGAAACGACCTCGCCTACGCCCTGCCCAACGTGCTCGGAAACGACGGTTATACGACTAATTATTTCCACGCCAACACGGGCAGCTATTACAACAGAGACGAATTTTTCGAAGACCTGTACGGCTTCGATAATACGTATTATCTCGAGGATATGCCGCTATTGAAGGGCTACGCGTCTAAAAAGAACTTTTACGACTTCGATAAGGATTCGCAGATTTTCGACCACTATTACGAAGAATTTACATATTCCGAGAACGGTCCTTTCTACACTCAGCTTATGACGCTGACCACGCACGGCAAGTATACCGACCTCATCGACTACGGAAATTACCCCTTTACCGACGTACCGTCCGCACGGGGCGAGAAATCGGTAACGTATATGAGCGGGGAAGAGCTTGAAAAATTCTCCGGGAAATGCGAGGTCAAGGGACTTGAGGAATATTACGCCCTCATAGACTCATTCCCCTCTACGTACGTTACGGGAACGAAGGGAGTGGACGAAGAGTATCTCGAAGAGACCGGGCTTTACAGCGAAATGTTCCTGCGCTATAAGAGGTTTCAGGCGGGTATGACCGATTTGGACTTCGGCGTTAATATGCTTGTCAACGATTTACTGCGCGACGGAAAACTTGACGATACGCTCTTCGTGTTCTACGCCGACCATTCGGCATACTACAACCAGCAGAATTATATAATGAAGGGCGTCGATTCCGCCGAAAATTACAATACTTCCGTCTACAATGTGCCCTGTTTTATGTGGTACGGCGGCAGTATGGATATGAACGTATCCGCGCTCGATATCGACGGATACGAGTCTGTCGACTTCACTGCGACAAAGGATACAAACAGCGGTCTTACCTCGCAGAAGATAGATAAATTCACCTGTACTTTCGATATTCTGCCCACGCTGTTGCAGCTTGAGGGCTACAATTACAATACCAACCTCTTCCACGGGACGAGCATCTTCACCGACGAAGAGAGCCTTTTCGTCAGCCACGAGTCTGGCATTTTTACAAGGGACGTCTATTTTTCGACCATAAATATATATGAAAGACAGGACGGAGAGTGGACCTGTTACGATTTCGCGGAAACTTACACTGCGGGCGATTTCGACGACGCGGTTATAGAGTTCATCAACAGCGCTAAAAATTACTATAAAAAGCAGTCGATGATTGAAGCCGTGCTTCTGAACGACTATTTTGCGTCGCGGAATATTTTTTCCGACGGGTCGGGAATAAAATATCTGGAAAGGACGGTCAACTGATTATTAATGGAAATATTGGATAAAATTATTTCATTGCTAACGTTGGCGGTTTCGATATTTACGTCATACCAAATAGTTTATCTCTTAATCGGGTTCTTTTCGCCGAAAGTAAAATATGCCCGTTCCGATAAAAAGTACCGCTACGCCGTCATAATATGCGCGCGCAACGAAGAAAACGTGATAGGCAAGCTTTTGGACAGTATAAAGAATCAGACCTACGCAAAGGACAAGATAACGATATTTGTCTGTGCCGACAACTGTACGGACAAGACTGCGGAAATCTGCCGGAAAGCGGGCTGTATCGTGTACGAGCGCCCCGCTCCGCACCCGTCAAAGGCGAGAAAGGGCTACGCGCTTGAATATCTGTTCGACAGGATACGCATTGAATACGATATCGAAAGGTTCGACGGGTTTGCGTTTTTCGACGCGGACAACGTACTCGCCCCCGATTGGTTCGACAGGATGAACGACGCGTTCGCCTGCGGTGCGGGGATAATTACCACATACAGAAACACTAAGAATTTCGATACTAATTTCATCTCCGCGGCGTACGGCATTCATTTTTACCGCAGTACCGTTAAATTCCACAGAGCGCGCAGGAGGTTAGGCGCTTCCACGCACATTGCCGGTACGGGCTACGTTATGCGGAGCAGACTACTTAGGGACGGCTGGCACTTTACGGGACTTACCGAAGATACCCAGGCGACGCAGTACTACGTTTCCCGCGGCGAGAGAATAGAGTTCTGCGAGGACGCCGAGTTTTTCGACGAACAGCCGCACGGTTTTAAAATTATGTTCCGCCAAAGGCTGCGCTGGTCCAAAGGCAGGCTCGTTGTGTTTCTCAAACACGGCTGGCGCAATCTTTTGGGGCTGTTCACGCAAAAGAGCGTAGGTAACGTCTGGGCGAATTACGATATCTTCTGGTATCTGTTCCCGGGCGGACTTTTCTCCGCGCTGCTTTCCGTTATCTCGTTTGCGGCAGGCGTTGCCGTAGCCATTGTCGCGGGCATAGGACCCGCTCATCCGATAACCGGCGTAAACGCGTGGGATTTCTTTGAAAATATTTTAATAGCCTGCGCGACGGGCTATGCGGGCTATACGGTTATTGCGGCAATCACCGTCATACGCGAGCGGAAGCATATATATTGCAGTACGGGAAAGAAAATCCTTTACATATTCACATTTTTCTGGTTCGATCTCATAAATCTTCCTATAAGCGTGATATCGCTCTTTATGCGCGTCAGGTGGAAACCAATCGTTCACGACAAATCGTTGGATTACGACCAGATAGTAAACAACAAACAAGGGTAACAAATTATAAGTGAATTCTGAAAAAGACGTTAAAAATAGCGCCGTGGAGCGCGCCGCCGGATTGACCCGATACGGGGAAGCGGCGGAGACCGTTCAATCGTGCGTAACCGCCGCCGCACGCGCCGACGAAAGCTGTGCCGAAACGGATTTCGAAGGCGGTTGCGCGCATACGGCTTCGGGCGGCGGTTTTGCCTGTCAAAGCCCCTGCGGGTGCGCAGGGACGGATGCGGAGACCGACGCCGCAATAAAATCAAACGGCGACGCCGACGGAGACGCGGCGGAAAATACCGAAAAAGAGTCGGACGGAGCGGAAGACACGGTTAAACCGCCGCCCAAGAAAAGACACGGCTGGATATGGAATATCGTCCTTATCGTCATAATCGCACTGGGGGTGTTCTGCCTTTTCAGCGTCGCAAACGAAATTACCAAGGAAGACGGCAAATCCTTTGCCGAAGTCATCTCGGGGGGCAGTTGGGTCTTTGCGATAGTCGCGCTGTGCGTCGTGTTAGGCATAATATTTCTTGACTGCTCAAAATTTGCCATAATCAATAAAGCCGTTATCGGCAAAATAAGGGCGGGTACGGCTATCAAGAACCACCTGCTCGGCAAATATTACGACGCCGTTACCCCGTTTTCCACGGGCGGTCAGCCGATGCAGATATATTATCTCACTACAAAGGGTATCAGCGGGGCGAATTCTACCGCAATCGTGCTGATACGTTACTTTACAAGCATTTTCTGCTGGCTCCTCATCGGCGCAGTGTGTATGATAATCGGCGTGGCGACGGGAGTGCTTGACGATCTGCCGGGCAAGACTTTGCTCATAACGGCAGGCTGGGCGGGACTTGCGGTCAACTTTATCGTGCCGCTATTTATACTTTCCTTCGTCTTGTTTCCCAAGATGGCGCACAAGCTCACCGCCCTGTTTATCGGCATAGGAGTAAAGGTGAAGATCGTCAAGGACAGGGAAAAGACGATGTGCAAGGCGTTGAAGACGGTAAACGATTTCATCACGGCATTCAGGATAATCATACACCGTCCGCTGCACCTTATCGCGCTCGTCATAGTTTGCCTTGCCGAATCGACCCTGACGTTTTCGGTGCCCTATTTCGTGATGAAGGCGCTCTCCTGCGACGTCGGCGGTATGTTCTTATCGATTATGATACTCAACGTTTTCGCAACGTTCGGCGTATCTTTCATACCCACTCCCGGCAACTCGGGCGTAGTGGAGGGTATGGGGGTACTCGCATTCTCGCTTGCGGCGGGCGCTACGCTTGCCTGGGCGGTGCTGTTCTGGCGTTTTGCCGTATATTATATCTATATAATCATCGGCGTGGGACTCACGATTTTCGATCTCATAAAGAAGAACGTGAAGAGCAGAAAGGTTAAAAATGAATAAGACGATAATACTCGGAATGGACGGCTGGTATCCGCAGGTGGACGGCGTAACCAACGTAGTACTGAACTATCACAATATTTTGAAACAGGGAAACCGCTGCGTCATCGTCGCCCCCTCGTACGGCAAGAAAAACGACGTTAAGGGCGAGGCGGAATACTGCGCCGAAGTCTTTCACAACCGTTCGGCGGGCGTGCCCTTTTTAAGTTTCAGAAATTCTATGCCGGGCTCCGACAGAAAATTGAAGAGGACGCTCGACGAACTCAAACCCGATATTCTACACGCGCATTCGCCGTTCGCTATCTGTTCCTATTTTATAAAGTACGGAAAAAAGCACAACGTGCCCGTAGTGTTCACGTTCCACACCAAGTACAGGGACGAGTTTCTCCGCGTAACACATTCGCGCCTTGCAACCGCGATAATGATGAAGGTCATTATGCGCAACATAAACAGGGTACGGCACGTCTGGGCGGTAAGCGAAAACGCCGCCGCGGAACTGCGTTCTTACGGATATAAGCGCGATATAAAGGTTATGCGCAACGGCACCGAAATGACCGTCGCGGATAATGCGGAAATATCCGCGCTCTCCGAAGAGTTCGACAGGGAGTACGGCACTTCCCCAAACGAGCGGGTATTCGTCTATGCGGGCAGGGTAGTGGGCGTAAAAAACCTCGGATTCAGTTTCGAAGTGATTGCCGAGCTGAAGCGCCGCGGGTTTAATTGCAAATTCTTTATAGTCGGAAGCGGCGACGAGCTTGAAGCCCATAAAAAGCTCGCTTCTAAGGCGGGTATTTCCGACGAAGTAATCTTTACGGGTTTTATAGGCGAAAGGGCGGCTCTGCGCAAAATTTACGCGCGTGCGGACCTGTTTTTGCTTCCGTCCACGTTTGATACGTTCGGGCTTGTGATACTCGAAGCGGCGTCCTGCCGCACTCCGTCGTTCGTGCCCGAAAACTCCTGCGCCGCCGAGTTGATAAAAGACAACGTAACCGGCTATGCCGAGCGGCTTGACGTAAAGCTTTGGGCGGACAGGATAGAGAAAATGTTCGGGGACGGCAACTATGACAAGGTGTGCGAAAACTGCACTTCGATAGTCGCCGGCTGGAACGAAGTCGTTGCCGCCGCCGAAAACGAATATGACAGTATAATAGAAGCCTCCCGCAGCGCGGACCGTTAAAGTCCGCACTGCGGGAGACTATTTTTTAATTCCAAAGCTTATACGGGTCAAAGCCGAACACCTGCACAAGCTCCAATTCGGGCGAGGCGGAAATGTCCTTCGGCGTAACGAGCTTTCCGCCGTTGCCGTCGATGTCCACTCCGAATTTTTTGTACGCATACCATACGAGATGCGCGCACTGCGTTCTCGTAATACTGTCCTTGCCCGCAAACAGTCCTACGCCGTACGGCTTGCCCGTAAGGTTCGCCCTCGCGTATTCGGCGACAAGCGCCTTCGTTTCGGCCCCGACTTTCGGGGAGAATATCATAAAGTTGGTTCTGTCCGTAAAATCGGTAACCGAACCCACGTAACTCTTTTCCCCGTACGAACTTGCCTGCAACACCCCGTTGCCCGCCGCGTCGACGACAAGTCCCGAATGCCCCATTCTGTACCCCGAGAGGTGAGTGGAGGAGGTTATTATTATATCTCCGTCTTCGAGATAAGCCGCGGTAACGTATGCGTCTTCAAGATAGTCGGTGCATAAAAAGGGGGCGGAAGTCCTTTCGGCGATTTCATATTCGGCGAAATAATCGGTCTGAATGCGCAGTATGCGCTTTTTCCCCGCTTCTCCCCTCGAAAGCATCCTGTCCGCGCCGAGTTTGGTCAGACCCGTCTGCCTGTACAAAATTTCGTAGTCGCCGTCGTCCGGCTCGTCCTTTTCGAGGATGCGGCTTATGTCGGCCATTTCATAGTCGGGTCGCCAGCAGAGGTGTGAGTGGGCAGCCGCAAGCCCTGTCTGCATCGCTGCGGCGGTAATGAGAACAGCCCCTGCGGCAACTGCTGATATTATGGCAAATATTATTTTTTTCGAAAGTTTTTCCTTTTTGCTCATCCATTTATAAGTTGTACATTTTCGCAACAACTTAAACGGTCAGCCGTTCCAACGCCAGCTTATATATTTTCAGACACTTTTCAATCTTTTCAAAAGTAATGTATTCGTCGGGTTTATGGATAGTACTCTCTTCGCCCTCTTCCTCGGGACCGAACGCCGCGCCGCATTTGAGCGCCCGCGCATACGTTCCTCCGCCTATGGCTACGGGGCGCATATGTTTGCCCGTAACTTCGTTATAGACGGCGCAGAGTGTGCTTATAAGCTCGCAACCGGCGTCGTTATAGAGCGGCGCCTGGTAGTGCACTACCTCGTATTCTATACCTTTGGCTTCGATTGCGGAAAGTACGTCCTCTCTCTTAAAAGTCGCAGGGTAACGTATATCGCAGGTAACGTAAATCTTCCCGTCGCGCTGTTCTATTACGTCGGGGGAGAAGGTCAGCCTGCCCGTAACGTCTTGCATTGCGCCGAGCGAGAACCCGTCCTCGAACAACGCATTCACCATTTCCGTGAGATTAAGATATTCCAGCACGGGCCTTATGGCGTTTATGCCGAGTTCAGGCGTGGAACCGTGCGCGGACTTCCCACGGGAGACTATCTTTCCGTCCTCGTATGAAAGTCCCGCGGCGGCAAGCCTTTCTCTGTCGAGGGGAGCTGTCGCTTCGCACAAGTCGCAGACCATATTCGCGCGTTCGCCGCCTTTAAGTCCGCTGAATCCGCCTTTTTCGGGGAAAGCGAGTTTTACCTGTAAAATCCCTTTTTCGGCATAAATCACGGGAAAATCGGCGTCGGGAGAAAAGCCCGCGTCGGGCATTTTTGCGTGCTCTTTGTAGTACTTTATGCACTCCCAGCCGTTTTCCTCGTTACAGCCGACGATAAGTTTGATTTTTTTGCGGGGTTTAAATCCCCCGTCCTTCAACGCCTTCATCGCAAGGAGAACGATGACTGCGGGACCCTTGTCGTCCATAGTGCCCCTGCCCCAAATTCTGCCGGTTTTTGGGTCTATTTCGCCGCCGAACGGCTCGTGAGTCCAGCCGCTGCCTGCGGGCACTACGTCCAAATGCGCAAGCACGGCAAATTCTTCGCCCTCGCCGAAGATAACTTCGCCCGCATAGTAATCGTAATTTACCGTCTCGAATCCGAACGATTCGGCAAGAGAGAGAAAGTAATCGAGGCAATCCGCCGCGCCCTTGCCGAAGGGCTTGCCGTCTGCGGCGGGACTTTGGGAGGAATCGAACTTGACTATTTCCGATATAGTCCGCACCGCTTTTTCAAATAATTCAGTCATTTTACACCTGTTATGAATTTTTAATCAAAATCATTATACACTTTTGATTTTTTATGGTAAAATAAAATCGTAAGCATTTTACAAAAGAGGGTAAAATTTTGCACGAAGGACACAGAAAACGCCTTTGCGCGAGATTGGAGGACGAGGGGAATTTGCTCTACGACCACGAGGTATTGGAAATTCTGCTCTTCAACGCCTGTCCGCGCGTCAATACCAACCCCATCGCACATTCGCTTTTGGAGAGGTTCCGGACCCTGCCTGCGGTGCTTTCCGCAGACGTAGAGGAGTTGAAGGCCGTCCCCGGCGTCGGCGAGCAGACTGCTTATTTTCTGAAAACCGTCGGGCTCTGCTATAAGAGAATGGGTAACGCTCAGGACGTCGCGCACCTCAACAACTTTGCGGAATGCAAGACGTTCGTATCGCTGCGTTTCCGCGGCAAGCGGGAAGAGTTTATCGAAATCTACCTGACCGATAAGAACGGTAAGGTGAACGGAGTGCTCTCGTTTACGTCGTCCGACAGGAATATGGTAAAATTCGCGCCAGACGAATTGGTCGCCAAAATCGCCGCGGCAAAGCCCTACGGCATAATAGCGGCGCACAATCATCTCAACGGTTCGTCCCAACCCTCTGAAAACGACGAAATTTTCACCGCACAGCTTCAGCTGATATGCAGTATGAACAACGTTCGCCTGCTCGATCATATTATTTACGCTTCGGACGAAAATATCTTCAGCTATAACTATTCCTCAAGACTGGACGCGATCCGCCGCGAATACTCGCTCGGAAATATAAATAAATGGACGACAAATTCAAACTGAAACAGAACAACAGACAGCTTGTCAAATATATCAAGCTTATAATAATAGTTCTCCTCGTAATAATGGGGGTGCTTATCTGCGCGCAGTGCTGGACGCGTTCGACGTCGGGCGGCGGAATTCTCCGTATGAGCTGCGTCTGCGTGTGCTGCGTTATGCTCGTCGCGCTTGAAGCGGTGGATTCCTTTCTCATCAAAAAATTCGCCGCAAAGATGGTCTTTTACGGCGTAGACTCGGTACTTCTATTGATAATTTGCCTGCTTACGGGCAACGCATATCTTGCGATACTCTACTGTATAGTGCTGACGCAGTTCTATATATCGGTCGACGATATGAAATCCAACGCCATTCTGTGCGGCGTCAGCGGAGGGGGGTTCATAGTTTCGTTCGTCTGCGGCTGGGTAGCCGTTAACAACGGCGCGTCTCTTTACGAAAGCATAGTCGCAATCCTCGGCGACTGCGTCTTCGGCGTGTTTATACTCGGTATGCACTTCGCCGTAATCAATTTCATTTTGAAATTCTATAGCACCAACGCCCAGCTGAGGTATGCCTTAAACGAGGCCGCGGAAAGCGAAGCCCGACTTAAAGAAGTGTACGAACAGCTCTCGAACACTGCGGTTTACGAGGAGCGCAACCGCATAGCCAAAGACATACACGACAACGCGGGACATTCTATGACCGCCGTAATAATGCAGACCGAAGCGGCAAAGCTGCTTGTGGATACCAATCCCGAAGAGGCGAAAAACAAGATTATTTCCGCGAACATTCAGGCGAAAAACGCGTTGGAGCAGATGCGCGAAAGCGTTCATCTTTTAGCGGGCCGGAAACAGACGTGCACGCTGCGCGAGGAGATAGAGGAGATCCTCGCCCAGACCATAGACGGCACGGAATTGAAGATCCGCAGCGATCTCGAGGACGTCTCCGTAGGCTCGGAGGAGAGCCGTTTTCTCTGCAACAGTTTAAAGGAGAGTATCGCCAACGGCATACGCCACGGCGGGGCGACGGCGTTCTATATTGAGCTTAAAAACGTATTTTCCAGCGTGAGTCTGCTCATTTCCGACAACGGCTGCGGCACTCAGGGCGAGTTGAAGGAGGGGTTCGGGCTCAGGTCTATGAGGGAAAAGGCGGCTTCATTCGGCGGCAGATGCGAATTTTCCGGCGAAGCGGGAGAAGGGTTCGAGGTGGAGATAACTCTGCCCGTGCAAAAGTAAAAGGAGTTTAATATGATAAATATATTGCTTGTTGACGATCAGGTAATTCTGGCGGAGGGGATAAGGAGCGTGCTTGAAACCTGCGCCGATTTCAATATCTGCGGTACGGCTTACGACGGCGCCGAGGCCGTCGCGCTTGCCGAGAAGCTGAGACCCGACGTGGTTTTAATGGATATCAGAATGCCCAATATGAACGGAGTGGTCGCAACCAAGAGGATAAAAGCTATCGACAATAATATCAAGATAATCATTCTGACGACGTTCGACGACAGCGACTATATCCTAAGCGCGATAAATAACGGGGCAAGCGGTTATCTGTTAAAGGATATCGGCTCCCATACGCTGATAGACGCGGTGAAAAACGCCTACGCGGGCGACACTATTCTGCCCGCAAAGATAGCGAAAAAGATAACCGACGCGGCGATGATGGTCTCGTCCGAAAAGGAGATAAAGCTGAAAAAGCTGTACAACCTTTCCGACCGAGAGGTGGAGATAGCGCTTATGCTCTCGGACGGGTTTACAAACAGGCAGATAGCTTCCGCGATGAAGCTTTCCGACGGCACCGCCCGCAACTATATAAGTTCCATATACTCTAAGCTGGGCGTGGAGAGCCGCACCGCGGCCGTTTTAAAGATAAAGGACACGATTTAAATCTGCAAGTTTTAGTATTAAAAATATAGAAAAACGCCGCAATCGGTCAGTTGGTCGATTGCGGCGTTTTAATTACCCTTAAAACGGCTGTTTTTAATATTTTCTTAAGGATGAAGGCGTCAAAGGTCGAAAGCTATCGCGGTTATGTCGTCGTCGGGATTGCCCGAAAATCTTTTAAGCGAATCTTCGAGGTTCTTTATGAACTCCTCCGCCGTGCGCGACACGGAAAGCGTCTTTATCGCGCCGTCCGCCCCGAACATTTCCCCCTTGTCGTTCTTGCATTCGGTAACGCCGTCGGTCAAAAGGACGAGTATATCCCCCTTTTTATACGGAATGACGTCCTCGAAGTACGAGGGGTTGTCGAACCAGTTCGATACGGGAGGGGAGTTCAGCACGATGCGCGTGATTCCGCTGTCCGTCTTTAAAAGAATGGGCACGTTGTGCCCTGCCGTGGAGTAGGTTATGCTGTCGTCGTCAATCCTGACCGCGGCGACCGTAACGTAGTTTCTTTCGTCGAGGTTCAGCGACGAAAATTTTGCGGCAAGCTTGTCTATAGCGGCGGCGGGGGAGCGTTCGCCCTTGTCGTAAGCCGCCTTTACGAACGCGGACAGCATACCCGCCGATATACCCTTGCCCGAGACGTCGGCAATCATTCCGCAGGCGGAATTATCCACGGTGTATACGTCGGGGAGATCGCCGCCTATGTCGCGGCAGGGAATGTACATATACGAATATCTCTTGCCGCCCACCCAGTTTCCGGCAGGCAAAAGTCGCTGTTGAATGCTCTTTGCGGTCTGTAACTCGCGCGCTATCTCCAGCTCGTACGCGTCGTCAATGGTTCCCATACACAGTCCGCCGCCGAGCGGTGTAACGGTAATGGAGTACGACACTTCGTGAAGCACGCCGTCCGTGCGCACTCTCTGGTAAATTCTGCGGTTGACGGTGAGGTTTGAACAGAACGCGTCGTCGAACGCTTCGTACAGCGGACAGCCGCGGCACTCTCCGCCGCCGCAACGCGACGAGGAAGAGGCGCAGCAAGTCATTTTTCCCAGATCGCCACGCTTTGCACCCGACGGAAACAGCGCGCGGAACGCACTGTTTGTAAACACCGCTTTTAAGTTTTGGTCAACCACGATAACCGCCGTAGGTACGCCGTCGATTATGCGCCTGTAATATTTTTCGATCATAATTTATTTAAGCCGTCGTCTTGCCTTGCCCCTGAAAACGTAAGGCGCTAATTGATAGAAAAACCCTTTAAGGCAGATAGAATTTCAGCCTCTTTTCAACGATTTTTGCCTCTATGGGTATATTTTTGTACAGCTCGCCCTCCGCCTGAATGGTAAACGAGTCCGTTTGCGGAATGATTGCCGCCTCCTTGCAAGTTACGGCGGTAACCTGCTTGATTTTGTTTACCTTTCCGAGCATAAGCTTGATAAACGCGCCTACCGTCGCCCTTTTTGACAGGTAATCCACGAGCAACAGGTTCAACTTACCGTCGGCGACGTCCGCGTCGGGGAACAGCTTTATTCCGCCGCCTATCTGTTTGCCGTTGCCTATGGCGGCAATCAGCCCGTACTTTTCTTCCGTAATACCGTTATACACGATCTTGTATCTGATGCTCTTGAATTTTGCAAGGCTGACAATGAGGGCGCGCAGATATTTTGACTTGCCCCGGCCTCTGCCCGCATATGCGCGCTTCAACACGTCTACGTCGATTCCCATACCAACTGCGTTTATCGAGCGCAGACCGGACGATAACTCTATATAATCGACGTAACTCGCTTCGCCGTTCACTATTATCTCGGCTGCCCTTTTTACGTCCGTGGGAATTTTTGCCGATTCCGCAAAATCGTTGCCCGTCCCCAGCGGAATGAGCGCGAGACTGTTTCTTTCGAAGTCCTTGAACCCGTTCAGTATCTCGTGCAGCGTGCCGTCGCCGCCCATCGCAACGACGGTGTTCGAACTGCCGTCCGACGTCAGGTTCTCCGCAAGTTTTTTTGCGTGCCCGCGCCCCTTTGTGCGGTGTAATACGTAATCCTTTCCGGCGCTTTCAAATACGCTTTCAACTGCTTTCAGCTTTCTTTCCGTCGATTTTTTCCGGACTGCGCCGTTTACGATTATATGATACATCGATTTTCTCCGTAGTATATTTAAAACATTATATATCATTTGTCAGATAATTGCAATTATTTTAAAAAATTGCTATAATTAAAAAAATAAAATCGCTTAAAAAAACAGCAATGCAGCTTCCCGTTCCCGAAAAACTGAAAAACTTAGCCGCCGTCTGTCCGTTCCCCGTATACGTAGTGGGCGGCTTCGTCCGCGACAGCCTCGCAAATCTCAACCGCGCAAGTTCCGATATAGATATCTGCGCGCCCGTTACGGCGGAAATTTTCTGTGCCGAAGCGGAAAAATCCGGTGCGAAAATAAACTCCGTTTACCGCAACACAGGCACGGTCAAACTCAGCCTCGGAAACCGTGAGTACGAGTTCGCCTCGTTCCGTTCCGACGAATACGTCCGCGGCGTTCACACTCCCGTCAAAACCTTTTTTACGGACGATATCCGCCTCGACGCGCTCCGCCGCGATTTCAAGTGCAACGCGGTGTACTATGATATAAGGGAGGATACTTTCTGCGACCCCTTGGGCGGTATTTCCGACGTGGAAAACAGGCGGCTTGAAACGGTCGCGGATCCGGACAAGGTGTTTGGGGAGGACGGACTGCGGCTTATGCGGCTTGCCCGTCAGGCGGCGCAGACGGGGTTCGAACCTACCGAAGACTGCCTTGACGGCGCGACGCGCAACAGCTCGCTCATTCAGGACGTTTCAAAAGAGCGCGTCTGGGCTGAACTCAACGCCATTCTCCACGCGGATTTAAGATACGGCATAAAATACGCGCAGTACAGGGGACTGAAAATTCTCGACCGCTGCAACGTATTGGGCGAAATTTTGCCCGAACTCGCGCAGGGCAAGGGTATGGAACAGAATAAAACTTTCCACAAGTACGACGTCCTCGAACACTCGCTGCGCACGGTAATGTATTCGGACGGCCGTATCCGGCTCGCCGCGCTCTTTCACGATATAGGTAAACCTCTCTGTATGAAAAGCAACGGTAACTGTCACGAACACGAACTGATCGGCGAGGAACTTGCGGCGCGCGTTCTTTCGCGTTTGAACGCACCTAAAAAGTTGATTGGAGAAACCGTAAAGCTTGTCGGACTGCATATGTACGACTTCCGCTGCGACGCGCGCGAGAACAAGATACGCAAATTTATCGTGCGGAACGGCGACGTGATTGAAGAGCTTTTGCTCTTAAAACAGGCTGACTATTCGGCTTGCCGCGACGATCTGTCCGAAGCCCCCTGCGTTACCAAATGGCGCGGCATTATGGATAAGATGAAGGCGGAGGGCGCGCCGCTCACTCTTAAACAGCTTGACGTTCGCGGCGACGAACTTATTGCCGCCGGAATCGAGCCCGAGCGTGTGGGCGAAGCTCTTCAGGCTCTGCTCGAAGACTGCGCTATCGACCCTAAATTAAACAAAAAGCAAGCGCTTATCAGAAGAGCGTTGAAATATTATCGGGATTATATCCTGCGCATTAGCAAATTGCGCAGCAAAGGAGAGAACTATGACGCCTGAACTCATTGCCGCATTGTGTGCGGCGGCGGTAAGTTTTATCACGCTTATCGCGGTTATTATATTGGCAATAAAACTTGGCAAAACCCAAAACGGCGCACCCGACGGCGAGCAGACAAAACAGCTTATCCGTATGGCAAGCGAGATGTCCGCTATCGAGGCGCGCCTTGACAGACGCATTTCTGAGGTCGGTTCGCGCACGGAGGTCAGAATGGAAGCGGTAAAATCCAAGCTTGACGGCGATCTCAAGTTTATGCTCGAACGCAATGAAATCAATCTCGAAAAGATAAGAAATTCGGTCGACGAAAAGCTTTCCGCAACTTTGGACAGCAAGCTCACCGAAAGCTACAAGACGGTGTCCGAACAACTCGAAGCCGTGCACAAGGGCTTGGGCGAGGTCAATTCGCTCGCGGGCAGCGTGAACGATATAAAGAAAGTTTTCACAAACGTCAAACTGCGCGGAACCTGGGGCGAAGTGCAGCTCGGCAATCTGCTCTCCCAAATGCTCGCGCCCAACCAGTACGAATCGAGCGTTAAGCTCAATCCCGCCACCAACGAGCTTGTGGATTTCGCGGTTAAACTCCCGTCGAAGGAGGGCGGATTCACCTATCTGCCGATAGACAGCAAATTCCCCGTAGAGGAATATACCCGACTTATCGAGGCGGACACAAGGGAGAAAGAACAGGAGGCGGCAAAAGGGATTCTCCGCGCCGTCAAAAAGCAGGCGGAAAGCATTTCCGAAAAATATATCGTGCCCCCGTTTACCACAGACTTTGCGCTTATGTACCTGCCCCTCGAGGGGCTCTACGCCGAAGTTATGAAGATGACCGAGCTTGAAACCGTCCTTCATTCGCGCAGAATTATAATCTGCGGCCCGACAAATCTTTCCGCGCTGCTCTCAACGTTGCAGACGGGGTTCAAGACGGTTGCGATAGAGCGGCGTTCGGGCGAGCTGTGGCAGCTTTTGTCCGCGTTCAAGAACGAATTTGAAAAGTTTACCTCTATCTTCGAAAAGACCCAAAAAAAATTGCAGGAAGCGCAGGAGATAGTGGAGAGCGCGGGCAAGCGCACGCAGACCATTACCAGAAAGCTGAAAAGCGTGGCGGATATCGACGACGACAGCGCCCGAAAGCTGCTTGACGGGGGCGACGCGCAATAATTTCTTTTCAGGCAAAGCCCGAAATCAGTTGACAATCGTGCCGTAGATGTTGTAATATTTGATACGGACGGAAATTTGCCGTCCATACCTTGCATACCGTGGGTGGTATGCCGATTGAGTCCGGGAGGTGAAATTTATGAAAACTTACGAAATGCTTTACGTTTTGGACAGTTCTCTTGCCGACGAGGCAAAGGAAGCTGTCGTCAAGAAGTTTGAAGACATAATCGTTGCTTCAAACGGTAAGGTCGTTTCCACTGACAAGTGGGGCGTAAAGAAGCTGGCGTATCCCATCAATTACAAGAACGACGGCTATTACGTACTGACGACTTTCGAAGCGGAAGGTTCGGTTGTGAAAGAGCTTGACAGAGTCGCAGGTCTTTCTTCCGAAGTTTTAAGAAGAGTTATAACTGCAAAAGTTTAAGGAAAAATGCAATGAATAAAGTATTTTTAATAGGGAATTTGACCCGTGATCCCGAACTTTCGGAAACGTCCTCCGGCGTGTCCATTTGCCGCTTCGCAATCGCGGTAAACAGAAATTACGCAGGGTCCGACGGCGAAAGAAAGACTGATTTCTTCAATGTAGTGGCTTGGCGCGGCTTGGGCGAAAACGTCGCAAGATACGCGAAAAAGGGCAATAAAGTAGCCGTAAGCGGCTCGATAGAACTGAGAAATTACGAAGACAGCCAGGGCGTTAAACGCACGGGTATCGACATCGTGGCGCAGGACGTAGAGTTCCTCACGCCGAAGGGTACGACGACGGGCGGAGATTATTCCGAACCGAGCGCACCCGCAGAGAAGAAGAGGGCAAGTTTGCAGGCGTTTGACGACGACTCCGATATCCCCTTCTAAACCAACAAGGAGAATGATTTATGGAAGAAAATAAAACAGCACCCGTAAAGAAGAGCTATAAGAGGGTTCCCCGTAAAAAGGTTTGCGTATTCTGTCAGGAAAAGGTTACCGATATTGATTATAAGGACGTTAACCGTTTAAAGAAGTTTGTTGCCGAAAGCGGTAAAATTCTTCCCCGCAGAATGAGCGGAACCTGCGCAAAGCATCAGCGTGAACTTTCCACCGCAATCAAGCGTGCGAGAGTGGCCGCCTTACTTCCTTTCAAGGCAGACTAAAAGTAAATTGTTTGTAAAGTTACAACACTCATTTCCGCGAAGGATACAA
>CAYLQK010000020.1:1197-17343 GCA_964385865.1 uncultured Clostridia bacterium | reverse complement strand
CGCGGCGCGTAACACTTAATTTCGACGAGGTGGACGAGGAAGCCGTCAAACAGCTGATAGGAGAAAGCGGCGACCTCAAAGTCGTTTATAAGACGGTGGAACTCATGGCTCGGGAGGCGTTAATGGGGGACGACGAATAATGTTCACCTTCGCCATACCTTCCTACGGGAGAGCGGACAACCAAAAGACACTGCAATACCTCTCCTCTCTCGGCTATACACGGTCAGAAATCGTCATTTCCACCCAAACGGAGAGCGACTTCGAAGAGTACAAGGCGAGGCACAGCGAGGTTGCTACGGTCATTTACAGAGGCGGGAGCTGCGTGTCAGACAACCGTAACACGCTCCTGCGGCACTTTCCGAGCGGATATCACATCGTCATGCTTGACGACGACATCACCGCGCTCGAGATACTGCTCGGCGGGAAGAGCGGGAAGTTGCTGGCGGTAGACAGCCGCGCGGAGCTCGACAAGCTCATAGAGTCGGCATTCGACTACTGCGCCAAATCGAACGCGCGCCTATGGGGCATTTACCCCGTCCGCAATCCCTTCTTCATGAAGCGGACAATCGACAAGCGCAACCTCCTCATCGGGACGGTACTCGGCATCGTCAATTCGTTTGAGTTCCGCAGGGAGTACACCGTCAAGGAGGACTACGAGGCTTGTTGCAGGGATATGGCGCAGGGACGAAACGTGTGCAGGTTCAATTTTCTCACGGCAAACGCGCAGCACCGCGCGAAGAATGGCGGCGTCAACTGGGACGGAGACGTCAGCGCGATTGCCTCGGCAAGGCTTATCAAGGAATACCCCACACTCGTGGCAAAGCACCCGACGCGCAAAGGAGAGGTGAAGTACATTGGAAAGAATTGAAGCCTCATACGGAAGCCCGCGTTGGTCTGGTGAAATTACAGACTGTTCCTTACCCGTAACGTTCGATACATACAGTAACTGTTCTTTCGGTTGTATTTATTGTTTTTCGCAGTATCAGCGTGGGATAGGAAAGGCGAAAGAGGACTACCTCGCCAAGAACGTCAAGAGCATTAACGTAGAGCGCGTAAAGAAGATTTTCACGGGCGAAACAAAAAGCCAATTTTACGAATACCTAAAAACGAAGCGACCGATACAGTACGGAGGACTTTCAGACCAATTCGACGGCTTCGAGAGGAAATACGGCGTTACATACGAAATGCTTAAATTTCTTAAATCGATAAACTATCCAATCAGCTTTTCAACCAAAAGCGCGTGGGTATTCTTCGATGAGAAGTACAGGGAGCTTTTCAGAGGTTGCGATAATTGGAATATGAAATTTTCCATAATCACGCTCGACGCGGAGGCGGCAAGAAAAATCGAAGTCGGCGTTCCCTCGCCGCAGGAACGATTGCGAGCAATGGCGGAATACACTAAGCTCAATAAAGGCGGCGCAACGCTCCGCTTACGCCCGTTTATTTTAGGCGTCAGCGACAAAACATACCTCGACCTTATCAAAGAAGCTCACGCGGCAGGAGCGACAGCGGTAACGACCGAATTCTTCTGCCTCGAACAGAGAGCCGCAAATCAGGCGGCGGAGCATTACAAAACATTAAGCGAAGTCGCGGGCTTCGATATTATAGAATTCTACAAGAAGTTCAGCACGGGAAGCGGATATTTAAGACTCAACAGAAAGGTAAAGGAAAAATACGTTCGAAATATGAAAGAACTCTGCGACAAGCTCGGAATGCGTTTTTACGTTTCGGACGCGCATTTCAAAGAATTAAGCAACAACGGATGCTGTTGCGGACTTTCACCCGAATATGATTATTCACGCGGTAATTTTTCCTACGCACTCCAAGTAGCGAAGAGGAAAGGCAAAGTGCGTTGGTCGGACATTGAAAAGGATATGTATTTTCTCGACACCTTCCAATGGTGCGCCGCGAACGGCTACAACTGCAATAGCAGCGAGGCAAGAGCAAAATACAGCGATATGACGATGAAAGACTACCTTCACTATTTGTGGAACTCCCCGCAGAGAGGACAAAGCCCGTACAAGCAATTCGGTAAGGTTCTTCTTCCGGACGGCATAGACGAAAACGGAGATATTATTTATCGCTACAACGAACAGGCGACATTCCTCGCTTGTTCGCATACTTGCGGAGATTGCGGGGAGTGGTTAGACCGAAAACCTTAAATGAGCGAGACAATGGGCAGATACATTGACAAAGACAAACGCATTACTACGGATATGTGCTTCGACAAAGTCAAGACGAGGGGCAGACCGAAGCTCGTATTAAATCAGCTCGGGAAGGAAATCGTCGAAAGCGTTGCACAATGCCATTGCACGGAGGATGAGATCGCCTCCATACTCGACGTGAGTTTAGATACGTTGAAAACGAAGGAAAATGCAGAGGCTTTTTCGGAGTGCATAAAAAAGGGGAGAGAATACGGAAAAGCAAGTCTACGCCGCTGGCAATTTGAGAAGGCAAAGAAAGGCAATACCACAATGCTTATTTGGCTTGGCAAACAGATACTCGGGCAGAAAGAAAAGATAGACATTGCGGCAGACGCAGACCAACTCGGCAAGCTCGACGATATTTTGAAGGGTATGAAAACGCTTGCGGACGAAGGCGACAAGGAAAATGGCGGCGTTTAGAAACTTTACTGAGAAGCAGAAAGAGTACATACGCAACGCAAATCAACGCTGGAACATAAAGAGCGGTGCGACGCGAAGCGGGAAAACCTTCCTCGACCGCGTTTACACCATACCTAGCAGAATTAGAGAACGGATAGGGCTTGACGGACTTACGATAATTCTAGGCGTTACAAAATCAACAATCGAGCGAAACATACTCCGACCTATGAGAGAATTTTACACGGAGCGGCTCGTAAGTCAAATATCAAGCGATAACACCTGCCGACTATTCGGGGAAACCGCGTATTGCCTCGGCGCAGAGAAGATAAGCCAACAGTCAAAACTAAGAGGCGCGTCATTCAAGTACGTTTACGGCGACGAAATGGCAGAGTGGAATCAGGACGTATTCAATCTCCTTAAATCGCGTTTAGACCAACCATACAGTTGTTGCGACGGGACGTGTAACCCGAAAGGTCCGAAACATTGGTTGAAGAAATTTATTGACGATAACCCGAACGGCGACGTGTATTATCAGCCGTATTCGATATTTGACAATCCGACGCTCGACGCGGGCATAGTCAAGAGCCTTTGCGCGGAGTATAACGGAACGGTAGAATACCAACGTTACATACTCGGTCGTTGGGCGGCGGCGGAAGGCGCTTGCTTCCCAGTCTACGCAGAGAACCCAGAACGATTCCGAATGACAATGCGGGAATTCAGAGACCGCAAAATACGTATTCCTACGCTTCACGTTGGCGTGGACTTTGGAGGAAATAAATCGTCAACGACGTTTGTCGCAGAAGGGTTTACGCCGACATTCTCAACGCTTTACGTATTACATTCCCGCAGGCTTCAAGGCATAATCACGCCGCAAACACTCGAAGATGAATTTGCGAAATTCATTATTGAGGTTTACGAGGACTTCGGGAGGAGGGCAATGACGGTATTCGCGGACAGCGCAGAACAGACACTTATAGCAGGATTGAAGCGGAGAGCCTATAAAGACAGTCTACCGTGCATTATAAAGAACGCGCTGAAAACGCCCATAAACGAGCGAATCCGTCTAATTAACCGTTTAATCGGGGGCAGTCGCTTTGTCGTTTTGGAAGGCAACGAGCAGGTCGAAACGGCGCTCTGCGAGGCTATTTATGACCCGAAGTCCTTTGAGGACAAACGGCTGGACGACGGAACGTCGGACATAGACACCTGCGACGCATTGGAGTACGCGGCAGAGCCAGTAGGAAAACTCTTATTAGCGGGAAATTGAAGGGGAAATATGAAACTGCAAGACATTTTCAAGCAATACGGCAAGACCGACCTTCTCGAGGAGAAAATCGACGACCTGGGGAAATACTCCCTTCGTTATTATCAGCGCTTATGGTTATCGTGGTACAGAGGAAACGTTCGATCATTCCATAACTACACAATTTATAACGGAATGAACAAAATACGGCTTCGCCGCCGTTCTATGGGAATGGCAAAGACGGTATGCGAGGATTGGGCGAGCCTCTTATTCAACGAAAAAACAGAAATCACAATGAGCGACGAAGGAACGCAGGCAATATTAAACGGTATTTTCGATGATTGCGATTTTTGGCAGGAAGCAAATCAAGGCATTGAAAAAGCTTTCGCACTCGGAATGGGAGCATTCGTAGTTAGGGTTGACAACCTCGAACTCGTTCCAGATACGGGCGAAGTTAAAAAGGAGGGGGCAAGCGTCAAAGTCGAATTTGTAAACGGGACGAAAATATACCCGTTCACGATAGACAATCACGAAATTTCAGAGTGTGCGTTCGTTACGAGGCGCGGGAAGAAGATTTATATTTCAATGCACCTCTTGAACGACGCAGGCAACTATGAGATAAATAACATTTCCGGCACGGTCGGGAAGTCGGGCGAAATCGTTTACAACGAAAAGACCGATATTTATACCTTCGACACGGGAAGCCAGAAAAAGTGGTATCAGATTATAAAGCCGAACATAGCCAACAACATTGATCCCGACAGTCCGCTCGGCGTTTCCGTTTTTGCGAATGCCATAGACCAACTCGAAACTACAGACATTATCTTCGACAGCTTCGGCAACGAATTTAACCTCGGCAGGAAGCGCGTCTATGCAAGCGCGGAGGCGGTAGCAATAGACGACGAAAAGGGAGAGAAGCGGGCGACATTTGACCCGAACGACGTAGTATTCTACGTATTTCCGAAAGGGACGGCGATAGGGACAGACGACAAACCATACGTGCAGGAAAGCACGGGCGAACTCCGCGCGGATTCATTCGATAAGGGGATAAACAAAGCGCTCAATCTACTTTCCAAAAAGTGCGGACTTGGCGAGAATTATTACCGCTTCGACGTGAACGGGATTGCAACAGCGACGCAGGTTATTTCGGAAAATTCCGCAACGTTCAGGACGGTAAAGCGGCACGAGATACTCATAGAATCGGTACTCAAGAACCTTATAAAGACGATAATGTATGCAGTCAACAAATTTACGGCGCAGACTGTAAACGAGGCTTCGGAAATCACGGTGCAGTTTGACGACAGCATTATAGAAGATAAGGCGTCGGAACGCGCACGGGATTCGCAGGAGGTATCGGCGGGACTTATGGAGCCGTGGGAATTCCGCATGAAGTGGTACGGGCAGAGCGAAGAGGAAGCGAAGCAATGGCAGAAAGACCGCGAAGCGGAGAAGCCGAAAATAACCGACGTCTACTCAATGTTCGGCGGAGGCGGAGAGGGTGTTAACACCTAACTATATAAACAACGAAATACCGCGCCGAATGGTTGAGCTTATGGGAGAGGTTGAAACCGAAATGTTAAAAAAGGTTGCGTCCCACATAAGCCGATATAAGACGGTAACGGGTACGGCGGAATTCCTTTCACTCAAACAAACGCAGTACAATCTCCTTTACGACGACCTTTTGAAGATAGTTGCAGAATATTCACAGCTCACACAGAAAGAAGTAGCGGACATATTCGCGCAATCGGCAGTGAAGTCTATCGAATACGATAACAGAATTATTTCAGCCGCGAAAGGCTCGAATTACGCCCTGCCCGCCTCTACAACGGCGCGCACGGCGGCAATGCAACAAACACTCGACGCGGCAATAGCGAGGGCGCAGAGCCTCCAAAATCTTACGAATACGAGGTGTCTGCAAAGCGCGCTTGACGCGTTTACGAGGGCGACGGACAAAGCATACCTCTCGATTTCAACAGGCGCAACGTCATTTGACGAGGCATATAAGAAAGCGGTAGATGAGCTTGTAAACATGGGGATATCAGTCGTAGATTACAGCAGCGGCGGAAAGGTATTGCATTACTCGGTAGAAGCGGCGACGCGCCGAAACCTCATTACTTCGGTAAATCAGACTGTCGGAAAGATTCAGGAACAAAACCTCGAATTTCTGGGGTGTAACTTAGTCCAAGTATCATCACACGCAGGAGCGCGTCCCTCGCACGCGGAATGGCAGGGCGGTATTTATTGGATAAATGAACCCGTAAAAGGCTACGACTCACTCGTTGACGCTTGCGGCTATGGTGAGGTAGACGGGTTGAAAGGGATCAACTGCTATCACGATTTTTTTCCTTACCTGGAAGGAACGCCGAAAACATTCGACCGTAATCCCGCGAGCAAGATTGGAATAGATAACGACAAACTTTACGCGCTTAACCAGCAGCAACGATACCTCGAACGCAAAATACGCGAGGCAAAGAAGGCGGAAGGGGTTTACGGGGCGGCGGGTATGAAATCCGAAGCGGCGAAGGCGGCAAGTCTTGTCAGGGAACGTCAGGCAGGAATGCGTCAGTTCCTTGACGAAAACAAATTATTACGGCGTGACTACACGCGCGAAAAAGTCGGTTAATATGCTTTAAGGCGTTTAACATAACGACGCGGGGCGTCGATTAAAACCCCAAAACAACGCGGGAGGCGGCGCGATTATCCGCACTCAAACCTCGTCGAGCCGACGACGTTTAATTCGGCAGGAGTAACAAAATGGAAGATGCAGAGCTGAAAGGACTGTTTGGAGCAGAGGCGCTTACATACGAAGCGTTTCAACAGAAGCTCGCGGCGGCGGACGCGTCAAAACTCAACCTTGCAAATCTCGCAGGCGGACAGTATGTAGACGTAAATCGCCATAACCGCGAGGTCGAAGCGGCAAGGAAAGCGGCGGTAACGGCGTCAAAGGAATACACCGACCTCGCCGCAGAGCGCGACGACTACAAGGCTAAATACGATTCGGTCGTTGCAGAGAACGCGCGGAAAGAGAGCCTCGCAAAAATCGGAGAAAAAGTCGCACCCGACTTCGTAGAATTCATTTACGACAAGGTGACGAAAGAAATGGCGGCAGACAACAAAAAATCGTTAGAAACCGCGCTTGACGAGGTGCTCAAAGCCGCGCCGCAGTACAAAAAAGCAACAACCCCGCCTATCAAATTTAACAGCGGGCATAAGCTCGAAAATTCGGGCGGCGAAGGGCAGTCACGGACGGCGACGCAAGATTTAACCAATGCGATACTCCTCGCGGCGGGCAGAACGCCCAAAAATTAAGCCATAAGGCAAAGAATAAGGACATTAAAGACTATGTCAAACATTATAAGCAGAGAGGACGCGTCCGTCCTCATTCCCGCAGAATTAAGCAAAGAGATTGTGCAGGGTGCAATCGCAAACTCCGTCGTACTTTCCAAGTTCAGACGGCTTCCCGACCTCGCAAGCAACGTAAGAGAAATGCCGGTGCTTTCTCTCCTTCCTATGGCGGGATTCGTCAACGGCGATACGGGACTTAAACCCACGAGCAAACTCGCTTGGAAAAAGAAGAGAATCGTGGCAGAAGAAATCGCCGTCATTATTCCCGTACCCGAAAGCGTTCTCGAAGACGCAGAGGACAACGGATATGATATTTTCGGGGAATCGAAACCCCTCGTCGAGCAGGCTTTCGGTCAGGTTATAGACGGGGCTGTACTCTTCGGGAAAGATAAACCCGATGCGTGGCGCGATTCGCTCCTCGACACCATTAAGGCGCAGGGCTTTACGGTTACCCAGTCGGGCGACCTTTACCTCGACCTCTTTGGAGAGGACGGCGCATTCGGGAAAGTGGAAGAGAGCGGCTTCGAGGTTACGGGTTGTCTCGCGGGGATCCGTTTCAAATCGACGCTCCGTTCGCTGCGCGACGAAAACAAACAGCCCATTTTCAAAAAGGACTTGCAGAGCGGTACGCAGTACTCCCTCGACGGCGCGCCCGTTGCATTCTCGACGAATGGAACGTGGGATAACAGCAAAGTCAAGATGATTGCGGGCGACTTCTCGCAGGGCGTATACGCCATAAGAAAAGATATGACGATTAAGGTGCTTACCGAAAGCGTTATTTCCGACACGGATGGAAAGGTAATTCTTAACCTCGCACAGCAAGACGCTGTCGCGGTTCGTTGCGTCATGAGACTTGGCTGGGAGCTCCCTAACCCCATCAACGCAGAACGCCCCGACGAAGAGGCGAGATTGCCGTTTGCCGCTCTTCTTCCTTCGGAGGAGGCGCAGACCGAGGCGACGAACAGCGCAGAGGCGTAATACGATAAAGGAGGTTTTCGGTTATGTTTTCAGACTATGAATTTTATAGGGGAGAATTTAACGGCATTGCGATTACGACGGAAGCCTCCTACAACTATTACGGTGACCGCGCGGCGGAATACATTGAACAGGCTACGTTCGGACGCGCTACGGCAGAGGATGACAAAGTAAAAAAATGCGAATGCCGCATAGCAGAGCTTCTTTTTGCAAATCACGATAGTGGCAATGAGGAAGAACGCGAGGTTAAATCGGAGTCGGTTGGAGGGTGGAGTCAAACATTCGCAGAGAACAAGCGAACGGACGAACAGTTGTCCGCCAAAATTTCCGCAACGATTAACCAATACCTCGCATTAACGGGGCTGCTGTATTGCGGGATACGGCGGAGGCAGTGATATGAAGTTTCCGCACACAATAACGCTGTTCAACAAAGTGCAGAATGAATCGGGCGAAGTGAATTATAGAGTAACGGTCATTACAGGGTGTCTTAACCGCATTGTGTTCGCTGATAATAAATACGATCATGGGACACAGAACGGCAATTCGACGCATTTGTATATACCGTTAAGCGCAGACACGCAGAATAAGTCGTACATTTCGCCCGACAAATTCGCGCGGCTTTCGGAAGAGGAACAATCAGCTTATTACACATTTTCGGCGGAGAACGATTTTTACGCGGTCGGAGAGGTATATTTTGAAAACTACGGAAAAATAAAAACCGCAGACGTGAAAGAGTCGGCGAACGTTTACAAGATAACGGCGGCAGAGCTTTTACAGTTTGGAAGTAAATCGTTATGGCATTGGGAGGTAACGGGCGTATGAGTTTTCAAAATTTCAAAATGAATGGCAATGGAATATCCGCTGATATTAAGCTCGACAGATTCAATACGCAACGCAATAGGGCGCAGGCTTGGCTCGACAATCAGGTTATTGTTGACAGCACTCCATATGTACCAATGAATACAGGAAACCTGTACAGAAGCGCGATCTCGGGAACGCAACTCGGAAGCGGGCTTGTCGTCTGGGACTGCGTTTACGCGAGGAACTTGTATTACGGGTTAGATTATAACTTTCGGAAAGACAAGCACCCAGACGCACAGGCGCAATGGTTTGAAGCGGCGAAGGCGGCGAACAAAAGCACGTGGATAGAAATGGCGAAACGGCTCGGAGGCGGCGGATGAAGAATATTTTAACAGAACAAGAGAATATAGCAAAAGCAGTCGTAGAACTCGTAAACAATTACGAATTCAGACCCTGTATTTGCGAATATCAAAATTTGGGGACAAAGCCCTACAACCTTTCGTTATCTTCCCTTTCCTGTGCGCCAAAGTTAGAAGAGGACGTTACAGGAGATTACACAGGCGAATTCCCGTTCACAATTTTTCTCCGTACACTTCCGGAGGACAATTCCGACAGATTCGACTGTGAACAACTCTTAACGGAGCTTGCGAAATATCTTGAAGATAATTACGAAGAAATCAAGCTCACGAACGGGAGGGAGATTGAGGAAATCAAGCAAACAACCACCGCCGCGCTCGTAAACAGAGCGCAAGACGGGACGGTAGATTATCAAGTGATTTTATCACTGCGTTATAACGCAAAACAATAATTTTTGGAGGCAAAACCATTATGACTGGAAAAATTAAGAGAAGTTTGCAGGCGACATTTTTGAACATTACACCCGAAACGGCAACGCCGACGTGGGCAATAGTCGGTAAGGGCGTCGAAGATATGTCCATAGCATACAATCCGCAGGTCGAAACCAAACAGGACGTAACGCAGGATTCGGCAGATTCGGAGGTAACGGGCTATCAGCCTAATATTCCAGTAACGCAGACCGCAAAAAAAGGCGACGAGGTTTACGATTACATTAACGGGCTTCGCAGGAAGCGCGCGACGTTCGAGGATTGCAAAACGCAGTTGCTTCTCGTTGACCTATACGAGGGGGACGAAACGAATGGTTATGCGGCGGAGAAACAAGACGTATCCATACAGATTGACAGCTACGGCGGCGCAGGAAGCTCGCCTCTTTCAATCGGTTATACGCTCAACTTCGCAGGCGATTCCGAAGAAGGGACGTTCAACCCTTCAACCAAAACATTTAATTAAGCGACTAATGCGCCATAAAGACAAATCATAGGAGGATAGGAAAATGGAACAGAAGAAATCGATACGCATAGGGCAAAGGAATACCATAAAAATCGAGGTTAATGACAACGGGGATTGCATTGAGTTTAACCCCGACGACAAGCGATTCTCAATCAAAATAAACAAGTTTTACCGCGACCTTAAAGCCTTGGTGGAAGAATCCGAAAAAGAAATTTCCAAATTTCAGACGCTCGACAAAAATGCAACTGAGGAGGACGTTCTCGCCGCGCTTGATTACGACGCGGAGTTAAGCAAAAAGCTCGCACAATGCGTTGACGAAGCGTTCGGCGCTGGAACGTGCGACAAGGTGTTCGGAGAGGGCGTTGTGCCTTCCATTGAATGCGTGAGCGAATTCTGCAACGCCATTACGCCCTACATTAACGAAGCCGTTCAATCGCGCAGAAAGTCCGTGAGCGGAAAGTATTCCGCGGATAGGATCGGTGGAAGCGTTTAATGTTCTTCTTGACGCATTCCCCGACAATTTTGAGGGCTACCTCATACGGACTGATTTCCGTATAGGGGTACAAATCGCCCTCGCCGCCAACGACGATTCGCTCACGGACGGCGAAAAAGTTGCGGTGGCGCTTCGGCTTCTTTACGGGGCAGGCGCGCCGAGAGACATAAACCTCGCTTTACAAGGTATTTCTTGGTTTATGTCAGGCGGGGGAAATGCGTCACGGGGGGATAGTATTGACGAGGACGACGGAGACGAAAGCGAAAATTCGGAAGATGCCTTTGACTTCGATTACGACGCAATGAGACTGCAAACAGCGTTTCGAAAATCCTACGGAATAGACCTCAACAAAACAAAATTACATTGGTTTGAATTTAGGGCGCTACTTTCCGATCTTGGAGAATGCGCATTCACTTCGGTTGTAGAGTATAGGACGAAAGACCTTAATGGATTACCACAAAAACAGCGGAACGAATATGCGAAACTGAAACGGAAATACGCTCTCCCTCGGAGATTATCAGACGAGGAGGCGGAGAAAGTACAGTCATTTATGAATGCGCTTTCTACCGCAAATTAACAGGAATTTAGTTCAATGGCGGCGGTTGACGGAAGCATAAGAATCGACACCAAGATAGACACGAGCAAGGCGGAAAAAGGTGTAGGAAGCCTTTATAGCGCTATCGGTAAACTTGGCAAGCTGATTGCTTCCGTTTTTGCTATTTCCACCATAGTCAATTTTACGAAATCAAGCGTTACGGCATATAAAACGCAGCTCGAAGCGGAACAGCAATTAACGACCGTTCTGCAAAACCGATACAATGCGACACAGGACGTAATAGACTCAATATACGACCTTACGGCGGCACAGCAGGCGCAGGGCGTTATTGGAGATGAAGTGCAAATGGCGGGGCTCAAAACCCTTGCGTCATACGTCAGCAACGTAGAGGATCTGAAAGCCCTCACAGAGTCGATGAACGACACCCTCGCATTTCAGTACGGTTTTGACGCGACAGGAGAGAACGCGTCCCAAGTAGCGAAAGCCATGGGGAATTCAATCTCGACGGGGACAGTAACGCAACTCAGACGACTTGGGATAGCGATTGACGACGCGACCGCGAAAGAGTTTTCACTCGCAAGCGAAAGCGAACGTGTAGCAATACTTCAAAAAGTAATCGCGGAGCGCGTAGGCGGGACAAACGAAGCCCTCGCCAAAACTCCATACGGGCGCATAGTTCAACTTAAAAATGCGTGGGGAGATTTCAAGGAACAGATAGGGGAAGCGGCGACAAACATTGCCTCTATTTTCGTTCCTGCGCTCACAACTGTTTTGCGCGCGTTAACGAAAGTAGCAGATAAACTCATTGATATTTCGAACGCATTGCAAAGCGTTTTTCTCGGAGGAGTATCAAACAGCGCAATAACCGATACGGCGGCGGAAGCGGCGGAAGCGGAGGACGACCTTGCGGAATCAATCGAAGGCGTAGGAGACGCGATAGCGGGAAACCTCGCAGGATTCGACGACCTTAATATAATGCAGAGCGCGACGTCGGAAGAGACAGACGACAGCACTTCGGCAGGGGGGACTACCGTCGGAGAGGAAAGCGAAATAGACCCCGAACTGATTAGCTCGGCAGAGAAGCTGAAAGAGGTTTTAGAGCCGATTATTTCACTCTTAAAGGAGCTCGTAAGCGACGTCGGCGGCGGGCTGAAAGAACTAAAAAATAATATTCTCGTTCCGATTTTCGAGCTTCTATCATCGGGCTTAAAATTCATAACGAGCAGTTTACAAACAATTTATGACGGAGCGATAAAGCCGCTTGCAAACGCCATTGCGCAAAATATACTTCCGCGAATTAAAGAATTTATAGAATACGGCAAAGAACTTTTTGAGGAGCTCAAACCCCTTGCAACGCTCCTCATTGAAAAAATCACACCAGCGATAAAAAACATAGGGACGGCTCTTTCGTTAATCGTCGGCGGAGCATTGAGCAAAGCTTTAACAGTAATCCGTCTTTTAGGAACGTCGTTAACCGAGCTCATAACAGCGTTTACGAGCGGCGGCGACGTCGGTGGAGCCCTCGCAGGGGTTGGGAATACAGTTTTAACGGTAATATCGAATATCGTTGACAGTATAACAACGTATTTACCGAAAATAGCGGAGTTTGCAGGCAAGTTAATTGAAACCGTTGCGACAGGTATAGCGGACAAGCTTCCCCAACTCGTCGAGGCGGCGCTCGGCATAATCGAAAAACTCGTGGAAGCGTTATTGTCGGAAGAGAACATAAACCGCATTGCAGAGTGCGCAACCGCAATCATCAAATCTCTCGTTTCCAGTATAGCGAGCGCGTTACCGAAACTCGCAGACGCGGCGGTAAATATTATAAAATCGCTTTGTAATTTCCTTTGCAAAAGTAACACTATAAAGCTCATTTTGAACGCCGCAATTACACTCATAAAGTCCCTCGTTCAAGCGCTCATAGATAGTGCGCCAACGCTTATAGACGCGGCTATACAACTTATTGAGACGCTTGTATTAGGCCTCCTTGATTGCATTCCCCAACTCGTCGAGGCGGCGGTACAGCTTATTATTTCCCTTGCGGAAGCGTTATGCTCAGCTGATTTGCTCAACACGATAATTGACGCGGCTTTAACGATAATTATAACACTCGTAAACAGTCTACTTGATTGCTTACCGCAAATTATTGAGGCGGGCGTGAATCTAATTTTGGCGCTTGTAGAATGCTTAACAGACCCAGAAACGCTCCAAAAAATCATAGAGGTCGGCATTCAACTTATATTTTCAATCATAGACGGGCTAATACAGGCAATACCACAGCTTATAGAGGCAATACCGCAGATTATTTCCGCGATATGGGACGCCTTTACAAATATAAATTGGTTGGAACTCGGAGGGAACATTTTAAAGGGCATTGGGAATGGAATCAAAAACGCCGTAACAAGCGTTGTAGATGCCGCCAAAAACGCCTGTAAAAGCATTTGGAGTGGGATAAAGAACTTTTTCGGAATAAACTCTCCCTCGGCGCTTATGCGTGACACGGTTGGTAACTATATAGCGGAAGGCATAGGGGAAGGCTTCGAGGATGAAATGACAGACGTCGGAAAGGATATGGAGAAATCCCTTCAAGACAGTGTAGACCTCGACGCGCTCGCGGACAGCATAGACCTTTCTGGCAAGATTACATTACCGAAATTCGACACGAACGCCGCAATACCCTACAAAGTGACTTGCGAGATTTGTGAGGAAAATGGAAACACTCTTAACGAAATACGGAACGCAGTAGAAGCAATAGAGGACGACGTAAGCGAAATCAAAAACAGCGAAGGTAAAAGCGGCGAAGTTGTAATTACGGTTACAGACGCAAATGGAAATGTAAAAGCAAAAAAGACCGTAGAACTCGCTCGTCGTGAAAACTTAAAGGCTGGTAAAACGATTATACCAGTCGGAACGTAAGAGGGAGTATAATGAGCATACTTGAATTTAATCCGATTAAGGGCATTCGCAAGGACGGAAGCAACGACGATTACACGCAGATACCAGTACCGAGCAATTACGAGTGGGGGTTACAAGACTTGTCAAAAGAAGGCGCTGGGCGTACAGAGGATAACGTTATGCAAAAAAAGCGTAGCGGGCAACTTGAAAAATTAACTCTGTCATGGAAAGACGTTAAGACGGAGGACGCGTCGCTTATATTATGCGCTTTTAACCCTGAATATATAGAAATTGAATACCTTTCCCCGCTTGAAGGGGGATACATAACCTCAACGTTTTACGTTGGAGACAGAAAGAGCGTATTGTTTAATTCAAAACGCGGAGTGTGGGAAACAATATCATTCGCAATAACTGGAAGGAGGGCAGACGAAAAAAATGTATAACCTTTCATCAGACGCGTTAAATGCATTCAAACACAAGATCGCAAGGGTGAACATAAAAGTTGACCCCGTTTTCGGAGACGCAATAAACGACCTCAATGAATGTGATGTCAAAAGTCTAAAAATTGAAAGGACAGGTGTTTCGGGAAGCTCAATAGAGATAGGGGCGGCACGTTCATTTGAGGCGAGCCTCGAATTAGAAAACGGCGACGGCAGATTTACGGGCGTAAATTTTGACGGCGCAAAGCTCTATTTACAGACATTTATAGAAACATATACTTGCCCACTCGGTTGTTTTACGGTAGACGGACACGAAAATCTTTCGGGAAGCATTCGATTGACCGCCCTAGACAAAATGGTACTATTCGATAAATACGCAGACCTTCCTGCGAGCATATTTCCCATAACCGTCAAAAATCTCATATTGAGGGCTTGCGATTGCTGCGGCATAGACAGTTCTAAACTCAACTTCGAAAGCCTTTCCAACGCAGAATACGAAGTCATTGACGCTCCGAAAAGCGAGACGTCTTGGAGAACGATTATTATTTGGGCTTGCGAGATACTCGGCGTTTGCGCTTTCTTTGACGCGGAGGGGTATTTCCGTATTGGCTGGTATGAAGATACGGGTTTAAAGATCACTCCAAGCGATAGATTCACGCATAAGATTTTCGAGAACGACGTAGTTGTAAACGGCGTTGAAATTATAGACACAGACAAACAGAGTTACGTTGCAGGCGAAATCGATAGCGGATTTTATTTTCAGATAGAAGGAAACGAACTTCTTTCGCACGATTACGGAGAGGTAGTCGCGAATTTAGGAGCGCGCCTTATCGGTTTTTCGCATAGACCTTTCACAGCGACTACCTTAACTCTGCCGAACATTTTTCCTCTCGATCTGATAACCTACATTGATTCGGACGGAAACGAATATAGAGCTTGTATTACAAATTGCGACTATACATTTAATGGGAATACAGAACTTGAGGGCGTAGGGGAAAGCGAGGCTACAAGCGGATTCGCGTCGCTAAATCAGCTTACAAAACAGGAACGCGTCATAATAGCGACGGCGGTTAAGAATGCAACGGGAGCAACGGGAGCAACGGGAGCAACAGGAGCAACGGGTGCAACGGGAGCAACAGGGGCAACGGGTGCAACAGGCGCAACGGGCGCAACTGGGGCTACGGGAGCTACTGGGGCAACTGGGGCAACTGGGGCAACAGGGGCAACTGGGGCTACGGGAGCTACTGGGGCAACGGGTGCAACAGGTGCTACTGGGGCTACGGGAGCTACGGGCGCAACAGGGGCAACGGGTGCTACTGGGGCAACAGGCGCAACGGGGGCAACAGGCGCAACTGGGGCAACAGGCGCAACTGGGGCTACTGGTGCTACGGGAGCGAAAGGTCCAACGGGTGCAACAGGTGCTACTGGGGCTACGGGTGCAACGGGAGCAACAGGGGCAACGGGTGCAACAGGCGCAACGGGCGCAA
>CAYLQK010000020.1:0-1097 GCA_964385865.1 uncultured Clostridia bacterium | reverse complement strand
CTGGGGCAACAGGCGCAACTGGGGCTACTGGTGCTACGGGAGCGAAAGGTCCAACAGGTGCAACGGGTGCTACTGGGGCTACGGGTGCTACGGGCGCAACGGGAGCAACAGGGGCTACGGGAGCAACTGGGGCAACAGGGGCAACGGGTGCTACTGGGGCAACAGGCGCAACGGGGGCAAGGGGTCCTACGGGTCCCGCAGGTTCGGGTTCAGGTTCGGGGCTTTCTATCGAAAATATTTATATGACAGAGGACGGCTATCTCGTTATTGAATATAACGACGGTACAGAATGGAGAAGTCCGATTTCTCTAATCGGACCCACGGGTGCCTCGGGTACCGCTGCGTTCTCCGACAGAGACGCGTTAATACATACATGGTATTTCCGTGAAGAACCGCCGTATGAAGTGTCGGATCAAATAGAAATCGATATGGGAGTCGAGATAAAGGATTTCACAATCAATGAATCGGAGGACAGCGAAGCGTTTTCATTTAACTGCAACACGGGCGAAACATTTTACTCGTTGAAGTGTGTTCAACCAGACGGGGATATATGGTTCGGCGGCACTCTTGTTTGTCACGGTTGGTTATGGCTCGGCTACGACGGGAGCTATGGTTATACCCCCGATAACAGTCCATACGGACGTATAACGATAGAGAATGTATCGGGATTATCGGCAGAGGAAATAAAAACATTGTTGATTTGGTTGCTTCATAACACCTATTCCCCGTATAGGCTTTATGGGAAGTGGCAGTTTTTATCTAAACCAAACGGAGAACCTGTTATACTATCAGAAACGCAGTTTCATGAGGATTCAACAAGCGCATATAGTACTATCTCTGCCAACGGCGATGACGTTGATTATAACGGGTGGGGCGATCCGTTTAATAAATACGACGTATGGGCGTTTTATATTGATTTTAACAATGGGAACGACATGTCGACAGGCACCACCGATAATGTATACAACACGGGTGAATTTCTTTATTGGTTACTTCACCACGCGACAAAAGCTAATTAACAGAAATTAATTGAGAGGAGAGAGGGAATGGAATATAAAATTTGCGTATATGCAATATCTGCGGACGAGCCGAAAGAA
>CAYLQK010000019.1:7054-17726 GCA_964385865.1 uncultured Clostridia bacterium | reverse complement strand
GCGCGGGATTCTTCCGCAAGCGTCAGAATGACACGGGGCTATGCACGGGAATTATTATTTAGCTTTCGGCAGAGCCGAATGGCAGCGATACCAAAATTTTATAATCTGCCCGTGTAAAAAATCACTTTTCTGTGTTGAAAAATGTAAATATATATGATATAATCGTACTGATAAAATATAGTATACGGAGAAATTATGAAAAGTCAGAGCGTAGTAACAGATTTAAGAAGAAAAGTATTTACCGAAGTCGCAAGGGTAGCTTATGAATCTGAAAACCCTTCGCACGATATCGAGGAAATTCCCTTCCTCATCACTCCCGACGAGGTGCCCAGATATCGTGAAAGCATTTACCGTGAACGCCAGATAGCGTCCGAGCGTGTACGTCTTGCCCTTGGACTTTCGCTGCGCCCCGCAAACAAGCCCGTGCATATCACGGCAGGCGTGGACAAAACCAACATCGCGGAGAAATATTACGAACCGCCCCTTATGCAGGTAATCCCCTCGGCGTGCGACAAGTGTCCGGATAACGAGTATTACGTTTCCGACCAGTGCCGCAACTGCGTCGCGCATTCCTGTATAAAGAACTGCCCCAAAGGCGCGGTGTCAATAGTCAACGGTAAATCCTATATCGACCAGTCAAAGTGCATAAAGTGCGGCAGATGCAAGGCTTCCTGCCCCTACGACGCGATAGCTCACCATATCCGCCCCTGTGCGTCGGCGTGCGGGATCAAGGCGATATCCTCCGACGATTTCGGCAGGGCGCACATAGACAACGATAAATGCGTCGCGTGCGGCCAGTGTATGTCGGCTTGTCCCTTCGGCGCGATCGCGGATAAATCCCAGATATACCAGCTCATTCAGGCGATAAAGAAGGGCGACGAAATAGTTGCCGCGGTAGCCCCTGCTATAGCGGGCCAATTCGGCAAAGCCACACCGGGTCAGATAAAATCGGCGTTGCTCGCGCTCGGTTTTAAGGACGTGTACGAAGTCGCAATCGGCGCAGACGTCGGCTGTATAGCAGAGGCGCATCACTACGTAAAAGAAGTTTCAACGGGGAATCTTCCGTTCCTCTTCACAAGCTGCTGCCCCGCCTGGGCGGTGCTCGTAAAAAAGCAGTTCCCCGACCTCTCTTCGCAGGTCTCGCAGGAGCTGACGCCTATGGTTGCGACTGCGCGTTCTATAAAGGTCAACCGCCCCGACGCGAGAGTGGTGTTCATAGGTCCCTGTGCGGCTAAAAAGCTCGAGGCGTCCAGAAGAACGATCAGAAGTTACGTCGACTTCGTAATTACGTTCGAAGAACTTGCAGGTATGTTCGACGCAAAGGGTCTGATACCCGATCAGCTTGAAGATATGCCCGTAAATTGGGGCGCGACGAGCGCGGGTAGAGGTTACGCCTGCGCAGGCGGCGTTGCAAGCGCTATCGAGAGCTGTATCAACGAATACTACCCCGGCACGGACGTAAAAATACAGCACGCGGAGGGGCTTGCGGACTGCAAGAAGATTTTAACCCTCGCAAAGGCGGGCAAGCTAAACGGCTTTATGATAGAGGGAATGGGTTGCCCTGGCGGCTGCGTTGCGGGCGTCGGTACGATAATCCCCCCCGAACGCGCAAAGATTGCCGTGGAAAAATTTGCCCAGCTCAGCGCGGAAAAGCTTCCCTCAAGGGAGACCGAGGACCTCGCCGAAAAGCTCTCGAATATGAATTAAAATATATTTGCCTCACATAACATAATTATCGCCGCGCGGTTTTTCCCCGGAAAAACCGCGCGGCGTTATTTTACTTGCGTTTATACCTTTTTGGTGTTAGAATATGTATATATGAAATTCACCGAGCTGACTATTCACACGACAAGCGAGGGGAGCGAGCTGGTAGCAGACGTTCTCTGGCGTTACACTAACTACGGCGTTGCGATATCCGACGTGAAAGACGTAATCGCATTGCAGGAAAACAAGGCTATGTATTGGGACTACATAGACGACGACCTTATAAGAGGAGACGGAGACGTGCTCGTAAAGGCGTTTATCGCGCTCGAAGCCTCCGAAAACACGCTTCCCCTTATCAGGGCGGACCTTGACGAGCTCGTTTCGAACGGCGCTGGTATTATTTCCTACGGTACGCTGGAAACGACCCGTCGTATAGTCGAGGGCGACGACTGGCTGGAAATCTGGAAAAAGCATTTCCGCCCGCTGCATATAGGCGGCAGAATCGTCGTCTGTCCCGAATGGATAAACTATGAAAAACAGCCGCACGAAGAGGTGGTTCTGCTCGATTCGAATATGGCTTTCGGTACGGGCGAACACGAGACCACTTCAATGTGTTTAAAGCTGTTGCAGGAGTACCTGACCCCCGATTCCGTCTGTATAGACGTGGGCTGCGGCAGCGGAATTTTAGGAATATCCGCAATAAAGCTCGGCGCTAAGTTCGCATATCTCACCGATATCGACGATATCGCCGTAAAGAGCGCAACCCACAACTGCGAAATCAACGGCGTTTGCGAAAAGGTAAGGGTTTCGCGTTCGGACTTGTTGGAGAACGCGGAGATTAAGGGCGACGTAGTCCTTGCAAACATCACTGCCGAAATACTCTGCCGCCTCGCCCCGTCTATCCCTAAAAACCTCAAACGCGGCGGCGTCCTTATCCTTAGCGGAATAATAGAGAGCAGGTTGAATACCGTCCTCGAAGCGTTCGGCGCGCAGGGATTAAAATTGCACAAACAGGTCAGAGACGGCGAATGGTTCGCCCTGTCATTTACTCTATGAGCGGTCGTAAAAGATTTTTCGTTGAACAATTGAATTATCCCGCGCAGACCGAGGTTACCCTCGGCGGAGAGGAGTTCGTCCACGCAAAGACGGTACAGCGCGTGGAGGAGGGTACGGAGATAGTTCTCCTCGACGGCAGCGGCAGGGAATACGCGGCGATAGTTTCCAAAGTGGAAAAGCGCAGTCTTTCGGCGCATATTACTGGCGCGGCTTTAGGAGACAAGGAGCCGAAAACGCAAATTTACCTCCTCTGCGGCGCGTTGAAGGGCGACAAAACCGAACTCGTCGTGCAGAAAGCGGCGGAGATAGGCGTGTCGCGCATAGGCGTCTTTCAATCCGGATACTGCGCGGCTTATATGAACGCAAACAAGCTGGAAAGGCTCAACAAGGTATCGAGGGAGGCGGCGAAACAGTGTATGCGTTCCCGCGCCCCCGAAGTGGTATATTTCGACAGCTTTTCATCCGCCCTCAAGTCGGCGGAGGGTTACGCCAATAAAATTTTTGCGTGCGAGTTCGCCGAACGTTCAGACGCCGACGTCTCGCAGATACAGGGTTCTACCGCGCTCGTCGTGGGCAGCGAGGGCGGCTTTTCCAAGGAGGAATCCGAGCTCGCCCAATCTCTCGGCTTTTCCCGAATAACGCTCGGCAAGCGTATCCTGCGTGCGGAAACGGCGGCAATCGCGCTGCTTTCGCTCGCGGCGTATTTTCTCGGAGAACTGAAATGAGAGCGGTAGTCTTTACCCTCGGCTGTAAGGTAAACGAGGTCGAGTCCGCCTCGCTTATGGCGGCGCTGGAAAATATGGGCTGGGAAGTGGACGACAAGCTCTCCTATGCCGACGCATACGTCCTGAACACCTGCGCGGTCACGCGCGAAGCGGAGCGGAAGAGCCGCCAGCTCATCTCGCGCGTGCGAAAGTTCAATGCTAAGGCAAAGATTTTCGTCTGCGGCTGCGCGTCGGAAAAGGACGGCAAAAGCTTCGAGGACAGGGGCGTCAGTTTCGTTACGGGCGCACGGCGCAAACAGGAAATAATCGAGCAGTTTTTGAAAATCTACGGCGGCGAATTGACGTCTACGCCGTTCCCCAAGCAGACTAAGACCCGCGCGTTTATAAAGATACAGGACGGGTGCAACAATTTCTGTTCTTACTGTATAATACCCTATCTGCGCGGCAGGGAAGTTTCCCGCCCGATAGACGATATCATTGCGGAAATCGACCGAACCGAGAGTCCCGAAATTGTATTGAACGGCATAAATATATCATCTTACAACAGCGGCGGCGAAAATTTAAGCGGGCTTATCCGCGCGCTTAAGGATACCGATAAGCGTATCCGTCTGGGATCGCTCGAATGCGGCGTGATAACGGACGAATTACTGTGCGCGCTGAAAGACTTGCGCGATTTCGCGCCCCAGTTCCACCTGTCTCTGCAGAGCGGAAGCAACGCCGTTTTAAAGGCGATGAACAGACACTATACGCGCGAAGAATATCTCGATAAATGCAGAAATATATATAAATATTTCCCCGACGCGGCGATAACGACCGACGTGATCGCAGGTTTCGCCACGGAAACGGAACGGGATTTTGCGGAGAGCCTTTCCATAATAGAGGAGGCGGGTTTTGCGCGCGTGCACGCGTTCGCTTTCTCGCCGAGGGAAGGCACCGCGGCATATAAACTTAAAGATATCCCTGCGGAAATCAAGTCCGGGCGTCTGCACCGACTGCTCGCCGCCGCGCAGAAAGCCGCGGAAAAGTACGCCCTGCGCTATATCGGGCGGCAGGCGGAAATCATAGCGGAGGAGTACGCGGACGGCTATTCGAGCGGCTATACGGGCAACTATATCCGCGTATACGTTCAGGCGGATATCGCCGCGGGCACGAAATGCAGGGTGATTATAAAGCAATTATACAGAGACGGGGTCAAGGCTGAAATCTGTGGGTAAAGGGCAAGGCGCCATAATGCGCGCGAAAATTATATACTTTTTCAAGGAAACTTTCCGTGCTCACTCCAAAGCCGAGTATAGGGAGATATTTTCGCGCGGTCTGAACGAGGACAACAGCGGCGTCAGCGGCGCATATCCCTGGCTGTACGTGCGCGCTTTTTTCGCGCTGTTCATACTCTTCACCGTCAACACGCTGGTACTGCGCCTTACAAACAACGCGCTGTTCGTGCCTTCCGTTAATTTTCTCGGCGGAATAACTTTTACCGTCCCCTTTATCATACTCCTGTACGAGCTATACCCCAAACGGGACGTAAGTCTTTTAATGATAATAGCGCTGCTCGTGGTCGGCGGAACGGTCTCGAGCGTCATCGTGCAGATAGGCTACGCCCTGATAACCGTAAACAATCAATGGATGCTGGCGGTAGTCGCGGGTTTCGTCGAGGAAATCGGCAAGGGACTCGTTGCGATAGCGGCTATCCTGATTTTAAGGAAGAAAAACCCTTACGTCTGTTTCCTCATCGCCGCAACCGTCGGCGCGGGCTTTTCCGCAATAGAGGATATGGGCTATATCTTTTATTATTCCGACAGATATATTTTCTACTACCATAGCAACGTTCAGGCAACCGTCGCAATGTTCGTGGACAGGGGACTCTCGTCTTTCTGCACGCACATTCTCTGGACGGGCGCCATCGGCTGGGCGATACGCGCGCGCGGCCGCCACGCTCTGCCGAGGCTGTTCGTCATAGCGCTGACGAGCGTTCTGATGCACATATGCTGGGATCTGCCCCTCGAAGGCTGGCGGCAGATACTCGACATTTCCGTCTGCGTTATCGTCGCCGCGGCAATCAATATCGCGATAGTACACACCGCGCGGCTGAGTACGCTCTCTTCGGAGATGAATCTCAACGCCGTCAACGAGGCGATAATCAAAGAGGCAAAGTCGATGGGCGTGCGGACGCGGTATGTCAACGCGTCCAATCTCACGTTTTCGCTGTCGTGTTCGCTTTTGGCGGTGCTGGTCCTGCTGTTCTGCGCTATGCCTATAGGTATGGATTACCGGACCGTCAACTTCGATAACAAGGAAGATTTTATCTCGTTCGTCGAGGGCGAGCTTGATCTCGAAGCCGATTGGGACAGGGAATACGACCCTTCCGCCCATAATTTCGAGGTGCACTATATCGAAGACGAGCCCGAGTACGCCGTACAACTTGTGCAAAGCGGCGGCTACGACTATTTCTACGGCTACTATCTTTACGCCACTGCGGACGGCGGATATGCGGGCGAGATATCGGAGATTTCCGTGGAAATAGAGCGCGACGGCAGCTTTGTCCGCGTGCCCTGTACGGAATATAAGTTCGGAGAGCAGTCGGTATGGGCTTTCGACGTGAACACGGGCGGTTTGAAGGAGTATATCTACAACAGCGACGGCTCGGTTACCGCCGTTACCGACGCGGAGGAGTTTACGGGCTATTTCGAACTTACGGCGATTTGTATAACCGGCGGAGCCGTCGTCGTCGGCTGCGCCGTTACAATGATAGTATTGAGAATAAAAATAAGGAGATTGAAAAATGTTGAATAACGACTGCCTATTCTGTAAAATTATAGAGGGCAAAATACCGTCGTCAAAGGTGTACGAAGACGAATATATGCTGGTTTTTAAGGACATAGAGCCCAAGGCGAAGGTGCATCTGCTTGCCGTGGCGAAGTCGCATTTCAAACTCTTGTCCGAAATGGACGAAGAGGGCGCAAAGCTCGTCGGCTATATGCTCGGAAAAATACCGCAGATTGCCGCCGAAAACGGCTGTGAAAACGGCTACCGCCTCGTAATAAATCAGGGCGAAGACGCGGGGCAGACAGTGTTCCACCTGCATATACACATACTCGGCGGCGAACCGCTGCCCTGGTGAGGTCATTATGATTTACGAAATCAAAAATAAATACATTGCGCTTTCGGTAAATTCCGAGGGCGGTTCTATGACTTCCGTAAAATATCTCGGCGAAGAGCGGCAGTGGCAGGGCGACGAGTTCTGGAAAAGTCAGGACGTCGTCATTTTCCCGATAGTCGGGCACGCGGGCGAGTTTGAGGTCTGCGGTAAAACCTTTACGCCCAAATCCCACGGCGTCGCGAGATATTCCGAATTTGCGCTTGCGGATATCTCCGAGGACAGTCTCACGCTTGAGCTGACTTCCAACGCGGTTACAAGGCAGACGTATCCCTACGACTTCGACTTCACCATAACGTACGAATTGGTGAAGAACTCGGTAAAGATAACGTACGGCGTAGCTTCAAAGGGCGGCATAATTCCCTTCTACGTCGGCGGACATCCCGGGATGAAAGCGCCCGGCGGCGAGGCGGTCATAGAATTTGAAAACGAGGAAAACCCCGTTCTCTATCCCGTAAATTCGCGCAGGGCGGTGCAGCTGAAAAACATAAAGCGATTTGTCGCGGACAAGAAGTTCTTCAAAGAGTGCCAGACTTTCCAGCTCGGCGGACTTACGGGCGGCAATATCTATGCCGAAACGAAAGACGGCTACAAGTATACATACAAGTCGGACTGCCCCGTATTCGCGTTTTGGTCAAACGAAAAGGGCGGCGACTATATCTGCGTGGAACCCTGGTGGGGGATAAACGATTTTCCCGGCGCGCCTGCGGAGCTGTCGCTGAAACCGTTCGTTAATTTTGCCGACGAGCGCGGCAAAAAGTTTTCCTACACGCTCACTATAGAGAAGACGGATTGTTAATATTTTTCGCTTTGATGAAATCTTTTGCCGCTTTATATGCGTAGGTGAAAAAATAATTTGACAATTATCAAAGATTCTGTTATAAGATATAATGCTGTGTAGCTGAAGGCGGCGTAAATCCAAGTTTCGGATTTACGCCGCTTTATTTTTCTATAAAACATAAATTTTTTAAAAAAACAGTTAGGGGTATTTATGGGTAAAGAAAAGAAAAACAAAATGGGCGTTGTGCCTATCAGAAAAATGCTCGTATTTATGGGCATCCCGATGATCGTCTCTATGGCGTTGCAGGCACTCTATAATATTATAGATACCGCGTTCGTTTCCAATATGACCGACGAAGCCCAGTCGCAGGCGGCAATGGCTGCGCTCGGCTACGCTTTCCCCGTCCAGATGCTTATGGTTGCTATCGCGATAGGAACCGGCGTGGGCGCAAACGCTCTGCTTTCGAAATCTCTCGGACGCGGCGACAAAGAGAAGGTCAGCCAGACCGCGGGCAACTCGATTTTCCTTGCTATAATTATATACGCCGTGTTCCTTCTGTTCGGACTTTTCGGCTCGGCTCCCTTTGCAAAACTGATGTCCCCGAATTCCGAAACCATAGCAAATATGACTGCAAGCTATATCAGAATCTGCTGTACGATGTCGTTCGGAATCACTTTTTTCGCGGTATATGAAAAGCTTTTGCAGGCAACGGGCAAAACGTTGTTCTCGACGATAGCCCAGATAGCGGGTGCGTTGACCAACATCATTCTCGACCCCGTGTTTATCTATGAAAAGGGCAAAAATATAGGTCTTTTCGGCTTGGGCATCGCGGGCGCGGCGTGGGCTACGGTTATAGGTCAGATAGTATCCACCGTACTTGCAATGATTTTCCATTACGCAATAAACAAGGAAGTAAAGAACCATATCAAATATCTCAAGCCCCAAGGGAAACTTATTCTCGAAATGTATGCGATAGGTCTGCCGGCAATAATCGCGCAGGCGCTTATGTCGTTTATGGTTATCGCGTTCAACAAGGTGCTTGCAATAGCCGATAACACGCTTATCGACGGCGGACTCGCAAGCGCGGACGCGCCTCCTTACGTTTCCTCTTACAGCGTTTTCTACAAGGTGCAGCAATTCGTACTGTTTCTTGCGTTCGGTCTGAGGGACGCAATTACGCCGCTCGTTTCGTTCAACTACGGTATGGGCAGTAAAAAGAGGGTGAGGGACGGCATAAAATACGGACTTTTGTACACGTCTGTACTTATGGCTGTCGGCATCATTCTGCTCGAAAGCGCAGCCTCGCCGCTCACGGGAATGTTCGGCGGCGGCCTTACGGACCTGTCTACAAAATTCTGTATCAACGCTATGCGCATAATCGCCGCAAGCTTTATCTTTGCGGGCGTCAACATTGCGCTGCAAGGTATCTTCCAGGCGCTCGGCAGCGGACTCGCTTCGCTGATAATTTCCCTGTGCCGCCAGCTCGTGTTCGTTATCCCCGTTGCGCTCGGCTTTGTCTTGATAGCAAAACGGGACCCCGCAAATATGGATTGGCTTATATGGATAACGTTTATTATAAGCGAGGGGCTCAGCGCAGTGATTGCGCTGATAATGATGCGCAGTATCTATAAAAAGAAGGTTTCCGCTCTCGGTTCGGAAACGCCTGCTCAGCCCGTGACTCTCCTTTCCGGACAGGAAGGCGGGGAAGCGGAGGCTGTTGGGCAATCGCGCGGGGAGGAGAACGTTCCCCAAACCGAAGAGTAACCGCAAATATATCTGAATTTACTTAAAAAGGCGCCCTGCGCGGACCATACGTCCGCGCAGGGCGCCTTAATGATTATCGATTGTAGTCCTTATCAATTGCCGTCCGCAATGCGTCTTGCCGCGGCAATCACCTTTTCCCTGAGGTCGGAGGGTTCCAAAATTTTCATCGCACCGCCGAAGCTTAATATCTTATTGACGAGCCAGCCGTCGTTCGGTAGAGTTATTTTCGCCTTGAACGAGTTCCCGCACGGCTCTATATTGTCAATGCCGAGCCATTCCTCCGCGTCCGATAGCGAGTTTTTCTCTATTTCGAGCACGACTTCGGTAAGATTTTCGGCGGAGTAAGAGAAGCCGAGGTCTATCTCGTCGCGCGTAAATTCGCGCTTTTTGAACTTGCCGCCCGTAAAAGCCGCGCTCTTTATTCTGCCTATTTTAAAGGTTCTGAAGGTCTGCTTGGTATGGCAGAATGCGTAAACGTACCATACGTTCTGCTTGAATATCAACACGTGCGGGTCTATCACACGTTTGCTGTGTTCACCCCCGCGCGAGATATAGTCTATCAACAGACAACGGCATTCGTTCACGGCAGTCTCGCATACGCGCATTTTTTCGGAGAACTTTTTGCCGTCGTTCCAGGTTCCGCCGTCGACTATGATATTGCCGCAGACCGAGAGATTGCGTTTCTCGCTCTTTTGCCTGCGCTGAAGTTTTTCCAGCGCGGAGAACGCGTCGGGGTCCGAAACCTGCGAAATCATAGCGCTCAGCGCGTTGACGGCGGCGTTGTATTCTCCCCGCGTGAAGTACCCCGAAGGGAGAAGATAGGTATCGGGAATAGATATCCCGCCGTATCTGCCGCGCGTAACTTCCACGGGCACTCCGCATACGCTCAGCTCTTCCACATAGCGGTACACGCTGCGCGTGGAAATATCGTATCGCTCCGCAATTGCGCCTGCGGTCAGCTTGCGCTTGGATAATAGCAGTATTAGTACGTCTATCATTATTTGGTATTTCATAATCAACCCCTCGTTATGAATATTCGCGCGGATAAGTAATAATACAAGCGGACAAGTAATATTATAAACTGTCAAGCGGTTGCCGCCCTGTCCTGCGGATAACCGCGTGCGCGGTCGGTCTGCCCCGTTTCCGCTTTCCGCAAAAAAATTTTAATATTTTTAAAAATATTTTAATATATATGACAGTTATTGTCAAGTATTATGAGTATAATTTTAGTTGTAAATAAGAGGAGGAAATCAAAATGACGTTTACGGCATATATCGAAAGGCAAAAAAGAATAATAAGAAGCCGCCACGAAGGCGAATTGGTATACAGTCAGGACGGGGAAAACTACAATGTGCCCGACTGCGAGAAGCTGCTTGAAGAACTTTCTTCGCTTAAAGGACTGAACAAATCCGAAAGGCAATTGTTCAGCCGTACGGTTTAACCCTGACCGTCGGCTGTGGCGGCGCGTCCGCAACCGTGTAATTT
>CAYLQK010000019.1:0-6954 GCA_964385865.1 uncultured Clostridia bacterium | reverse complement strand
GGGCGGGTTTTATAAATCATTAAAACAAATTTATAAAACTCAAAATTTACGCTTTTATAAGTTTCTTTACAGCCGCCTGCATCTTTTCAAGCGCAGCCTCTGCGTCGGGCTTGTTGTTCGCCTTTACGGAGAAATAAATTTTGAGCTTTGGCTCTGTACCGGAGGGGCGTACGCATATAAAGCTTCCGTTTTCAAGCTCGTAATATACGCAGTTGGTAAGGGGTGAGCCTATTTCCGACGTTTCGCCCGTCTTTACGTCCGTCTTTAAGTTCTTTGAGTAATCGCGCACGGATGTAACGTTGTAGATATCGAACTTGGTCACGGGGTTTACCTTCAAGCCGTCGACTACCGCGTTCATATCCTTCATTGCGTTGAGACCCTTGAACGGTATCGAAATGTTGCAGTCAAGCACGTATCCGTATGTGTCGTAAATTTCCTGCAATCTGTCGAATACGGTCTTGCCCTTGCTCGTGTAATAGCAGACCATTTCGGCGGTGAGCATAGACGCGACCACGGCGTCCTTGTCGCGCGCGTGGGTGCCGCGGAGATAGCCGCAGCTCTCTTCGAAGCCGAACACGAATGTGTGCGAGAGATCTCTCTCCCAAAGCTTGATCTTTTCGCCTATGAATTTGAAACCTACGGGCACTTCGAACAGCGTTACGCCGAATTTCTGGCAGATCGCCTTAGCCATACCGGTGGTAACGAACGATTTGACAACCGCGGCGTTTGCGGGCAGCGCGTTTTCCTCCTTAAGCCTTGTGAGAATATAGTCGAGGAGGAGTATACCTACCTGGTTGCCCGAAAGCGCTTCGAATTCGCCATCTTTTGTCTTAACCGCAACGCCGAGTCTGTCGCTGTCGGGGTCTGTGCCGAAGACTACCGTCGCGCCGATTTTCTGCGCCAGCGCGATACCCATCGAAAGCGTCTCCTTGAATTCGGGGTTGGGTACCTGAACCGTGGAGAAATCGGTGTCCTTTTTGGTCTGTTCCTCGACAACCGTCGCGTTGATGCCTATCTTCTTCAATATCGTGGTAACGGGGATATATCCCGAGCCGTGAACGGGCGTATAGACGAGTTTAAGATCCTTGCCGCACTCTTTGACCGCCTTTTTGGAAAGGGTAAGTTTTTGCAGCTCTTTATAATATTTCTTATCCACCTTTGAAGGAACGGTCTTGATATATTTCTTGACCTGTTCCGCAGTGGGCACGGGCGTGCCGAGATAATCGTCTATTTTTTTGATAAAATCCACGACGACGGCGGTATCTTCAGGGCTCATTTGTGCTCCGTCTTCGCCGTAAACTTTATAACCGTTGTACTGTTTGGGGTTGTGGGACGCGGTAACCATAATGCCCGCGACGGTTCCCAGACATCTCACGGCAAACGAAAGCATAGGCACGGGATGTACGTCCGGGAAGAGGTATGCCTTGATACCGTTTGCGGCAAGCACCTCGGCGGCGGAACGCGCGAATACGTCGCTCTTTAATCTTGTGTCGTACGAGATGACCACGCCGCGTGCAATAGCCTCCGCGCCAAGCGTCTTTATGAACTCGGAAAGTCCCTGCGTTGCGCGTTTGACGGTATAAATATTCATCATATTAGTGCCGTATCCGATGATACCGCGCATACCCGCCGTGCCGAATTCAAGCTCCGCGCCGAAGCGGTACTCTATATCTTCTTCGTTTCCTTTAACGCTTTCCAGCTCTTTCCTGCCCTCGGTGTTGAGACGGCTGTCGTTAAGCCAGCTGTTATAAATATCTTTGTAACCCATTGTTTCCTCCCTGATTTTTAAGGTATTACATAATACCATAAAATATTATATAAAAAAAACTTTCCATTGTAAAGAGGGAAAGCAAAAAAATTTTACAAATTTTCAATTTTTTTTATAAAATAACTATGTTTTGTACCTTTATAACAACGCAATCAAGGCAAAACAGGGGCGAGTCGGTTTCGCATTTCAGAAAATTCCGCAAAAAGCCGAATGGTTACCCGCGGTCTATTCCGATTCGCCGCGGAAGAACTCCTCGCGCGTGAGGTTGCGCCCCTTTGCGGGTTTGATAATCGTATTTTTGTCAATGAAATATCTCATATTTTCCCTGCCGTAATAGTTCACGAATTCGAAACTGATTAGCACGAGATAGCTTGCGGGAATGGTGATAAGCGCTGCGGTGCCTAACGTGCAGACGACCGCGCCCACGTTTACGGCGTAGATTATGATTATCAGCAATACAAAGTTCGCCAGAACGTTGAACGAGTCCTTTCCTTTGCGTTTGAACGTATAGAGGAACGCCTGCCCCGTCCGCATTTTGCCGCGTATGAGCGCGGGCAGCCAGTCGCAGGTGAATACCATTTTAACAGATATCGCAGCAACCATCAACGTCGAATAGAGAAAGACCTTTAAGAGCAGAGGTATGAACCAAAAGAGCTTGAATACGATCAGAAACAGCCCCACATAGCAGACGAGGTCGTAGACAATCGAGAGGGGGGAATAGATTATGCTGAAGAGCGAAGCCTCTTTGAGGTTGCGCACGAGCGTGATGAGGTAGGGGGACTTCGCTCCCATCGCCATCTTGTCGTTCACTATCGCGCCCATTGCGTAATTGCCGAGCCCCGTGAAAAACTTGTCGATAAGGTGCACGAGAACGAGCCCTATCATACCCAAAGCGATAATGCCGCGGTTATGCGAAATGGAATCGAGAATTTCGGCGAACGAATCCTTGATTTTCTGCGTTACGTCGCCCAGTTCTTCGGCTCTGCCTTCTATAAGGCTGTTAAAAAAGGCCTTGAGTCCGTCGATAAGGTCGATAAACGCCTGCGAACCCGTCAGTTCCTTGACGAACGGATAAATCACCGCAAACGACAAAAGCGCAGTTATTACGGTTATCACAAGCCTGTATAACAGGTGCTTGTAAATAACCGGAAAGTTATCCACGAATACGTGAAAGCTGTGTTTGAATCTCATAAAATTACCTGATTTGTACTATTTTGTGAACGGCGTTCCCCTCGTTTACCACAAGGTAGAGATAGCTGTTTGCGCCGTATCTCGTAAGCGAACCGGGATTAATCAGCGTAACGCCGTCTATTTCGTCCTCGCGCGCTCTGTGCGTGTGTCCGTACAGCGCAATCTTGCAGCCGAGCTGTTTCGCCCGTCCGGCAAGCTTAAAGAGAGTGTTTTTGACCGAATATAGGTGCCCGTGGCAGGCGAATATCCTTACGCCTTCTATCTCGATGACGTCCTCGTCCTCGCCGAGCTTTACCGCGTCGCAATTGCCGTTGATAAGGCGCGTCTTTCCGGGGAATTTCGAGCGGATATAGCTACCGTCGGAGGAGGTGTCGCCGAGGTGGATAATCATATCGCACTCGCCGAAAATTCCGTCTAATCCGTCTATGCCGCGCCTGTTGGCGTGGGTATCGGAAATGACTACTATCTTCTTCATAACTTTTTATCGAGCTTTTTTCTTAGGTCGCATAGCGCGCGGTAGCGGTGGGAAACGGAATTTTTCTCCTCCGCGCTCGCAAGCCCGAAACTCTTTTTAAGGTCGTCCGAAAAGAACAGACAGTCGTAACCGAATCCGTTCGAGCCTATCTCTTCCTGCAAAATTTTGCCCTTAGTCGTACCCTTGCCGAAAAAGGTTTTGCCGCCGGGCATATACAGACATACCGCGCTCTCGAAAAACGCGTCGCGCTTCGTTATGCCGTCAAGTCTTTTCAAAAGCAGTTTTCTGTTGCCCTCGTCGCCCTCGCCCGAAAACCGTGCGGAATATATCCCCGGCGCGCCGTAAAGCGCTTCAACGCAGAGTCCCGAATCGTCCGCAAGCGCGGGCATAGAGAACCTTTCCGCAACCGCCTGGGCCTTTATTTTGGCGTTCTCCCTGAAAGAATTTCCCGTTTCGGGAATTTCTTCGTCAAAGCCGAGCTCCTTCATAGAAATAATTTCAACGCCCGTGAATATCTGCCTTATTTCCCGGATTTTGTGGCTGTTGCCGCTCGCAACGACTATCTTTTCAAGTTCCATATAAGTATTATACAATAAATCTTTAAAAATGTAAAGGGGTTAGCGCTGCAGAATTCTTTGCCGTCGCGTCAAATGTGCGCCTTAACGGAACCGTCGCTCAACTATCCCATTCCAGGCGGTGAAGCCGCCCCTCGGTCTTAAACCCCTTAAAATCTTGCTGTCTCAGCCCCTCGTAAACGGCTATCGCAACCGAGTTGGACAGATTGAGGCTGCGCGTCTCGCCTACCATAGGTATTCTCAGGCAGGTTTCCTTGTTAGCTTTTAAAAGCTCCTCGGGCAGCCCTCTCGTCTCTTTGCCGAATACCATAAAGTCGCCTTGCTTAAAACGGGCGTCGCTGTGCCTTTGCAGCCCCTTAGTCGTGAAGTAATAAAAGCGGGAGGAGGGGTATGCGGCAAGCACTTCGGCAAAGCTGTCGTAGTAAAATATTTCCACCTCGTCCCAGTAATCGAGCCCCGCCCGCTTCAAATATCTGTCCGAGATTTCGAAGCCGAGCGGTCGCACGAGATGCAGTCTGCACCCCGTTGCGCGGCAGGTTCTCACTATATTGCCCGTATTTTGAGGTATTTCGGGTTCCACCAAAACTATATTAAACACGTATATATTGTAAAATAAACCGCGGCGATTTGCAAATAATTTCACACGCGTTAATATCAATATTTCGATTGACAAAACCGCAATAAAGTTGGTACAATTTATTCATAATCTTACACGGAGCAAAAATCAATCGTTATGGTGTCCATAATATCCGCGATTTCCGTCGGATCGGTAATGGAGATAATAAACAGCCTGTTTCTTATCCTCGGCGGAATAGTAGTGTTTATGATCGGAATGGAAATGATGGGTTCCAACCTCGAAAAGGCGGCGGGCAGGAACATAAGACGCCTTATGAACAGGGCGGCGAGGAACCGTTTCACCGGCATCGGCACGGGCGCGGCCGTAACGGCGCTCGTCAACAGTTCGGCGGCGACAACCGTTATGATTGTCGGTTTCGTCAACGTAGGACTTATGACCCTCACGCAGGCGGCTTCGGTCATAATGGGCGCGAATATCGGTACCACGATATCGGCGTTCGTAATGGCGTTGTCGTCGGCAAGCGGAACGCAGCTTTCCGTCTCGGCTATCTTCGCGCTTGTGGCGTTTATCGGATTCGTCTTTACCCTCGTGGGCAAAAGCGATAAGATAAAGCGCGTCGGCAATATTTTAGAGGGCGTGGGGCTTATATTTATCGGGCTCAGCGTAATGTCGGGCGCAGTTTCAAACCTGACTTCTGCGGAAAGCGAAGTGCGCGGCGCTATCGAAAGCCTTTTCAGCAGCCTCGGTAACGGCAAACAGGTTCTGACCTGGGAAATTCCCGTTCTGTTCCTTTTGGGCGCGGCGTTAACCGCGGCGATGCAGTCGTCCGCGGCGCTCACGGCGATAATAATTTCCCTTGCAAGCTCAAACCTCATCTCGTTGCAGATGGCGATGTGTATAATCCTCGGCGCCAACGTGGGTACCTGTTTCACGTCGATACTATCCTCTATCGGCGCAAGCGTAAATGCAAAGCGCGCGGCTGCGGTCCATTTGCTATTCAACGTTGCGGGCTGTCTGATATTCATTTGGCCCGTCGCGTTTGCGGGTAAATACATAGACTCGTTCCTGACCGGAATAGTTTCCAAGACGGAGTGGCAGATAGCCATCTTCCATATGGTGTTCAACCTGCTGACGACGCTCGTTCTGGTTCCGTTCGTCAAATACCTTGTCAAACTTGCCTGCTTAATAGTGCCCGACAAGAAGGGCGCGAAACAGGAGGAGAAAGAGGAAACTCTGGACAAGCGTCTGCTCAAAACGCCTGCGATCGCCGTAGGCCAGGTGCGCAAACAGCTTTTGAAAATGGGCGACGAGGCGTTCGCCAACTATAAGCGTTCCCTCGATATGCTGCTTTCGGGCGACATATCGCAAAAGGATAAGTTCGCCGAAACAGAAAAGAACATAAACGCAATGAACAAATACATAATTTCCTTCCTAATCAGTCTTTCATTGCAGGAAATATCCGAAACGGACGAAAAGAAGATAGGTACGTTCTATCGGGTATCCTCCGATATAGAGCGTATCGGCGACTATGCCGAAAACATAGTGGAATACGCCGAAAAGATAAACGAGGACGGGGTGGATTTTTCCGAGAACGCGAAAGAGGAGATCCGCGAAATGGATTTTCATATTACAAACCTGTACAAATTCGTATGTAAGGTATTCTCCGAAAGCAACGTAAATTATCTCCCCGACGTTGAACACGAGGAACAGGAAACGGACAGAATGAACTCGGTTATGCAGCAATCGCATCTGCGCCGTATGAGCGAGGGAAGCTGCTCCGCGGAGGCGGGCGCGCTGTTCTTACAGCTTGCCGTCAATATGGAACGTATCGGCGACCATATGCACAACATAGCCGTTTCCGTCAAGGAATACGCTCACGGTACGGTATAAAATTATATATTTAAAATAAAGACGAAATCGGCTCGCTTATATTCCGCGTCGGCGGAACTCGGCGAATAGAGTTAATTATGAAATCAACGCGCGAGACACAGCAGAAAAAAATAATATTGGAAGCGCTATCCTGCGCGGATCATCCCACGGCTGAAGAACTGTACGAAATAATCAAAAAGGATAATCCCAGGATAAGCCGTGCAACCGTTTACAGGGTGCTGTCGCAGTATTCCGCAAACGGCGTTATAAACAAGCTCAGCCTAACCGGAAGTTCCGCGCGGTTTGACGCGTTTATCTCGCCGCACGCGCATCTCCACTGCCTGAAATGCGGCAGGATATTCGATATCAAGGACAGCGGACTTGACGAGGTCCTCGGCAGGAAAGAGCTCGGCGGTTTTGAAATCTATGCATCCAATATCGAGTTCACCGGCATTTGCAAAACCTGCCGGGAAGATAAAATAAATTGAACTGATAAAAT
>CAYLQK010000018.1:0-17900 GCA_964385865.1 uncultured Clostridia bacterium | reverse complement strand
GTTTCGCAGAATAGAAACGAATAATCGTGAAATATTTACAGGAGCTATTATGACAGGCTTAAGGGCGGATTTACACGTTCATAGCTACTATTCCGACGGGTTAAACAGTCCTTCGGAGATTATCGCCGAGGCGAAGAATAACGGCGTGCAGCTCGTCGCCCTGACCGACCACGACACAATGCTCGGCGTTGCCGAAGCTCAAAGGGCGGCGCAATCGTGCGGCGTAAAGCTCGTTCACGGGCTGGAAGTTTCCGCTTACGACAAAGGCGTAAAGCTGCACACGCTCGGCTATAACGTGGACGGCGGGTGCAAGGTCTATAAAAGTTTTGCCCGAGAACTGTACGAGGGCTCGATAATCCGCGCGGAGGACTGCGTTTCAAAGCTCTTAAAGTGCGGCGTAAACGTAACTATGGACGACGTGCTATCGATAAGAAAGAGCGATAATTCCCCCGTTCACAGTATGCATATCGCGGAGGCGGGCGCAAAAAAGGGTTATGCAGACAACCGTTATTCGTTCTATCTCGAATATCTCGCCCCCGGCAAGTGCGCAAGTTCGCAACTGTGCAGACCTTCACCCGAACGTGCGATAGAGATCATCAACGCGAGCGGCGGCTTTGCCTCGATCGCCCACCCCGGCAGGATAGATTTGGGAAAGCAAGAATTAATTGACCTCATAAAAAGGCTCTCTGCCTGCGGGCTCCGCGGCATAGAAGCCGTCTATTCTACCCATACTAACGATGAAACGGCATACTATAAGGAGATGGCGGACACTTTCAGACTGTTGGTTACGGGCGGTTCGGATACTCATTTCAAGGGCGGAAAAAAGCGGATAGGCACGCCCGTATTCAATATCGGAGAGGCTCTTGCTGAAGAACTCGGAATTGATAAAAGTTAAAGTTACAGGCTTAAAAATACTTATTCTTATGCTCGCTTTTTCGGCGGGCTTGATTTTTTTCGCGGGCGGTTTTGCGCTCAGGGTGCCAAAGGGCGTTACGGTGAACGGTCTTGACGTCGGGGGAAAGCCGCAGTCGGAGGCGGTTCGGCTCGTCCGCGACAAGATAGAGGAAGACCTTAAAGACAGGCGGCTTAAGGTCGTCGGTTTGGAGAACAGTTACGTCTTCGCTTATCCCGAGATAGGCTATAAAGATAACCTGCAAGCTCTTTTAAGGAGCGCGAAAAAGGGCGGACGCTACACTGCGGAAGTAACTTTTCATCTGAACGGTTTGAAGGATATTGCCGACTTTATCTGCAACGAAGAGAGCCGTCCCGTAATCGAGCCCGCCGCTATCTTCAACGCCGAGGGGGAGGCGTTTACCTATATCGACGGCAAGGCGGGCAAGCGTGCGGACAGGGCCAAGCTCGTCCGCGATATAACGAAATCGCTTGAAGGCGGCTTTGAGGACGTCGCCCTCTCGGTTATCCCCCGTCCCTGCGCTATCTCCGTCGAGGAGCTGCGATACAACACCAGACGGCTGAGTTCCTATACCACCTATTTCGACGGGAGCAACGCGGACAGGGCGCACAATATCCGACTTGCGGCGCAGCAGATAAACGGTTGCGTGCTTGAAAACGGCTGCCAATTCTCGTTCAACGCCGCCGTGGGCGAAAGGAGCGCGGAGCGCGGGTTCAGGCGCGCAAAGATAATCGAGCGCGGCGAATTTGTGGAGGGAATCGGCGGAGGGGTCTGCCAGACGAGCACTACTCTGTACAACGCCGCCCTGCTTGCCGGTTGTGAAATTACCGAGTGCCACGCCCATTCTCTCGCGGTGAGCTACGTGCCGCCGTCGTCCGACGCTATGGTCAGCGGAAACTATTTCGACCTGAAATTTCGCAACTCCACGGGCTATACGCTGTATATCCGCGCCAGGACGGGTACGGGCTACGTCGCGTTCGACTTCTACGGCAGGGGGGACGGCGCCGAATATAGTTACTTCTCCGAGGTCAAGGGAAATATTCCCGCGCCCGTCGAAGTAACCGGGGACGAGTCGCTCGTCAGAGAGGGCAGGGACGGAATCGTCAGCGAAGGATATCTCCTAATAAAGCGCGGCGGGACGCAGATTAAAAAGCTTATGCGCAGGGACAGATACTCGCCGATAAAACACGTAGTTACGATATCCGCGGAAGATGATAAAGAGCAGGAAAAAGCCGATAAAAACGCCGCTAATTCCGCATAAAGACAAAAAAAGCCGCTTTATGCGGCTGTTTTGTTTTTCAATTAATTGTAATTTTAAACTCGGTATGTTATAATTAAGTTCGAACCATTCACATTACAGGAAGTGAGCTATATGATAAAAATATTATTGGACGCAATGGGCGGAGACAACGCTCCGTACGCAACCGTTGCAGGCGCCGTCAGCGCGTTGGAGACGGATAAGGAGCTGTATCTCATTCTCACGGGCAGACAGGCGGATATAGAGCGCGAACTCTATAAATATACATACGACAGATCGCGGTTGGAAGTAGTCAACTGCCCCGATATAATAGAAATGAACGATATCCCCACCGAGGCGGTGAAGCGCAAACAGTCTTCGCTTATTGCGGCGTACTGGATGCTCAAAAAGGAAGAGGATATCTGCGCCCTCGTTACTGCGGGTTCCACGGGCGCGACCATAGTCGGCGGACAGCTGATTTTGGGCAGAATAAGGGGCATAAAGCGCCCCGCGCTGTGCCCTGCGATACCCAATTCGCGCGGCGGAGTAACCTTGCTCGTCGACTGCGGCGCAAACGCCGAATGCAAGCCCGTAATGCTTTGCCAGTTCGCGCTTTTAGGCTCCGCTTACGCAAAGGCGGGGTTCGGCATAACCCGTCCAAAGGTAGGTCTGCTCAACAACGGCACGGAAGAGCACAAGGGCGACCCCTTGAGACAGGAAACGTATAAATATCTATCGAAGATGAACGGAATAGATTTCATCGGCAACGTCGAAGGGCGCGATATTATGCTCGGCGACTGCGACGTCGTCGTGTCGGACGGGTTCTCGGGCAACGTAGCTTTAAAATCGATGGAGGGCTGCGGCAAGCTCGTACTCGGCGTTATGAAGAAGGAATTTTCGTCCTCGTTCTCGTCCAAGTTGGGCTATCTGTTTATGCGGAAGGCGATAAAGCGTATGCGCTCCCAGATCGACTTCGACAAGGCGGGCGGCGCGTTGCTTTTGGGTCTGAAAAAGCCCGTGGTAAAGAGCCACGGCTCGTCCAAGCCCGAATCCATAGCAAATTCCATTGCCAACGCCGCCAACATATACCGCAACAACCTCGTTCCCTCCGTTGAGGAACTGCTGGGCGGAGTCGATTTCGACTCCCTTATAGGGACAGACGATGAATCTTGAACAGGCTGAGAGGGCTATAGGTTATACTTTCAAGGATAAGACCCTTCTCACCCGCGCGCTGACGCTCGCCTCCGCCGACCAGGACGAGAACAACCAGCTTCTCGAATTTTTCGGCGACGCCATTTTGGAATTTATCGTCTCCGAACGCATTTTCAGCGAGGGCGGAACGGAAGGCACGCTCACCGAAAGGCGCAAGACTCTTGTTTCGGACAGCGCGCTTACGCCCGTATCCGAGAGATTGGGGCTGGACAAGTTCCTGATCCGCGGCAAAAAGGACAACGGCAACAAAAAGGCGGTGCCCTCCGCATACGAGGCGGTGTGCGCCGCGGTTTACCTCGACGGCGGTATCGACGAGGCAAGGAAGTTCGTGCTGTCCACGCTGGATTTCTCCGGGCGCAGAACGGTGGAAAACTATAAGGGCGTCCTGCAGGAGATATTGCAGTCCGAGGGCAAGCCCTGCCCCGAGTACGAACATTCGGATAAGGGCACGCCGAGACTGCACAAATTTATCGTAACTTTGAAGGCGTTCGGGCGCACGTTCACGGGCGAAAGCGACAACGTCAAATCGGCGGAACAGCTCGCCGCCCGCTCCGCAGTGATATATTACAACGCGAATAAATAAAGATACGCAAACGCACAAATCGCCGCCGCGGCGGAATTTCCCGCCGATAAGCGGCAAAAGCGCCGCACTCTTTAAGGGGGCGCGCGAACAGGATTTTTATGTCAACTTTTAAACAGATACAACTTGTAGGGTTCAAATCCTTTGCAGATAAAACAACCATACCCCTGGACGACGGCGTAACCTGTATAGTCGGGCCGAACGGCTGCGGTAAATCCAACGTTGCCGACGCCATTCGCTGGGTTCTCGGCGAACAGTCCGCAAAGATGATGCGCGGCTCGCAGATGATGGACGTCATTTTCAGCGGAACCGAATCGCGCCGTCAGATGTCTTTCTGCGAGGTTACGCTGACCTTCGACAATACAAAGCGGGTATTCGATATCGACTGCGACGAGCTGGAGATGACCAGGCGCCTCTACCGCGACGGCACGAGCGAATATCTTTTAAACAAACAGCCCTCGCGTATGAAGGTATTGACGGGTCTGCTTCACGGCGCAGGCGCCGCCAAGGAGGGCTATTCCATCATAGGCCAGGGCAGAATCGAACAGATTATGAACGCAAAGCCCGAAGACCGCCGCTCCATTTTCGAGGAAGCGACGGGCATTGTCGTATTTAAGGACAGAAAGGCGGACGCCGAGAGGAAACTGAACGCATCCAAGGACAACCTTTACGTCTTTGCACAGCGTATGCAGGAAGTGGAGCGTCAGATAGGACCCCTCAAAAAGGCGTCGGAAAACACGCTCAAATACAGGGAGCTGTATTCCTCTCTCCGCCACCACGAAATGAACTTGTACATATCCCGCCACGACAGCGCGGCAGGCGAAAGGGCGGCGTTGAACGAAAAGGCGGAAAAAATAAACAGGCGCATAGAAGAGATAACCGAGCTGTCGGACAGGCTACTTTCCGAGTATCAGAACCGCCGCGACGAGGTTGCGGCTGCGGACGCGGAATTGCAGGATTTGAACGAGCGGCTGCGCCGTTACGAAGTGGGGATAGAACACAGAACGGGCGAATCCAAACTGTATGCCGAAAAGGCGCGCTCCGTTCAGGCTAAACTCGCCTCCGCGCAGGAAGATATCGCCTATTCCACAAAGCGTATGGACGATATCGACCGCGAGATCCGCCGTGCGGAAGCTTATTCGCAGAAGAATACCGAAAGGCTCGTCTCGATGCGCGCGTCCGCGGACGGGTTCCGAAAGGAGATAGACGAACTGTCCCGAAAGATCGCCGATTACGAATATATGACGGGCGAACACCGTAAAAAGGTAATGGACACGTTCAAGGACCTCTCCGAGATGCGCCAAAATATGGGCTCGCTTTCAGCTCAGAAGGAACTGCTTGAAGAGCGGCTTTCCGAGATACGCGGGGATATGGAAAAAATCCGCGCGAGGCGCGACGGACTGCGCAGCGAGTACGATTCGTGCATAAAGCGCGGCGAGGAGATAAACGCCTTTCTCGGCAACGAAAATTCCCTGCTCGAACAGGCGGAGGCAAAGACGCGCGAGACGGACGAAAAGATACAGCAGCTCATCAGGCAGACCTACGACACGCAGGCTCAGATATCTGGTCTGAACGACAGCCTGACGACTTACCGCGCACTGCGCGACAGATTCGAGGGCTACATATACTCCGTCAAAAAGCTTTTGGGCGACGCAAGAAACAACTCCGACTTATCCGAAAAGATAGAGGGGCTGATCGCCGACCTCGTCAGCTGCGGAAGCGAGTACGAAGTCGCGATAGAGACGGCGTTTGGCGGCGCGATGCAGAACGTGATAACGCGCACGCGCGACGACGCGAGATATCTCATAGAATATCTGAAGCGCACCCGTTCGGGTCAGGTTACCTTCCTTCCCGTAGACGCGCTTCGTCCCAGGGCGGAAAACGATATGATAAAGTCCGCCGTCCGCGACCGCGGCGCGATAGGGTTTGCGATAGACCTCGTAAAATACGATAAAAAGTTTGAAAACGTAATACACAATTTATTGGGCAACACGCTCATCTGCGACAATATCCAAAACGCCACGCAGATAGCGCGCAGATATCCGCGCGCATTCAAAATAGTAACCCTCGACGGCGACGTCATTTCAACGACGGGTTCAATGACGGGCGGTTCCAAGCGCGAAATAGCGGGCAACCTCCTCGCCAACGAGCGCAGAATAAAGGAGATAGAAGAGGCGATCGACGCGAAGAGCGCTTTCCTCTCCCGTGCCGGGGCGCGCCGCGCCGAGCTCGACGCAAAGAAGAGCGAAGCGGACGCCGAACAGCAGGCGCTCGTAAAGCGGTTGCAGGACGCCCGTCTCGAACTTGCCGCCGTAACCGAAAAACAGTCGTCCCTGCTTCAAAGCGTAACCTCCGCGGAAAGCGAATACGCCGCGTACGGGCAGTCGTTAAAAGCTTTGGAAGGCAGACTTTCGGGGCTTGACAGCGAGTACTCGGGTGTGAGCAAGGGCGCAAGCGACCTCTCCGAGCAGTCGGACAAGGCTTCGTCGGCGATAGACGATATCAGCGCGGAGTACGATAAATTGATTGCCGAGCGCACCGAAACGACGGAGAGGCTCAATTCCCTTCTCGTTGAAACCGCCTCGCTCGAAAGCGCGGTGAAGTCGGGTTCGGAAAACGTTTCGAGGCTCAAAGCCGAGCGCGAGACTCTCGCAGTTAAACTCGAACAGACGAAGGCGGGCATTCCCGAAATAGAGGAGGAGATGAAAGTCTTTACCCGTCAGGCGCAGCAGGCGGCGCTCTCCAAGGAAGAACAGGAAGTCGTCGCCGATTTGAACAGGCAGGTAAACGAAGTCCGCGGGCGCAAGGACGAGTTGAACAGGCGGATGATGCAGTACGACAGCGAAAGACTTTCCGCCTACAAGGAAAAGGAAGAACTCACGAAGAAACAGGGTTCGCTCGCGCTCGCGCTGCAAAAGATAGACAGCGACCTCGACTATCTGCAGACGAGGATTTCCGAGGAATACGGCGAGGACTACGAGGGCTGTCTCAAATACAGGGAAGAGGGCTACGACCCTTCGCAGGCAGGCAATATCATAGCCAATTTAAAGAGGCAGATAACCATTCTCGGGCCTGTCAACCACAACGCCGTAGAAGAGTATGAAGAGCTTTCCGCAAGATTCGAAAAGATGTCCGCGGAAAAGGAAGATTTGGAAAAGGCGATAGAGGATCTGACCACCGCGCTGGACGATATCCGCGCGGAGATGCTGAAGATATTCAACGAGGGGTTCAACCTCATCAACGAAAATTTCAAGCGCACGTTCAGGGAGCTTTTCGGCGGCGGCAAAGCCGAGCTTCAGCTCGATTACACCGACTGCGACGACCCGTTGAACGCCGGCGTGGAAATTATCGCCTGCCCTCCCGGCAAAAAGCTGACGAAGATATCGCTTTTGTCGGGCGGAGAACGCGCCTTGACCGCGATAGCTATTCTGTTCGCAATCATAGGAATGCGCCCGATGCCGTTCTGCGTTCTGGACGAAATCGAGGCGGCGCTGGACGAAGCAAACGTCGCGCGTTACGCAAAATACCTCAAGAAATACGGCGAAACGCAGTTCATAGTCATAACCCACAGAAAGCCGACGATGGAGTGCGCAGACACCCTGTTCGGCGTTACGATGGAAGAAAAGGGCGTTTCAAAGATAGTCTCCGTCAAACTGTCCGAGGTCGAAGCAAGGCTTGGCGGCGACACGGTTATGTGATATAATTTATCGGGACGAAAGAATGGGAATATTTTCTAAACTTAAAAACGCATTAAAAAAGACGCGCGAGGGGCTTGCGGGCGCGCTCGGCAACCTCTTCGCCAAAAATAAGCTCGGCGACGAATTCTACGAAGAACTCGAAGAAATTCTCATAGGCGCGGACATCTCTGTCGCCACTGCCGGGGAAGTAGTGGAAGATCTGCGCGCCGAGGCAAAAAAGGAAAAGCTGAAGGACAGAGAATTTGTTACCAATCTCTTAAAGGATATCCTTGAGGACAAACTCGCCGGGGCGGAGGAGCTGGAGATCGAATATCCTGCCGTCATAATGCTCGTCGGCGTGAACGGCGTCGGCAAGACAACTACCGTGGGCAAACTCGCAAACTATTTCCTTTCGCGCAAAAAGAGCGTAACCGTCGCCGCCGCGGACACTTTCCGTGCCGCCGCTGCCGACCAGCTTACGGTTTGGGCGGACAGGGCAAAGGTTAGAATAGTCAAACACGAGGAGGGTAGCGACCCTTCCGCAGTCGTATTCGACGCCTTAACTTCCGCAAAGGCAAAAAATACCGACGTCGTAATAATAGATACGGCAGGCAGACTTCACGTAAAAGCCAACCTTATGGAAGAGCTGAAGAAAATGTCGCGCGTAGTGGAACGCGAATATCCGCAGGCGAATTTCTACAAGCTGCTCATACTCGACGCAACCACGGGCGGTAACGCCGTCAATCAGGCGGAAGTGTTCGACGAAGCGGTTGAGCTGGACGGAATCGTTCTGACCAAGCTCGACAGCTCGGCAAAGGGAGGGTTCGTCATATCCCTTTGCAGCGAGCTCGGTATTCCCGTGGCGTTTGTCGGCACAGGCGAAAAGCTCGAGGATTTAGAGCCTTTCTCCGCGGAAGATTTTATAGACGCATTGTTATAATTATGAAAACCGAGAAAGAAAAAATCGGGAGAGGCGGGCTTTAATTGAAATTTATAAGTAAAAATTCGGGCGCGGGACGGATAAAATCCGTCCCGCGCCTCTATTATCCGTTACAGATCGTCCGCGTCCTGAATGGGCTTACCGCCGTCCACGGGCGTACCGGTGTAACTTCCGTTAGGGTCGAAACTGTCCTTGAAATTATTTGCAGTTTTTCGTGTTTTTTCCACAGTTCTTAGTCCCTGATTCCTTGTTCGAGCAATCCTTGTTGCTGCTGCGGCCGCAATTCTTACTCTGCGATTGCCTGTTGTTTTCGTTGGTCTTTCTCATATTTTCTCCTTCTGAAACGGAATATGCAATTCGACTTCACCCTGGCTTGACTTGCAAAGGGGGCAAACGTCCCAGGCTTTCGTCGAAGTATGCATATAACCGCATTCGCTGCAAATATATAGAATGGGCGTTTCATTGCTGAAAAGCACACCCTTGGTGAACGCTTCGTGGAGGTATTTGAAAATCATTTCGTGCCTGACTTCGACCTGTGCAACAAGTCTGAAAAGTGCGGCAATATCCTTAAAACCTTCTTCCTCTGCGTCCTTGGCGAAAGCGGGATAAATCACGGAATGTTCTTGACGTTCGTCGCCCGCCGCAAGCAATAAACTCTGTCCGAGATCACCGCTGTGATAGGGATAGCCTGCGTCGAGGTCTATATTGTCAAGATATTTACCGTATTTATTCAGCTCCTCGAAAAATCTTCTCGCGTGTACCGTCTCGTTTTTGGCAAGTGTTTTCACCGTATTGGCAAGCGTAACGTATCCCTGCGCATTCGCCTCGCGTGCGATAAGCTGGTATCTCATCCCCGCCTGGCTCTCTCCGGCAAAACTCCTCGCAAGATTTCTGTAAGTCTTAGTGTCGTCAAATTGCATATTGATCCTCCGTCAAAAGTATTGTGCGGAGAATTCAGCTATTTATTCATTTCAGATAAAAAACCGACGAAAAACAAAAAGCTCTTCGTCGGCCGGATTTTATTTTTTTCGTTATAAACCGTACTGTGCGGCAACGGCGGTAAACGTTGTGGTTTCCGTTTCGAAAGTGATACTGCTGCCGAAGAAATTCTGCGTCTTGGCGCCGCGGTAAACTTCCACGGTTACTTCGTCCCCGGGTTTTATGTCCGACATCGCTACGTTGTAGTCCAAAACGGAGGTTATCTGCGTTCCGTTGATCTTGTAGATTCTGTCGTACAGCTTGAACGTGCCGTCTGCCGCATTCCCCGCGTCGGTAACGTACACGATGGACTGCGACTGCGCGTTGATTCCGCCCGAAGAGATAGCGCCCTCCGCAAGTTCAAGCCCGAACGTAGCCCGTCCTTCTATATAGCCGTAAGTTACCAAATCCTCATAAGCGCTCCTTGCGGTATTGGCGGGAATGGCGAAGCAGATGCCCTCGATTTCCTCGTCCGAGGTCTTTGCGTTTACTATTCCTATAAGCTCGCCGCGCATATTAAACAGCCCGCCGCCCGAATTGCCGGGGTTGATTGCGGTGTCGGTCTGCAAAAGCGTCATAGCATAGTCGCCCACGATAATACTTCTGCCCGTCGCGGATAAAATACCCTTTGTAACCGTCCCGCCGAGACTTCCGAGCGGATTTCCTATGGCTATCAGATCTTCGCCTATCTGCAAATCGTCGCTGTCTCCCCAGACGGCTATATTCAGCTCATAATCGCAGCTCACGGTAATCACCGCAATGTCCGCCGAATCGTCGGTTGCGACGAGGTCGGCTTCGAACTCCCCGCCCGAACGCGTTCTCACGGTAATTTCGTTCGCGCCGTCGATGACGTGGTTGTTTGTAACGATATAGTAGTCGGAAGCGTTCTCGCTCTTCCCGACGATAACGCCGCTGCCCGCGCCTGAGACGATATATTGCATACCCCACTGCGAGGTAACCGATTCCGTGCTTATCTCAACCACGGTATCGGCAACCGCGCTCACGACTTCGGTAGTGGTATTATAGACCGTCGAATCAGTCGAAACGTAAGAAACAACCGCCGTGGATTGAGATTTTTCGTTCGAACCGTCGGTATTTGTGCACGCGGTAAGGGTAAAAGCGAAAATAACGGTAACGGCGCAAAGTATCGCTATCAGCGCGCGCCTTGATTTTTTCATATTCATAAATATAGACCTCAATACTTTTTTTTAATTATAGCACATTTAATAAGTAGATTCTATGTGAAAAAGTGTATATTTAATGAAATTTTTTTATTTACGTTAAAAATCAGACGCGCCGCCGCCCGAAGAAGGGGCGGTTTTAGGTTACTAATTCTCACGACAAGCAGCAATTTAGCGGGGCGTTTAGGCTACATTATCTCAAATAAAGTAGAACTACTTTATAATAGGTTCGGCTTTTTTACTGCAAAAAATAACGTAAGCCGAATTTGATTCAACTTACGTTATTAGTGGTGCCGCTGACAAGATTTGAACTTGCACGGTTGCCCACAGGATTCTAAGTCCTGCGCGTCTGCCAATTCCGCCACAGCGGCGTCTCTATTTATTTTAAATTACGCTCCCGAAAAAGTCAACCATTGCTTCGTTAAATTTATTTATATATACAAATCCGTGAATTTATGCTATAATAAAAGAGGAAGTTTTTTTACGGAGGTAAATTTATGATATCGGAACGCGGAACCATTATTGTCAGCACTGCTATGGACGAGAGAATGCAGAAAGAGCTGTCCCGAACCTCGTTGATTACGTCGGTTGTGCTGCTCGTAATCGGCTGTGTCGGGCTCGTGGCGTATATAGCGCTCTCGGTCTTACTTGAAGTTTTCGGAGTGCCCGAACCCGACTCGACGAACATACTGTTGATATTAGGGGCTATATGCTTTGTATTGGGGCTGTTTTTACTGTTGTTATTGAAAAGCGTTATTAAGAAGATACGCAATACGGCAAGGGTCAACAATTACGAGTTTTTCAACGGCTACTTTATTATCAGCGAGACGAATTACGGCGAACTTACCGCTACCGTAAAGGTCTATAACAGTCAGATAATCAAGGGCAAAGAGACCAAAAATTACCTGTTTTTCTTCATACAGTCGTCCGCGGCGTTTCCCGTGCTTAAAGAAAACCTTACCGAAGGCGAACTGAATACGTTAAGGCGGCTCTTCAAGCTGCGCGTAACGGGCGAAGCCACGGTCATACCGCCCGAGGTGTTGCCCGTAAACGGCGTACAGTCTGCCGTTCCGCCCGAGGGCGCGCCTTTAAACGGCGAATTCGGTGCCGTTCCGCCGCAGCCCGTAAACGTCGGGCCCGCTTACGTTCCGCACGGGACGGAGCCGTTAGCTTCTCCGCAGCCCGTAAACGGTGAAAACGGTGCGGGTTCCTTCGCCGACTTCGATAAAAAATAGAATTACTGTAGATTCATCACCTGTTTTTCACATAGCGGTTTTAATTTTTACAAGGCGCAAGTTTATAATTCAACTAAAATCGGCAGTGCGGCAAATTTGACCGCATTTTGTCTGTCGTGGAGGGAATATGGGCTATCTGAAACTGACCGACGTAAGAAAAGAATATAAAGTGGGGTCCATAGCGGTAGAGGCGTTGAAAAACGTCTCTTTCGAACTTGAAGACGGAGATTTTGCCGTCGTGCTCGGCTCGTCGGGCGCGGGCAAGACCACGCTGTTGAACCTTTTAGGCGGAATGGACTGCGCAACGAGCGGCGAAATAGTTCTCGACGGCAAGGCGGTAACGTCCCTCAGCAAAAGCAAACTGACCCAATACCGCAGGGACGACGTGGGCTTTGTATTCCAGTTTTACAATCTTATGCCCAACCTGACCGCCCTCGAAAACGTTGAGATTGCCGTGGAAATATGCAAAAACCACTTAAATCCCGAAGACGTTCTGCGCGAAGTGGGGCTCGAAGAGCGGCTGAACAATTTTCCCGCCCAGCTTTCGGGCGGCGAGCAGCAGCGCGTATCCATCGCGCGCGCAATGGCTAAAAACCCCAAGCTTCTACTCTGCGACGAACCGACCGGCGCGCTCGATTACAACACAGGCAAAAAAATACTCAAACTGCTTTACGACGTGTCCAAACAGAGAAAGCGCCTCGTAATAGTCGTAACCCACAATTCCGCCCTAAAGGATATGGCAGATAAGGTCATACATATAAAGAGCGGCGAGATAGAGAGCATTGAAACAAACGCGCATCCCGTACCCATAGAGGAGATCGAGTGGTGATAAATACATATCTTAAAACGCTCGCGCGAATGTTCGGAAAACACGTTACGCGCCTGTTATCGCTCATCTTTATGGTGCTGATATCGGTAGGGTTCATTTCGGGAATAGGTTCCGCCACGGATAAAATCAACTATTCCCTTACCGATTACTATAAAAGCAACAACGTCAGCGATTTCATAATCAGGGACACGACGGGCGACGGCTTCACCCGGTCCGATATCGAGGCGGTAAAGTCGTTGTTTCCGCAGTCATATGTCGACGCGGGTGCGTCCGTGGATGTACAGACCGGCGAAAAGCGTTCGGTAAGGCTGTACTTTCTCGATTACGACGAATGGACGGTGAACCTGCCCGACGTCGTAGAGGGCGCCGCGCCGTCGTCCGACAGCGAAATTTTCGTCGAACGCGCGGATAATGTCATCGAAGGATTCGAAGTCGGCGAAACCTATGAGCTCGACTTTGGGCAAATTCTTATAAGTTTAAGCGAACAGAACGGCACGGAGCTTGACGAAAGCACTGAAAAACTCCTTGGCTATCTCGAACCCGTAACCGTTACGGTGAGCGGAATTATCCAAAGCCCCCTGACCTTTTCCAAGGACGGCGAACCCAGCGACAACAATCCCGAGGATACCGAAATTCCCGACAGTACCACGGGAACGAAGGATATGGACTGTCTTGAAAACGTCCTCTATATTTCCAAAGACCTTATCCCTACGTTGAGGGACGCCGTTTTGGCGATGCCCGGGCTGTCGGGCGTACCGAACGAATTCATAACGCCCGCAATTTTGGGCTTGCCCGAAGACACCGATCTCGATTCGCCCTTCATAAAGACGGGCAGTATGTACGTGGCGATTGCGGACAGAACGAAATTCAACGCAATGAGCGCGGCCTACGAGAGTTTCGCCGAAGCGGAGAAGACCGCGATAAGCGAAGAGCTCGGCGACGGCGTGAAGGTTCTGACTCTCTTTGATAATTACAGTTTCAAATCGCTCTCGTCGTACAGCGGAAAGGTGGCGGGTATAGGATATATCCTGATGGCGGTGTTTTTGCTCGTAACCGCGCTCGTCGTCCTCTCAACAATGACGAGACTGCTCGAAGAGGAGCGTTCGCAGATCGCCTGTATGAAGACCTTAGGCTATAACTCTATGGCGATAATATCCAAATATCTGTTCTTCTCGCTGATAGCTACGGGCATAGGCGGGTTCGGCGCGTACTTCGTGGGGTTGGGACTCGCGCGGCTCTTATACTTCGTATTCAATTACAGCTATGCGATGCCGCCGATATCTTCACACGTCGCAATGGTGTTCTATATAATAACCCTTGCGGTGATAGTAGTGGGCGCGTTCCTCGCAACGCTTATCGCGGGGCTCCGTATGGCGAACGACAGACCTGCAAATCTCCTTCGTCCCAAGCCTCCTAAGGCGGGCAAAAAGGTCGTCATAGAAAAAATTCCGCTTATCTGGAACAGATTATCTTTCAAGTACAAATCCACGGTGCGCAACGTTTTGAGGTATAAAAGCCGGTTTTTAATGACGGTTATAGCCGTGGCGTTCTCCACGGGTCTCGTGCTGACAGGCCTTGCGCTTTTGGATATGTGCCTGTTCCGGGGGCTTGGTTCTGCCGCAATAATGGGAATAGCGGTGGTGGTAGTGGCGTTTGCCGGACTGCTCACGGCGGTGGTCATCTACACGCTGACCAATATCAACATAAGCGAACGCAACCGCGAAATAGCAACGCTGATGGTGCTCGGCTACTACGACGGCGAGGTCGCGGGCTATATTTACCGTGAAATTTATATCAACTCGCTTATCGGAATAATTTTCGGCTATCCCGTTGCGGTGCTGTTGATGATGATGGTGTTCGGCGTAATGGGCTTCGGCTCGATTGGCGCCGTAACCTGGTTCTGGTGGCTGCTTACCCCCGTAATCGTCCTGTTGTTTACGGGCTTCGTAACCCTGCTGTTGCGCAGAAAAATCATAAAAATAGATATGAACGAAAGTCTGAAAGCCATAGAATAAGTTTTTGAAAGTTAATATTTGGAGTCCGCGCGGAGATTTTCTCCGCGCGGACTTGAGTTCTACGGCGATAGATTGTCTCTTCGGATATCGCTTAACCCGGCGCCGGATAAAATTATTGAAAAATATGATAAATTCCCTTGACATAATCAAATAATTAAATAACCCTGTTATAACAACAAAAATTTTTAAGGTAACCCCTTGACAGATAACTGTATCTATTGTATAATCACAGTAGAAACGGTTAGAGCGGCAAATGAAAGAGGCGAGGACTCAATGAGGATAATAATATCATACGAATCGGGCGTACCGATTTACGAACAGATAAAGACGGAAATACGCGGACAGATACTGCGCGGCGACCTGCCGCCTGACAGTCTGTTGCCGTCAATACGCACTCTTGCCAGGGAACTGAAAATCGGCATTATCACGGCTAAGCGCGCCTATGACGACCTGTGCGCGGAGGGTTTTTTATATTCGGTGCAGGGCAAGGGCGTGTACGTCGCCTCTTTCGACAAATCGAAAGCCGAAAACTTCGCAGTCAACGAACTGCGTTCGCGCCTTCAAGAGATTGCGGCGTTCGCCGAACGCAACTCCGTCGACGAAAGCGTGGTTATAAAACTTATTAACGAAATATGGGGGAATAAATAAAATGACTTACGGACTTGAAATAAATAACCTGTCGCTCGACTTCGGCGCATTCAAAATAGAAAATCTCAATCTCAACGTCAGAAAGGGCTGTATCACGGGTCTTATCGGCAGAAACGGCGCGGGCAAATCGACGCTCATCAAGATGATAACCCGCCAGCAGGACGCGGATTCGGGGCTTATTCTCTATAACGGCGAAAAGTTTGCCGATAACGAAGCGGGCATATTAAACAATATCGCCTGCGTGTTCGATTCGCCCCACTTCAGCATAATGGCAAAGCCGAAAAAGATATTAAAAATTTACAAAAAGATTTTTAAAAACTTCGATACCGACCGCTACTATGCGCTTATGGATAAATTCAAACTGCCGCACGAGGAAAGAATTTCCAATTTCTCGTTCGGTATGCAGAGGAAGTACTGTATAATCCTTGCGCTCTGCCGCAACGCGGATATTCTCATTCTGGACGAACCGACTTCGGGCATAGACCCGTTCGACAGAAGCGAAGTGGTATCTCTCATTCAGGACTATATGATGGACGAAAACCATACCGTGCTTTTTTCCACGCACATAACGGAAGACCTCGACAAAATCGCGGACTACGTCGTTATGATGGACGACGGTAAGATAACGATGGACGAGGATAAAATAACCCTCACGGAAAGATACCGCCTCGTCCAGTGCGAAAATCTCACTCCCGATATGGAATGCAGCGCGATAGGCATTCAGAAGAGTCTGTTCGGCTACACGTTCCTTACGCAGGATAAGAATATTTCGGGCGAAGGTATAAAGGTCAAAGTCCCCACAATAGAAGAGATGTTCGTTCACCTGCTCGGCGAAAACGCCGCGCAAAATCCGACGGACTATTCTGCCGCGGAAAATAACGATATATTTAAGGTGTAATATGAGCTTTTTCGGATATTTCAGGGCGCTCGGCTACGCGCCCGTAAAGAAAAACGCGCAGATATCTAAGGGCGTAGCTTGTTATCTGACGTTTCTGATAACGTTTTTTATCGCCGGCATTTCAGGTAACCTCTATTCGCTTTTATTTGCGTTTATCGCTTCAATGCTCTTTCTGACGTGTATTATCGCCGGCGGCTGTTGCGACAACACGCCCAATCTTGTGCAAATGATGCCCCTTTCGCACAAAAGAAAGACGCTTTACAGGTTTTTGGCGCCGTTTTGGATGTTTATTCTTATTGCCGCTTTCTTGCTTGCGGTGTTCATTGTGGTAGGTACAGTCATTGCAGTCATCGCCGCCATTGCGCAGTCGGCGGGCGGCGCAGCCTCTGACGGAACGTCGGAAGAGGAAGAAGTCTTTTATGCGATGGGCGTCTACGGCGGAATTTTCAGTTTTTTGTATATAGTTTTTATGTATTCCTGCGGAATGATAGCCGGCTTCATAAAGAAAAACAAATACCGCAACGTATTTTTGCTTTCGGTTTGCGGCGCAATCGTAATTTCGTTTGTCCTTATGTCCGTCCCGCGTATATCGCGCGGCGGAGGGTTGGAATCGCCTTTCGTAAGCGCCTGCTATGAATCTATGGCTCTCCCCTGGCTGTGTATAACTATTTGGGGGATTTTAGCCGCTGCCGCGCTTGGTACGGCAATCTATTTGGGAATAAAATCATCTAATCCGAAAAAGTTCTGAGAGGGGTGCAAAATGAATAAACCGACTTGCGGCTTCGCCGCATATTTCCGCTCGCTGAGGTTGCTGCCGCAGCCAAAAAGACTGAGAAACGTATTCATTCCGCTTATATACTGTTTTTTATTCAGCTTTATGCTTGCGACCCTGTGCCATAGCGGAGCTGTGACGTCTCTGTTTTTAGGCTGCGGAGCGTTTTTCTGTAGTATGCCGCTTCTCTGGGCAAACGATTCTAAACCCAATATCTGCGCGCTTGTGCCCGTCTCGTCCGGCAGACGCGCGGCATATTCGCTTCTCAGCGTGATAACTATGTTCGTTTTTTTTGAGCTCTATATACTTGTCTTTACATTGGTTATCAATCTGCCGGCCTTTCTTTTAGTTTTGATAAAAGGCGGAAGCGTACTTTCGTTTTACAGCGATATGTATCTTTTCGGTTATACTGCTTTCTTTCAGAGCGCGTATTCCGCGCTTATAAGCGTATCCCTGATTTTGTATGTCTTGGGCGCGGGACTTGTCTACGCCAACACCGACGGCGAAAAACGTCGCAACATAATTGCAATTATAATGTTTGCCGCAGCGGAAATCGGAACGGTGATTTTAAGTTTTGCGGCGGAAGGCAGGGTCTTCGGCAACGCTTTGTCATCTCTTTCAAATCTTTCCGCACCCTATCTTGCGGTGATACTGATAGGAATATGCGGGCTGGCTTCGTTCGGATACGGAGTTTTCCTCGTCATAAAAAAGAACAGACCAAAACGGTATTGATATGAACGCGGCGCGGCGCTTAAATTTAAGCGCCGCGCCGCTTTTTGTGTAAA
>CAYLQK010000017.1:10009-18182 GCA_964385865.1 uncultured Clostridia bacterium | reverse complement strand
TGGAACGCGATAACATTTGGAGATTATTGGGATTATGATACGGGAGATTTTACCGTACATTGTACCGACGGAGTTATTTAAATTGCGCTTTTTACCGCGAATGAAGCGGCGAAATATCTTTTGGCATTATCCGACAAAAACGCTCATAGATTTATTCTATGAGCGTTTTTGATTTAAAGGTGGGGGAAAGTGCAAAAATTATAAGGTGCGGGGCGGAGGGCGGCGCCGCAACGCGCCTTTCTTCATTGGGGATTACCGTCGGCAAAAGGATAACCGTGCTCGCGTATTCCCTGTTCAAAAGCAGCGTTCTTATCGGCTGCGGAGCCGTGCGGCTGGGCATAAGGAAAAGCCTTGCCGCCTTAATCGAGGTGGAAAGATGCTGAAAGTCTTTTCCGCTATCGCCAAAAAGTCTGACTTTAAGAAAAATCCCGCCTTTGACGTACAAAAAAATGCGCGCGGTCTCAAAAAGAGCGCCACGCGGCGGGTTGTGCTTGCAGGCAACCCAAACGCGGGCAAGACCACGCTCTTTAACGCTCTCACAAAGAGCAACTTAAGGACGGGCAATTTTCACGGCGTAACCACTGCGCCGACCGAAAAGACGGTAAACGGCATAACCTACGTCGACGCGCCGGGGCTGTACGCTATGAGCGCGTACTCTATGGAAGAAATTTCCGCGGCGGAGGAGGTGCAGGCGGCTGATATAATAATAGACGTCGCGGACAGTCTGACGCTTGAAAACAGCTTAAACCTCACGCGCCGCCTCATCTCCACGGGTAAGCCCGTAATTTTATACGTAACAAAACTCAACCAATTAAAACGCCGCGGCGGAAAAATTGACGCCGAAAAACTTTCGCGGCGTCTCGGCATACCCGTGTACATATGTCCGCCAAAGCAGTTCAAACGCGAATTGGAGCGAGGCGTGAACCTTGCCGTAAAGCGCGAAAATCTGCCCCTCTCCGCGGCATACACGGCGGGTAACGAAAGCCTTACAAAGGCGGATAGGCTGTTTTATAACCGCTTTTTCGCCCTGTTTTTCTTCATAGCCGCCATTGCCGCAATGTTCTTTCTTGCCTTTCACCCGTCGATGCCGGGCACGCTCTTAAAGGATTTGGCGGAATCGCTGATCTGCGACAAGTTGGGCGGATTTCTCACCTCGAAAATGCGCAACGAAGCGGTGATATCGCTTGTGTCCGAGGGCGTCCTCGGCGGCGCGGGAAGCGTGCTTTCGTTCATACCCCAGCTCGCCGTTCTGTATCTGTTTCTCACTCTCTTGGACGAGAGCGGAATTACCTCCGCGCTTGCGTTCGCCACGGACGGACTGTTTGAAAAAGTCCATCTGTCGGGCAGAGCGGCGTTTTCGCTCGCGTCGGGGTTCGGCTGTACCGCGGCGGCGATAATGACCACGCGCGGTTATTCTACGGTAAGCGCCCAAAAGCGCACGATAGCCATTCTTCCGTTCATACCTTGCGGCGCAAAACTGCCCGTTTTTCTCACGTTCCTTTCGCCGATGTTTGAAAACCCGTTCCCTGCGATAACCTGTTTTTATTTCGCGGGGCTTGCGCTCTCACTGCTTTTTTCGCTGTTTCTTAAGGGGAATGAGGAGGGGCACCTTTCCGAAGTAACGCCCGTAATAATTCCGCAGTTCAAAGCCGTCGGTAAAAAGTTGTATTTTTATCTCAAAGGGTTTATAATAAAAGTGGCGGGCGTGGTAATGGTTTTCTGCGTGATAAGCTGGTTCTTTTCGCACTACTCGGTTGCTTTCGAATACGTCGAAACCGACAAGAGTATGCTCGCCGCAATCAGCAGGTTGCTGACGCCGCTATTCTATCCTATGGGAATAGACGACTGGCGGCTGTCGTATGCGGCGCTGTGCGGCTTTATCGCGAAGGAGAACGTTGCGGCAACCGTCGGAATGCTGATGCCCGAAGGCGTCGGGCTGAACCTCGCCGCGACTCTCGGTATGTGCGCTTTCATTCTGTGCTGTCCCGCCTGTATATCCGCGTTCACGGCTTCGTGCAGGGAGGCGGGTATCAAATTCACCTTGAAATGCTTTGCCGTACAGACGGCCGCCGCTTTCCTCGCGGCTTACCTGATACACTTTTTATTCAGTCTATGAAAAAATTCATCGTTACCGAAGATAAACAACTCAAAGAATTCACCGACAGCGTATTCCCGCAGGGCAGTTTTTGTCTTGCGGCGCTTCTGCGCAATAGGGACGTCAAGGTAAACGGCGAGCGCGTGAACGGAAACGCCGCCTTAAAACGCGGCGACGAGGTCGTTTATTACACTACCCCCGTACAGGAAAGCAAACCCTCGCACTGCGTCGTCTATGAGGACGAAAACCTCTGTATAGCGGACAAATTTTCAGGCGTGTCCTTCGACGGGCTCGAGTCCGAGCTGCGCGGTCGGGGCGAATTTTTCGCCGTTCACCGTCTTGACAGAAACACGCAGGGTCTGATTATCTTCGCAAAGACGCGCGAAGCGGAGAGCGAGCTGTTGTCGGCGTTCAGGGAAAGGAAAATCACAAAAACTTATATCGCGCTCTGCAAAAACGCGTTCAGGCAAAGGCAAGCCACGCTGACGGCGTATCTTTTAAAGGACCCGAAAAAGAGCGAGGTAAAAATTACAGACGAGCCGAAAAAGGGCGCGGAGAAGATAGTTACCGAATACCGAGTAACGGAAGAGCGCGGCGACGTTGCGCTTGCGGAAATAGTTCTGCACACCGGGAAAACCCACCAGATACGTGCGCATATGGCGCATATCGGCTGTCCCGTGCTCGGCGACGGGAAGTACGGCGACGGGGAGCTGAACTCAAAATATTCGGCGGCCCGGCAACGGCTCGTCGCGAAATATTTATCCTTCAACCTCTCGGGAAAACTTAGCTATCTGAACGATAAAACTTTCGAAAGCGGGTTCAGCCTTTAAACGAATAATTGTAAAAACGTATAATTGTAAAAAGCCGCGGCGGCGCTGTCAAAAGCGCCGCCGCGGCATAATTTCGTCTTAAATTTATCTCTTGTCGATAGGTACGTATTCGCGCCTGTCGATAACGCACTCGTAGGCGGGACGTATTATCTTTCCGCCGCAGACAAGTTCTTCCATTCTGTGCGCGCTCCAGCCTGCGATACGCGAAATGGCGAACAGCGGCGTGTACAGCGCCTCCGGCAGGTTCAGCATAGAGTATACGAATCCCGAATAGAAGTCCACGTTAGGGTTGACGGGTTTATTAAGCTTTTTATGCTCGCAGATTATCTCCGAAGCGGCTCTTGCGACCGTGTTGTACAGCTCGAATTCTTCCTCGCGCCCCTTTTCTATGGCAAGTTTGCTCGCGTACAGTTTGAGTACTTCCGCCCTCGGGTCGGACACCGTATAGATGGCGTGCCCCATACCGTAAACGAGCCCCGTTCTGTCAAACGCCTTTTTGTTGATTATCTTGTTGACGTAGTCGTAAACGTTCTTTTCCGTCCAGTTCTTTACGTTCTTTTTTATGTTCTCCAACATCTGAATGACTTTAATGTTGGCGCCGCCGTGTTTGGGACCTTTGAGCGAACCAAGCGACGCCGCTGTCGAGGAATAGGTGTCGGTGCCCGTGGATGTTGCAAGGTGCGTCGTGAAAGTGGACGCGTTGCCGCCGCCATGGTCGGCGTGGAGTATAAGGCAGACGTCCAAAACCTTTGCCTCGAGATCGGTAAAAGAATTGTCCTTTCTCAAAACGTGCAAAATATTCTGCGCAGCCGAGTATTCGGCAACGGGTTTATGAATGACGAGCGAACCGTCGTTGGTATTGTAATATCTGTACGCCCTATATGAATACGCCGCTATCATCGGCAACTGCGCAATCAGTTGCAGACTCTGTCTCAGTACGTTCGACAGCAGAATACTGTCGGGGTCGGGGTCATAGCTGTACAAATTAAGTACGCAGCGCCCGAGCATATTCATCATATCCTTCGAGGGCGATTTCATTATGACGTCGCGCACGAAGTTTCTGGGCAGAACGCGCATTTCCGCAAGCATTTCGCTGAAATCGTTGAGTTCCTTTGCGTTGGGCAGTTTGCCGAACAGCAACAGATACACCGTCTCTTCGAACCCGAAACGGTTCTCGTCTATGCAGTTGCGCACGAGATCCTTCACGTTATAACCGCGGTAACACAGTACGCCGGGGATAGGCGTTCTCACGCCGTCCCTATTTTCCCAGGAAGTAACTTCGGAAATTTCCGTAAGGCCGCAAAGCACGCCCTTGCCGTTTTTGTCGCGAAGCCCGCGCTTGACGTCGTATTTCTCGTACATATCGCTTTCGATATTGTTGTTGGACTCCGCCGTCTTTGCAAGTTCCGATATTTTATGCGCATATTTAACTATCAGATTTGCCTCGTTAAAATCCATTCGCACCTCCTGAAAAAGAAAACTTTTGTAATTATACCATATTTTCGTCGGTCTGTCAAACGTGCGCCGTATATAAAAACAGGTTATTGACAATATCGGCTTAAAGTTGTACAATTATAACATATAAATATGAAAATTACTTGAAGTTATTATGAAACCGTACGTTTTGCCGCGTTTTTTCGGTACGTAAATGGTTTATTAAATAAGGGAAAGAAACTAAAAAGAGGTTGACTATGCAACAGGTAAAACTTGTTTCGACTGACGTAAAGCTCGTATTTTCACTCTCGGGCGAGATAGATTCCGCCACCAGCGACGATTTTTACGCCGAGGTAAAGGCGGCTTACCTTCACGATAGAAAGGATATCGAATTCGACTGCGCCCGTCTCACGTTCATCGACAGCACGATGCTCGGCACGTTCGTGAAAATATTTAAAGAACTGAAAGCGGACGGATATAAGATGTCGCTCGTGAACGTTCAGCCGAGGATAAGAAAGCTGTTCGAGATCTGCGCGCTTGACACCATTATGGAGATCGGAAGATGAAGGAATTTTCGGTTGAATTCAGGCTGTGCGACAGCGAATATATGACGGCGTTGAGGCTGGTTGCGGGCGCGGTGTGTTCCTCTGCGGACGTCGACGTGGATATGCTCGAAGATTTCAAGGTCTGCGTAACCGAGAGCGCGTTAATTCTGAAAAACGGCGGCTTCGAGAGCGTAAAGGCAGTATTCGACACGGAGGGCGGAGTGCGCGCCGTGCTGACGGGTATCGGCGGCGAAAGCAAGGCGGGCGACAACGAGCTTTCCCTCGCGCTTATAGGCGCGCTCGTCTCGGAATGCGACATCAGCGAAGAGAAAGGAATAATCGACAGGATAACGCTTAAAATATGATTGACGCGAAGGAGTCTGACGCGCTTTTCCGCGAATACCGCCGTACGGGCGATATAAAGATCAGGAACAAGCTTGTTGAAAACTATATATATATTGCGGAAATTCTCGCCAGGAAATTTGCCGGCAGAGGAGTGGAGTACGACGACCTGTTGCAAGTGGCGTCGGAAGCGCTCATTTCGGGGGTAGAAAAGTTCGACCCCGGTTTGGGCACGCAGTTCACAACGTACATCACCCCCACTGTTACGGGCATAATCAAAAACTATTTTCGCGACTATTCGCGTTCGGTAAGGCTGCCGCGCCGCATCTACGCCCTTGCGACTAAGATACGCGCGGAGTCAAACGAGTATTTCAAGGAACACGGTGCAAAACCCACGGTCAGGCAGCTGTCCGAAAAGCTCGGCGCTTCCGAAGAACTTGTGATGGAAGCCCTCGAATACCGCGCGCCAGTAAGTCTCGACGCGACCGTGTCGGGCGAGGACGGCGAAGGACTGTTATACGACGTCATTCCCGACGGCAACGATAACTTTGAAAGTTTCGAGGACAAGGAATCTTTAAGGGCGGAAATAGAAAAGCTCGACCCCACGGAAAAGAAGGTTGTAACTTTGCGGTTCGTGCAGGGCAAATCGCAGGCGGAAGTAGGTAAGATACTCGGCGTCAGCCAAATGTTCGTTTCGCGTGCGGAAAGAAAGATAGTCGATAAACTCAAGGAAGCTTTACTTTGAAGATAACTTTTAAGGTAGACAACTTAAAAAATATGAACTCGGAGCTAAGAGAGTTTGCCGAGTTCCTGCGCCTTGCGGACGTCGGGGACGACGATATTTTTGCGAGCCGTCTCGTCTCGTGCGAGCTGATAACCAACGTCATACGCCACGGCGGAGACGCCGCCGAGTTTACGGGCGCGCTCACGGGCGAAGGTATACGCATAACCGTCGCCGCGGAGAGTTTGAAGGGGGTTTCCCTCGAAGGAAAGGCGCCCGACGTCTTTGCGGAGAGCGGCAGGGGGCTGTATATAATAAAAAGCCTCTGCGGCGATATCGAGCGCGGCGAAAGCGGCGAGGTAAAGGTGCTTATAAAGTTCAAGGCGTCCGATAAAATGTAAAGGTTATGATATAAATGAAATAAAGGGCGCGGCTCCCGAAATTGCGGAGCCGCGCCCTTTATTAAAACTATTAAAGGGAATTGAGTTCGATATACATTTTATTCAGCAGCGCGTCGGATATGAGACAGCGCACCTTTCCGAGATATATGAAGACCGAAGAAAAGAATTTTTTATTGTTTCCGCCTATGACGTAATCGGGAATATTGCCAAGATCGCCCTTGCTCTTTTCGATAAACGTCATTACGAACTCTATCTTTTCGTCGTTGGTCAGCTTCCTCATAAAATCGTCCGAAGGTCCCTGATAAACCGCGTTGACCTTATAGACCTGCGGTTCCGCCTGCGCGGGAACGGCGGCTGCCGTTTCCTTGATCTGCGGTGTTACCGGCTCGGCTTCCGCAACGGGGGCGCAGGGCAATTCAGGCACGTAGTCCGTCTCCGTTTCCTCGTAGACGGGCGCGGCGCTCTCATCGGAATACAGCTTGGCTTTCTCTGTGTATTTGACGTATCCGGCGCTGCGGACTATGCTCATTATCAGCTGAATAAGCAACGCCAACGTTATTGCGTACAGCAGTAACCCGGGCGCGGTCTTGCAGAATGCCAGCGTAATATACAGGCAAATCAACGCCATAAATTCAAGCGCGTAGCGGAAAACGTTGAATGCGTAACCCGCTTTTTTACCGTTCGTCGCAAGCGAGAAGAGGTCGATAAAGTAGTTTATAAGCACCAGCGCCGCCGTGATTGCGGCGAGCATCAAAAGAGTCTTTTCCTTGACGGACGCGGCGGATTCCAGCGCGGCAAGAAGCGCGTTGCCGCCGTTTCCCTCGAACAGCGCGTTCATAAGCCCTATTCCCGATACTTCGCCGTACAGTACGGGGGAGGACTTCATTGCCTCCGCTATTTTCGCCCAGGTAATGCGCGCGGGCGAAATTAAAACTCTAAAGTCGTAGAGTGCGAAAACGCAGACCGCGGACAGCAGGAAGAGTATGAGTTTAGCCGCTCCCGAGCCTCTTTTATAAATAAGGCACTGAAGAACGAGCATCAGCAACGTGCCGCCAAGCGCGATTATCAGGTTGTAACTTAAAGCCGTAGCGGGGAAGCGCTCCAGCGCGGTTATAAGATACACCGAAAGCGCCGCCGCCGTTGCAACCTCTATGATATAGGCGCAGACGTTCGCGCATTTAGAGTGTTTTTTGCAGGCGAGAACGGGTATGAGCGCAAGCACGCCCAGCGCCGTAAACGCGGCGTAAACGAGCACCGTCCACGCCATAATATCCACCGTCGTTCCCGTTCCGAGGAAATCCACCGTATAGGCGAGGATGAATTCGTTCTGCTTGCCCGAGACCGCGTTGAAAACTTCGGTAAGTTGCAGCGCGAGAATTTCTTTCCCTGCCGTAAGCGGCAAAAAAAGCCCCAGAACCAAACAGATAAGGGCGATAAGGTAAGTGATTACCGCCGCATATTTATTTGTCTTTACGGATTTTTTATCCATTTAAAATATCTCCGTTTTTGTTGAAAAAGTTCAATTTGCCGCCATATATGCGGCTTTGAATTAAGTTTTTGCATTCGATTTCGGTTAATCGGCGCATATATGGGGGTCATTTTGTGTTTATGATATCTGAACCGTCGTTGACCGCCGCATATATGGGGTCTAATCCGTTGTTTCTCATTTTAATACAATTTATCCGTTATGTCAAGAAGTTAGCGTTAAATTTTGCCTCGGCTTAATTTGCCCCGTAAATATTTATTCCTTTTTAATATTTTACTTCCACGGGGGTTATTTATACTTCTTAAACCAAATACAATAA
>CAYLQK010000017.1:0-9909 GCA_964385865.1 uncultured Clostridia bacterium | reverse complement strand
TCTTAAACCAAATACAATAAAATGTATTGCAAAAAAAAGCGGAAAGAGTTATAATCTCGGATAACAAAGACGCAAACGTTTCTTGTTATATTTCTACGCAAAGGAGTAAATATATGTATAAGTCCGCAACCGTCGAAAACATATCCCTGTCCGAAGTGGTACTTAAACTGAGTAAAGCGCAGAGGGAGAGGCTTGTTTCCGGGTACGATTTAAAGAGTTTTGCGAGAATTTTCGAGGACGCGGACCTGATGGCTACGGTCGACAGTTTCCTGTCCCACGGTATGAATATTTCCGAAACCGCGCGCAATCTGTATATGCACAGGAATACGCTGATGTACCGTCTCAACAAGATACGCAACGATACGGGGCTGGATATCCGCGATTTCGGTATGGCCGTTACGTTTGAAATACTTCGTACTCTGTACAAGCTTAAGTGAGGTTATTATGCAGAAAAGAGCAATAAAAATTACCGTCGCGGTGATAATCGCCCTTGCCGTGGCTGCCGCGGCGTTTGCGGCGGGTTTCTTTACACACAAACTTACGCGCAGCAGCGCCGTTAATTCGTACGAATGGGCGCTCGGGCAGATAGAGAAATATTACTACTTCGGCGGCGTCGAGGACGGGTTCACCGAAACCGCTATGGACGCGATTGTCGCAAAATATCTCGACAGTTATTCCGCTTACTATACCGCGGAAGAATACGACGCGTTATACGCCAGCAACGCGGGCTCCAAAAGCGGATTAGGTCTGACCTATTCCTTTGTGAGCGGCAGGGGCGTATTCGTTCATTCCGTAATAGGCAATTCCCCTGCGTACGACAGCGGTCTGAGGGACGGCGAATGGCTCGTTTCGGCAACGAACGCCGAAGGGGAAGAGGTGAGCTTTTCTACCTCTGCCGATTTTGCAAACGTCATAACCTCGGCGGGAGACGGAGAGGATATAACTTTTATATCCGCCGGCGGCAAAAAATATACTATGGCTAAAGCGGAATACACCGCAAGCTATACTTATATGTGCACCAACAGTACCGCCTGGATATTTTCCGACGCTGCGGACGGGGGTCTTGCGATATACGAAAAGCCATCCGAGGCAATATCGTATCTGCCCGACGGCGCGGCATATATAAGGATTTCCCAGTTCTACGGCACGGCCCACTCTGAATTTTTAAAACTCATAGAAAAATTCAACGCTTCGGGCTGTACGTCGCTCATTCTCGATCTCCGCTCCAACGGCGGCGGATACGTCAGCGTGATGCAGTACATTGCGGGGGCGTTTGCCGGCGGCAGCTCGCAGGCGGCTATGGTCGCGCGGTATAAGGACGGCACGGAGGAGGTCTATAACTGTTACGCGGTAAGCAACCCTTCGCAGAGAGTTTCCCCGGACGTCGACGTTTACGTTCTCGCAAATTCGGGGACGGCAAGCGCTTCCGAGGCGTTGATAGGCGCGATGATCTGCTACGGCGCGCTGGAGTACGAAAACGTATTTCTCTCCGATTATACTTCGGAATATATAAGCTGGCTTGAGGAGACGGGGCAGGAAGTCAAGACCGCGCGCACATACGGCAAGGGAATAATGCAGTCCCCTTTCGAAAATCCCGTAACGGGGGACGTTATAAAGCTCACTACGGCGCAGATTTATTGGCCTGACGGCGAAACCTGCATACACGGCGTAGGTCTGACCGCAGAGCGCTGTACGCCCGTCAGCGCGGATTGGGTGCGGACTTTGCCCGATTACGAGCTGCAATCCGTACTCGATATCATAAGTTCGAGATAATCTTTTTAAAAACCGCCCTGCCGCGCAAAAAGCGCGGCAGGGCGGTTTTATATCGGTTTTTTCAAAGTCTTGATCCTGCGCGCCGTTATAAGAACGCATACGAGAAAGCCTTCTTCGGAACGCGTGATTTCCAGCGCGGCGTTGCCGTCGCTTTCAAAATATTCGTCCGTTACTCGTTTCAGGTCCTTCAAAAACAGCCCGCGTTCGGTATCGGACATATCTTCCCTGTCCAGGGATATTATCCTTGATGCGCTCTCCGTCATAACCTTTCCCTCATTTTTCTCTTGATATAGCCGTTGAACCCGAAATAGGCGCGCATAACGTTGCACACGCCTTCGCGCCTGCCCGAGATATTTTCGGCGGCTACTTTAAACGCCTTTAAAGTTTCCTTTTTCCATTTTCCGAGCGGCAGAGCAAGGTCTTCGGGGATTACCGCTTTAAGCGGCAGCCTCAATATCGCCGCTATTTCCCGGGCGGGCATAATCTCTCCGTTTATTATCTGCCCGCCGTTCATCTTGTTTACGATCAGTCCTAAATCCTTTATCCCGCCGTCGCTGAGTACGGCTTTGCAGTGGTCCGCGCTCTTTACCGACGGAATAAAGGGTTCGGTAACGATTATCGCGCAGTCGCATACCCGCGGCGCGAGCTTGTCCGAGATTATGTAGTCGAACAGCCCGTCGATCTCCTCCAACGCGCGTTCCGCCGCGGCAACGTCCCGTAATCCCACTGACGCCATAAAGGAAAGGTTTGTTATTTTTGGGTGCGCAACCAAAGTCTGTTTCGCCCTGCACGCGCCCTTTTCATAGTCCGAAAGCGTGTAAACCTGCATATTTCCGCAGCCGCCCGCCTGCAACGCGCCGCCGCAAAGCGAGTCGCCGTCGGCGACAAGCGTTCTTTCTCCCAGCCCCGCAAGCGCGAAACCCAGCCCCGCGCAGCAAGTAGTTACGCCCGTGCCGCCCTTGATACTTGTCATCAATATCTTTCTTGCCATAATTTTCTCCTTGTGTATCCGATTATATAATAGGGGACAGCAAAAATCTTGGGAGTTATTGTCATAAATTGTTATCTTTGCACGCCGAATGTAATAATTTTTTATTACAAATCGCATAAATCGTTTGACAGTCATAGAACAATGTTTTATAATAGACAATATCAGAACGAAAAGAACGCGTGTAACACACGGTTCCATAAAGGATAAGAAATGAAAAAATTTATTAGAAGGTCGGCATTATGTATGCTGGCGATACTCGGTACGGTATGTCTTGCGGGCGGGATTTCCGCGTGCAAGGGGAAGTCGACGCCAATAGACACGGGCGGCTATATCACCACGGTGCGTAGTCCGCTGCCCGGGGACGGGTCTACGCCTGCCGCGCATACGGCGTTGGAGAATATCGGGTATATGGCTTACGTCCTCGACAACCAGTCGTACTATCACGCATACGCGTACAATTCTTCCAAGGCTATGGGTTACGAACAGATTACCCAAACCTGGAAAGACTACAAGAGCGAGGAGTTGAGCGGCTATCCCGGCGGAGCGATGATCTGTTCCGACCTGACGTATTCTACTTTCGTCAAGGCGGGAACGCAGGCTTGCTTTATCGGCGATTCCTCTGCGTTTATGCGTACCTCGTCCAAACCCGGCAAGAGTACGACCGCGACCACTGCGGAATGGTCCACAGACCAGCCCGTCTATTATGACAAGGATGCCTATCTCAAAGAGTACGGCGAATTTTCAACCGAGCTGTCGGTCTACGTCATAAACGAATCGACTATCGAAAGCGCAAGCGAAGTCGTTGTCAACTCCGACGGAACGTATTCCCAGACCTTCTATCTCAAGGAAGACGCCGCCTGCTGGTATCAGTACGGTATGAAGACGAGGGGAAGCTTAAAGGGCTATCCCGAATTCGAAAGCATAGTAATTACCTTCACTTTCGACGCGGATTGGCAGGTTCTCAGCAGTTACTGCGAAGAAAAGACCAAGATCGCCCCGTCCTCGCTCGGCGGCATCAATATGACCAGCAACTCGAAGACCACCACGACGTTCAGCTACGCCGAATCGGATTTCGACGACGTTCATTTCTCGTATATCGACGACTATTTCGCGGGATATATAGGTAAGCTCGAAATAAGCGGCGGCGAGGGAGAAACCGCGCCCGACCTGCTCGAAGTGTTGGGCGGCGCGTTCAGCGGCGTGGTTAATCCCCAGGGCGACGGCGAGCAGTTCGCGCTCGATCTCACGATCGGCGAAACCGACTATACGGGCAAGATATATCTCAAACTCTCGGATATGAGCAATATCGAGGGCACCCTCGATTTACGACTCTCGCTCGAAAAGGCGGGAAGCGGTAAGCAGGACTTCTATGCGGAGTACTCCGACGGCAATGTGAACGCGTATTACAGCGATACGTTTGCAATGACCGCAAACGTTTCCGCGGTCAAGACGGTCATCGGGCAGTTCGCCGAATGGATAGATAATTTCACTTCGTTGACGGACTCGCCCGCGGCGGATGAATCCGCGGCGGATTCCGCCGAGGATTCTTCCGAAGAGTCCTCAATAGACGTCAATTCGCTTTTGTCCGCGCTCGTATTCACATACGACGATACCTCTGCGGCGATATCGCTGTCATCCGACAACCTCTTCGGCACGGGAATAGGCGTCGACGCGGAACTGAAATTCTCACGCGACAAGCAAGAGGGCACGTTTACCTTTGTCGGCGCGACCCTCTCAAGCATTACATACAGCGAAAATTCTATAAAATTAAATGCGGAGATAGCCCCCGACTCGTCCGCTAAAATTTCGCACAACGCAAGCAGTACTGCGGCAAATCTTTCGGATTACCTTGCAAGCGTATACGAAATGCTCGACAGCGAAACGCTCAAAATAACCGTCTCTTTGGACGGCGCCGCGGACGGCGGTTTAAGCTATCTTGACGGAATAAAAGCCGACGCCACCGCATATCTGGCACTCGGCGCCGAACTTTGCGCCAAGGCGGAAATTGCGGCGCAGTACAACGAGCTTTCGGCAAAACTTACCGCTTATTACACGGTAGACGCCGCGTCGGGCGGTTACGGCGAAGCATATCTCAACGTAACCGAGTTTAACGGCATTCCGCTTGACGCAAAAATTTACTGCGATATAGGCGAAACAATCGAAGCGCTGAGCGGACTGTTCTCGTCGCTCGGCGGCACGACCGCAGTCGCTTCGGAGGAGAGTGAGGAAACCAACCTTGCGCAGACCATCAACAGCGTGCTCTGCCTCGACTTCGGCAAAATCCTCGGCGAAATTTACGCAAGCAACTCCGAAATCCGCGTGTCTGTAGACGTCGACGAACTTCTCGGCGGACTCGGCGTCGAAGTCGACGGAATTAAATTCGGCACCGCGGCGCTCGCGCTCGGACTGGATAAGGATGGCGCGGCGAACCTCTCGCTCGATCTTGCGGCTCTCGGGCTCGCGATAGACGTTACAGGCTCGTCTGAGAGCGTTGCCCTTCCCGACGGTGGCGACTACGAGAGCGCGGCCAAAATAATAGAATTTATCCAGACCGTCGCAACTCAGGCGGAAGTTTTGGCTGCGGCGCAGGATATCGTATTCGACGTGGACGCGACTATTATTGTCGACGGAATACCCTTCGGCATAGTCGGTTCGGGCGAAGCGAGCTGGGACGGAGCGGTCAGAATCGCGCTTGACGCGCAGTTGTCTGTAGCGGACGGAACGACTTCATCCGCCAAAGACGCGATGGCGTTAAAGGTGCTTTACGACTCGGGCGCTACGGACGAAGCAATGATACGCATAGCGCTGAACGAAACGGCGCTGTACCTTTACCGTGAAGACCTCGCGTCGGCGGAGGACGGCTCTGCCGCGGCGGCGGAGATAAGTTCTTTGGACGGGGACGCTCTCCTGAACCTCATATATAAGATAATCAAAAACGTCTCTGTAGAGTTAACGTACACCGATACCGACGCAGTCTGCGGCATACTCGTAAGACTTGCCGCCAACGGCGAACTTACGTTGGGTTCTGACAATAATTTCTATGCCGACCTATCGTTAACCGACGACAACGGCTCCGAAATACTGCTGTTAACGGCGGACGTAACCGCGGGCAGCGGCGATAAGATTGCCGAAACGGGCGCAGCTTTGGACGAATGCACAATCTATTCCACAGCCGACGCCGAGCTGTCGAAAGTCATATACGACTTCGTGCTTGCGGCGTTCGACGAGATCAGCCTTGCGAACGTACTCGGCAGCGATACCTATAAAGTAGAAATATACTTCTCAGGCGACGAGTTCCCCCTTGCGGACCTTGCGGGAACTGAAGTGAGGGCGACGCTCGCCTATTCGGAAACGACGGCGGGCAACCTCTTGTCGGCGGATTTGGATATAACCTTCCCCGTAACGATAGACGGAGAGGAAACCGTTATCAACGCAAAGGCGACTATATCCTATCTCGGCGGTTACTTCTACGCACAATTGAGCGAAATAAACGGGTATAAACTATCCATAAAAGTAAAGGCGGATAAGGACGACGTATATTCGGCGGCAAAAAATCTGATAGCGATAATCGCCGCGGCGACGGACGGCGCCGTATCTGAAACCGAAAGCAAATCGCTCGCCGACATCCTCAACCTGCTGTTGACTATCAACGTTGAAAAGGCGATAAAGATCGAAAAATCAGACAGCCTGAGTATGGTCAGAATCGACACGGATTACATATTGTCTGTGATCGGCGTCGACGGTGAAATAGGCACGATATACGGAATGGTAGACCCCGAAACGCACCTCGTCAGGGTCTATGCGTTGAACGAAACCAACGTCTGGCTGATGTTGAGGGCGTACGCGTCCGCGGACAGCGCGATAACCATCGTGCCCGGCGAATACGTTGACGTCGCCGACGCGCTGCAGCTCGTCAAAAACGCGAAGTACGAGATAGAGAGCATAATAGAGGCGCAGGATATAGCGTTCGAAATAGACGCGACCGTGATAGTCGACGGAATGCCCTTCGGCATAGTCGGTTCGGGCGAAGTCAGCTGGTCGGGTGAAGACGTACGCGTTGCGCTTGACGTACAGCTCTATGTGGCAAACGGCGTAAGTTCCGACGAAAGGGATACCGTCGCGCTCAAATTCATATACGATACAACGGTTGATTCCGGCAAACCTTTCATAAGGCTTGCGGTAAATTCCCTCGGTCTGGATATCTATGCCGACGACATAGAGTCTTTCCAAGAAACCGTCTCGGCAATCGAAAACGCCATATCCAAGCTGCTCGGCAATCAGGGCGTTTCGACGAACGACGCCGAACAAGCCGTTACGGCTGTGGTTTCCGAGGTACAGGCGCAGATTGATTTTGCCGAAATACTCGAAAGTTCAAACGTGCAGAACATAGTCGGATTCGCGTTCGGTCTTATCAACGACCTCACGATCAGACTTCAGTATTCCGAAGGGGAAGTCGTGGGTCTGATAATCTCGCACGTTACCGGTTCAGACATAATAATCGGCGCCGACGGCGGGTTCTCGCTCGGTATCGACTTGACCGCAGACGACGTTACGGAAATTTTGACGGGCTCAGCGTCCGTCAAGGCGGGCGACGGCTCAACTTTCGTCGCGCTCGACAATACTTTAAGCGGCGAAGAATATAAGACCTATTCCACGGAAGAACTGGGTGACGCGTTCACAAAAGTCGTCTATAACTACCTGTTTGCGGTAATCGAAGATTTAAGCATAACCAACGTGCTCGGCAGCAGCACCTATAAAATAGACGTTGCACTCAACGGCTCCGACAGCGAAATTCCCGAGCTGGAAGGTATCGAAATCACCGCCGAACTGTACTACACCGAGGGGCTTGCAGGCAATAAGATAACGACTAAGCTTGCGGAAGCGTACGTTTCCGTAACGGTCGACGAAACGCTTGTAAAGTTCAGCGTAATTTACTACGGCGAGTATATGTATATCACTCTCGACGAGGTCGGCAACACCGCGCTGTCGGGAATCTATGTAAAGGCGGGCATTCACGAAATTTACAGCGCCGCCGAACAGCTTGTACAGCTTATAACAAACGAGGACCTGCTCAACGTTCTTACCAAGTTCGTCAACGCTGACGAGGAGGAAGCGGCGGAGGAAGCGTCGTATACTGCCGACGCGGCTTCCGGAAACGCGTTCACCGACGTGCTTGCGGCTCTGCTCGACGCCGATTTCTCAAAGGCGCTATCCTTTACGAGCGTCGACGGCAATAACATAGCCGCGATAGATATAGACGCGCTGCTCTCCGAAATGGGCGTCGCTCCCGGTTATTCCGTCGGAACGCTGACGGCGTCAATCGACCCGTCCACGCACGCGTTCGCCGCGGATATAATCTCGTCCGATAAAAAGTGGCTGGATATCTCCGCCGCGACGACTGACAGGCGCTCCCTTAAGGACGGCTGGCAGGACGATTATCTCGATATAAACTTCCTGTCCGTGCTCATCTCCGACGTCTCCGAATCCGCGATAAAGGATGACGGTTCGTTCAACAAGCTTTACAGCTTTGAGGGCACCGCCAAGGTAAAAGTTGTCGTTGTGGGCGATATAAACCTCACAAACGTTTCGCTTACGGCGGGTTTGGATGATAATAACAAATTCTACTTCACTTTCAGCGCAACTTTGCCCGATACGACCGTCTTATTGTATACGGTTACAAAGGCAATGGATATCAGCGTTACCTATTCCAACGGCTATATCACGATGTGCAGAGCGAACGACAAAGGCGAAAAAATTTACAAGGTAATGACCCTCGAATATCTCCTCGACCGCTTACTCGAATCCGATTCGCCCATACGTTGGCTGTTGGGTACAAGCGAAAAGGCGTGGAGTCTTATCTGCAATAGTTTGGATATCGAAATAAATACGGGACTTCTCGATACCGACGAATACTATCTCTACGATAATTCGGGCGACGCGGTTCAGGAACAGGTAGATTTCAAGCTTTGGGATTATATCAAGACCCTTGCGGTAAGCGCGGGCGGCTATACGGCAACGCATTTCTCCGACGATAGTAGCTCCTGTCAGGCTGTCGACAAATTCGCTCTTGAAGACAACTACTACGCAATCGACGTCGATACCGACGCGATAGGCACGCTGACTGAACTTTACGGCGCAATTCTCCGCAATGCAGACGGCGGAATACAGGGCGTTTTGGCGTACGGCGCGATAGATAATTATATCAATTTCCAATTGAATCTCTCCAAGCCCGCCGCGGCGCACAACCCCGATAATTGGGCGACAGTGGTTGAAGAATACAACCCCGACTTCGGCAAGTTCGAAGGTAGCGATAGTGAAACGTTCGCCTGCTACAGCTCTGAATCGAATAATTATGAATCGCTGAATTTCAATAAATCCTACACGCTCACCGTCTATAATTCGGACGAAATCTTGACGGATACGGTAAGTCTCAGATACGGTTCAACGGTCTACGTCAGGGCGGACGGCGACGAGGGCTGGATTGACGACGAAGAAACTATAAAACTTATTTACGTCGTATACGGCGAAGACGGAACCGCTCAGGACGTCGGCGATAAGTTCAAGATAAGGTCTGATACAGCGCTGTATGCTAAAGAGGTGTATTGCGGACCCGTAACGTTCCATCTCTATGGCGACGATATTGCCGTAAAGACCCTGTCTGAAGGCTCGTTACTTGAGGATCCCGAAAATTGCGAGGTAACCGTCGGCGATGTCACGTACGTGTTCGTCGGCTGGTATACTGAGGCCGAGTATGAATATCAGATTTCCTACCTGCCGGAGAACGTACAAGAAGTTTACGGTAAATACGTTGAAAAAGTCGTAACCGAGTCCAACGGTATAAGCTACTCGTTCACCGCAACTTCTAAAAATATGGAAAACGGCGGCGAAGATATCTTCGTAACCGACGGCGGATATTATACTGTAACTTCGTTCGATAACGCCGTCGCGGATAAGGATTACACTTCCGAAACCGCAACGCTGATTATCGCAAATACGGTAAACGGCTATCCCGTAACGGAAATAGGCGCAAAGGCATTTGAAGGCAAATCGCTCAAGAACGTTGTCGTTCCCGAAAACGTAACTACCGTCGGCGAAAACGCGTTCCTTGACAATTATGATATCCGTACGGTTGTATTCCTTGCCGA
>CAYLQK010000016.1:0-18281 GCA_964385865.1 uncultured Clostridia bacterium | reverse complement strand
GCGCAGGCAGACTATCGCGCGGGGTCTCCGTTTACGCAATCACGAAAGGACAGGTAAAACCTGTCCTTTAACATTGTCATACTTTACGCTATCGAAATGACCGTCAGAGTATCTCCGGATACGCGGAATTTAATTTCTTTACCCGCAAAGACAAAGCCGTATACGCGGTTTGGGTCGGTCTGGTATGCGGGGCGCGGGTCCTGCGAAAGTACGGATATCAGCACGTTGCGTTTTTCCTGAGGAACGACTGCCAGTACTTCGGTAGGGATAACCACATTCAAAGTTCCCTCCGCGCTTTGGAAGGCGAAGCCGCCTGTTGCTTCGGGGTGCGAGTCTGTATAGGCAAGATAGGGCTTTATATCGTAAACGGGCGTGCCGTCCATTAAATCGGCGCCCTCCACGTACAGGACGGGTCCTTCGGGGGAGTCCAAATCTATTTTAATTAACTTTACCGACGAAAGTCCTATAGGGTTGGGACGGAAAGGAGAACGTGTTGCGAACACGCCTACGCGCTTGTTGCCGCCGAGTTTCGGCGGGCGGATAGTCGGCGACCACCCCTCCCTTTCCGCCTCGGAAAAATTCCAGATCAGCCATAGATGGGAAAAGCCTTCCAGCCCGCGGAAGGCTTCCTTTACGCGGTACTCGGGTTCGAAGATTATCTTCGCCGCCGTGTTTACCAGCCCGCTTTGCCGCGGAATGCCGAACTTGGAGGGAAAATCCGTATGAACGCGTGCGATTATGCGCATATTTATTCCTCCGGATCGCCCGTCTTTGCCGCCTCTTCGTCAAAGAAGTGCCTTACCCCGTTCTTATCCTTGTAGGCTATGACGGTTTTGAGATTGACGTTTTCCACGCTCTTGAATATGTTCTGTTCTATTTCGGGGTCGTCCCGTTTGAGTTCGCGTATAATTTCCTTCACCTTTTGGCGTTTGGAACCCGTGTTAGACGGCGTGCAAGTTGTACAGGTGTCGGTAAATTTACAGGCGCACTGAATAAACCTAAGGTTGTTATAGTCGCGCCACGCCTTTATATCGTCCTCGCGGATCATATACATAGGGCGTATGAGCTGCATTCCCTCGAAGTTAACGCTGTTGAGCTTCGGCATCATTGTTTGAACCTGACCGCCGTACAGCATTCCCATAAGAATTGTCTCTATCACGTCGTCATAGTGATGACCGAGCGCGATCTTGTTGCAGCCGAGTTCCTTCGCCTTGGCATAGAGATGTCCACGGCGCATACGCGCGCAGACGTAACAGGGGGATTTTTCAATATTGAACACGTTTTCGAAGATATCCGTTTCGAAAACGTTTATCGGTATGTCCAAAATCCGGGCGTTCTTTTCGATTATCTCGCGGTTCTCTCTGCTGTAACCTGGGTCCATAACGAGAAATACGAGACCGAATTCGAATTTGTTGTGGCGTTTCAGTTCCTGAAAGAGCTTTGCCATAAGGAACGAATCCTTGCCGCCCGATATACAGACGGCGATTTTGTCGTCGGGCTTTATCAGGTTGTACTCCGCCACCGCTTTCACGAATTTGCGGAATATCGTTTTGTGGAATTTTTTGCGGATACTCTCCTCCGCGCGCCTTGCCGTATCGCCGGACTGCATTTCGTTTATACTTTTCCGAAGCCATTCGACGTAGCCGCCTTTCAGATTATAGGCGTTAAAGCCCTGCGCGCGCAATTGCTCCGCAACGTCGTAGCTTATAAGTCCGCTCTTGCAACAGACGTAAATTTCCTTATTGTACGGCAATTTATCCGCGGACAGCTTGTCCTGCGGAATATTCAACGAGCCGGGAATATGCCCGTACTCGAAAGCGCTTTCGTCGCGGATATCGACTATAAGATACCCGTCGCCGTTCTTTTTGGCTATTTCAGCTAACGTGATCTCTTCCATAATTATCTTTTAAAACCGGTCAGATCCTTTATCACTTCTCCGGCGATTATCAGCCCCGCGACCGACGGGACGAACGCGTTGCTGCCCGGAATATCGCGCCGAGCGGTGCATTTTCTGACCGTTCCGGGGGGACATATGCAATGGTTGCGGCAACTTATTTCCAGATCGTCTACGGGTTTAATCGGCTCTTCTTTGGAATAGACGACTTTAAGCGCCTTTATGCCGCGCTTTTTCAGTTCCCTGCGCATTACTTTTGCGAGCGGACAGACGGACGTCTGATAGATATCGGCGACTTCGAACGCCGCCGCGTTGATTTTATTGCCTGCGCCCATAGAGCTTATGACGGGAACGCCGAGCATTTTAGCGTTTTCTATGATAGTGAGCTTGCCCGTAACGGTATCTATCGCGTCGACTACATAATCGTAAACGGAAAAATCGAATTGTTCCGCCGTATCGGGCATATAGAACGTTTTATAAGTAGTTACCTTGCAGGAAGGATTGATTTCCCCTATGCGTTCCGCCGCGACGTCAACTTTGTATCTGCCTACGGTTTTGCGCGTTGCGAGTATCTGGCGGTTGATATTGGTGAGACAGACCCTGTCGTCGTCGATAAGATCGAGCGCTCCCACGCCAGAACGGGCGAGAGCTTCTACCGTGTAGCCGCCGACGCCGCCTATCCCGAACACCGCCACGCGCGACGCGGCGAGTTTTTCCATTGATTCTTTTCCGAATATGAGTTCGGTTCTCGAAAATTGGTTCAACATTCGTTTCAGACCTTTATAAATAAAATATAGCAAATTTCAGCTCGCTTTGTCAATATTAATCGGCGGCGCGGCGCCTTATTTTTATTCTTTGATAAAGTTAAACTCCCTCTTATGCCTTGCAAAAGAGGGAGTTTTTCCGAAAGGTATTTCCTTTGATTTTCAGTGGAAATTAAGACTCGGATTCATAATGACAGTCGGAATACTGTGTAGGGGGCATCGTTTCGCCCTCTTCTACGTGAATCCGGTTAATGACTTTGCCGTTACCGTCGATTACTTTGTAAGAACCTGATTTGGGGCAAGTATCACCGCAATTTAATCTCATAAATTACCTCCGTAATAACAATATGGGCAATTTATCGTTTTTTATTATGCTTTTATTTCTTTTTGCCGAACGGGAACAGCTTTTTCTTTTCGTACGGCTCCTTCGTAACGGAGTAAACTTTGTACCCGTCCTTGGCGACGGCGTCCTTTAACAGGCTTTCGTCGATATCGTCGTAGGCGATAATCACCGTTTCGCCCTTAGAGTGTGATGAAGTTACTTTTTTTACGTCGGCGGCGCTGCGCACCGCGTTGTTTACGTGCGATTCGCACATACCGCACATCATTCCGTCTATTTTAAGGGTAATTTTTACCATTTTTTTCGCCTATTTGCAGTATTTTCTTTCGATATCGCCTATTTTGTCCACGCGGCGGCTGTGTCTGCCGCCCTCGAACCCGGTGGTAAGGAAAGTTTCGACTATCTCCAACGCGTAGCCGACGCCCACTACCTTTTCACCCATAGCGAGCACGTTGGCGTTGTTGTGAAGACGCGTGAAGCGTGCGCAATAAACGTCGTGGCAGTGCGCGCATCTTACGCCGGGCACCTTGTTGGCGACGATGGAAACGCCTATACCCGTCGAACAGATAAGTATTCCCCTGTCGCATTCGCCGCGGGCTACAGCCTCCGCCGCGGGGAGCGCATAGTCGGGATAGTCGCAGCTGTCAAAGCTGTCCGTTCCGAAATCGACGTATTCATAGCCGTTTTCGGCAAGATATTTTATGACTTCGCGTTTTAAGTTGAGTCCGCCGTGGTCGCAGGCAAGAGCAATTTTCATATTACACCTCATCTATATAAGTTTTTATAAATTTTTCAATGATAATATCGCACGCGGCGGACAGCGCGTCGCGCGCGGCGCGGTACGCCTCTATATCCATACCGTACGGATCGGGAACGTCGTAACCGCAGATATCCCTTACGCAGACTACTCTTCCGCAATCCTCAAGCATAAGCTTCTGATTGGCGGTCATACAGACGACGAGCGTGCTTTTGCCGATTATTTTCTGCGTTAGCTGGGTGGGGGCGAATTTATCGACGGGAATGCCCGCTTCTTCCAGAGCCGTCCTGCTGTTGGGGCTTATTGTGCCGCCGACTTCGGCGCGGATTCCGCAGGACTGCACGTCCCACCACTTTATTTTGTTTTTCTTGATTTTGTTTCTGAGCAGAGCCTCCGCCATCGGACTGCGGCAGGTATTGCCCGTGCAAACAAACAATATCTTTTTTCTCTTCATTGATTTTTGCAGGCCTTGGAGAGCCTGTTTATTACCCCCGTCATTATACCCGTCTGCCTGCGCGGCGCTATCGCGATTATAAGATCGGCGCACTGTTCGCCCTCGCGGAGCCTGAAATAGAGATTAGACGCTATCTCTTCGTCCGTCCCGCCGAGGTTGAGCACCTTTTCCACGCCTATCGTTTCAGCCGTCTCGCCGTCGCAGAGGATATACGCGTTAACCCCCTCTCTGTTGCTTTTGAGGTAAGCGTCTACCGCCTTTTCGCGCTCGTCAAACCCGAAAAGCATCGTCGCGCAGTCGGGGGAATAATGCTTGTACTTCATACCCGGCGAAAGCGCCTTTTCACCCTCTTTGAACACGTATTCGCCGCAGTCGCCGACCGTTTCGGCAATCATCTCGCGCGATATCAGTCCGCTTCGCAGAACTACGGGTATCTCGCCCGTACAGTCGAGGACGGTGCTCTCTATTCCGCCGGAACACTTTCCGCCGTCTAAAATCAGCTCGATTTTACCGTTCAGGTCCGCAAAGACGTGCTGCGCGGTAACGGGGCTGACGTGCTTGGATATATTTGCCGAAGGCGCCGCAACGGGCAAGTTTACGTACTTTAAAAATTTTTGTGCGTCCGCGTGGGACGGAACGCGCACGGCGAGGGTGTCGAGTCCGCACGAAACCGACGGACTGACCTTGCCGCGGCTTTTATAGACCATAGTTAACGGCCCGGGCAGGAATTTTTCCGCAAGCGCCCTTGCGTATTGAGGTATATACGAGACGAGTTCGCCCACGTCGTAATCCTTATGGACGTGCACGATAAGCGGATTGTCGTTGGGGCGTCCCTTTATTTTGAAAATATTGTCAACCGCCGCCGTATCGTATGCGTTTGCGCCCAGACCGTACACCGTTTCCGTGGGGAAAGCGACCGCTTTTCCGCCGTTAATCAGTTCTTCGGCCAGCTTCAACGAGCCGTCGTCGACAGGTAAAATTTGCGTAACCATAACTTTAAAAGGATATTTCCTCAATTTTTAAAGGGCATCTCCTCGTCGGGCGGGATGTTTTCCTCATCCATAGGCGGAGCTTCTTCCGGCAGGGGCGCGCTCTCTTCGGGGGGAGGCTCTAACCCGCCGTCAGGTTCGGGATTAACGAACTTGGTGAGTTCGCCCTTGAAGCGGAGCTTTATCCTGTCGAGTCCGCCGTTTCTGTGCTTGGCGACGATGAGGTCCGCCATACCCTTGACTATGTGTTTCTTTTCCATATCTTCGTCAGTCGCGTTGACGTCGGGACGGTTTATGAACATTACTATGTCCGCGTCCTGCTCGATTGCGCCCGATTCGCGGAGGTCGGAAAGCTGGGGTTCGCCCGATTGGATACGGCGCAGCTGGGAGAGCGCGATGACGGGAACGTCAAGTTCCTTCGCCATTATTTTGAGCTCGCGCGTGATTGCCGCGACTTCCTGCGTTCTGTTTTCGTCGCCGCCGCGCTTGCCGCTTGACATCAGCTGTATGTAGTCTATCATAACGAGGTCGAGCACGCCGTTGTTTTTGGACTTTATCCTACGGCATTTGGAGAGTATTTCCGCAGGCGTAACCCTCGACGAATCGTCGATAAAAATTCTGCTGGCGCGCAGTTTTTCGCTCGCCTTTACCAGCTTTTTCCAGTCGTTGGGCGTAAGTTTGCCTGAAAGCGCGTCGGACATACTGACGTTCGCGGAGCTGCATAACAGCCTCTGAATGATCTGCGATTCGGGCATTTCCAGGGAGAAAACCGCGCACACCGCGCCGTCGCCGAGAGCGGCGTTTTCCACGATATTCATCGAAAGCGAGGTCTTGCCCATACCGGGGCGCGCCGCCACTATGATGAGGTCGGATTTCTGTAAGCCGTTGGTCAGTCTGTCGAGCCGTGTAAAGCCCGTCCGCACGCCCTTGAACGCGTCTTTATCCCTTGCAAGCTTTTCGAATTTATCGAGAACGTAATCGATTCCGCTTCCCTCGCGGATATCCTTTATCGCGGACGTATCGTTGGTCTGCGAAACTTTATAAATCTGTTCCTCCGCGTACTGAATGCTCTTTACCGCGTCGTCGCTCGAACTGCTGTTCTCTATGATGTCCCTCGCCGCCCTTATCAGACTACGGTTTATGCCGTCGCGTTTGACGATATCGAAGTAGTACTTGTAGTTTGCCGCCGAGGGCGTTATGCGGGCGAGTTCGGTAATGTATGAAATACCGCCCGCCTTTTCGAGGTTTTTGTCGCTGTCGAGCCTGTCGCACAGCGTTACGATATCCACGGGCTTGCGCTCGGCAAATACCATCTTCATTGCGGACAGAATAAATTGGTGCGATTCCTGATAGAAATCGTTTTTATCGAGCCGTTCCAAAATCTCGGCGAGTATTTCGTTGTCGATGAGCATACAGCCCAAAAGCGCCTGCTCGGCGTCGAGGTTGTTGGGCATTACGTTGTTTTTGTCTGCCATAGTATTTTATAATCCCATAGATTTTTCGAACAGTATAAGCGTGTCTTCGAACTCGCGCATCGCGACCTCGAAGGGTTTCTTTTGCGTGAGGTCGACGCCCGCCATTTTAAGAAGCGAGACGGGATCGGTTGAACCGCCGCCCGAAAGGAATGTGAAATAGTCCTTTACGGCGCTTTCTCCCTCGGAAAGAATGCGTAAGGCGATATTTATGGCCGAGATAATGCCCGTCGAGTATTTGTAGACGTAGAAAGCCGAGTAGAAGTGCGGTATCCTCGCCCACTCGCACGAGATGTTGTAGTCGTGCTCGATTTCGCCGCCGTAGTACTTTTTACCTATCTCCGCGTAAACGTTGCAGAGCGTCTCCTTAGTCAACGGCTCGCCGCGCTCGGCAAGGAAATGAGCTTCGTATTCGAATTCCGCAAACATCGACTGCCTGTGCAGCGTGGCGCGGATAGAGTCGAGATAATAATTGAGAAGGTATTTTCTGAGGTTTTCGTCTTTGGCGTCGTTCAGCATAAATTTGAGCAGCAACACCTCGTTGACGGTGCTTGCAACTTCCGCAACAAAAATTTTGTACTCGCTCTTTGCGAACGGCTGGTTTTTCTGAGAGAAATAGGTGTGCAGGGAATGTCCCATTTCGTGCGCAATGGTGAACACCTCGCTTATCGAGGGCTTATAGTTGAGTAAAACGAAGGGATGCACGCCGTAACAGGCCGCGCTGAACGCGCCGCTGCGCTTGCCGTCTGTTTCCTCCACGTCCAGCCATCTCTCGTCGTACGCCTTTCTGAGAAGCGACTGATACTCCTTCCCGAGGGGCGCAAGACCTTTTATCACGTAATCGTACGCCTCGTCGTAAGGCAAATTGAAATTCACGCCGCCGACGAGCGGTGCGTATACGTCGTAGAAATACAGCTTGTCATAGCCGAGTATTTTCTTTCTGTCGGCAATATAGCGGTGCATAGCCGAAAGGTTGGCGCCGACGGATTCGAGCAGGTTGTCGTAAACGCTCTTGTCCACGTCCTCTTCGAAGAGCGCCATATCGAGACTGGACGGATATTTGTACGCCTTGCTGAGAAAGACGTCCTTCTTGACGTTGCCGTAGTAGGTGGACGTTATCGTGTTTATAAGGCTGACGTAGGCGGCGTAATACTTTTCGTACGCCTCCCTGCGCTTTTCGCGGTTGTCGGAATGCATTATCAGTCCGTACAGACCGTGGGTGAGCTTTACCGTGCCGCCCTCCCATTCGATTTCGGGGAAGGGAAAATCGACGTTGTCTATCATAGAGAACGTCTCGCGGAAGGTTGAAAAGGTTTCGCCGAGCATACTTACGATTTTTTGCTGATCCCCGGAGAGTACGTGGGCTTTGCCGTCCTTTATTCTCTTCAGATAGTAGTCGTAGTCCGAAAAGCGCCCGTCCGCCATCAGCGAGTCGAGATACTTGTCGTCCTGACGCGCCATTTCAGGCTCGAAAAAGGCGAGCTCGGTGGAGAATTTCGTAAAAAGCATATCCACTTTAGCGTCATAGGCGGCGTATTTGGATACGCGGGAATCCTCGTCGTGTTTAAGGAGCGCATAGACGGCGAGCAATTCCGCCGACTTCATTATTTCGTCTTTGAGTTTTAAAAGGCTCAAAAGGCTGTCGCCGTCGGAAAGTTTACCCGAAAACTGCGAAAAGGATATCTTGTTCATAGTACTTTCGTACTGCTCTTCCCAACGTTCGTCGGAGTCGAAAATGTCCTCCGTTTTCCATTTGTATTGTTGCTTTACTTCGCTTCTTTCCAAAATTTACTCCTTAATTTTTATTTGAATGTATGGGCGCGGGAATGAGACCGCCCCTCGATATGAATTTTGCCGACGATTCGTTGTGTACGGGCATTATAGGCGCCCTACCCAGCAATCCTCCGAAATTCACGCTGCCGCCGACGCCCTTGCCGGGAACGGGAATGACCCTGACGGCAGTCGTCTTGTTGTTTATCATACCTATCGCCGCTTCGTCCGCGATGATGGCGCTGAGCGTTGAAGCAGGCGTATCGCCTGGCACGGCTATCATATCCAAACCTACCGAGCAGACAGCCGTCATCGCTTCGAGCTTGTCTATCTGAAGGCTTCCGCGCTCGGCAGCCTCTATCATACCTATATCCTCGGATACGGGAATGAACGCGCCCGACAGTCCGCCCACGCGCGAGCTTGCCATAACGCCGCCCTTCTTTACTGCGTCGTTCAGCATAGCAAGACACGCGGTCGTGCCGTGCGTACCCACGCTTTCAAGCCCCATCTCTTCAAGTATTTGGGCGACGGAATCGCCCCTTGCGGGCGTAGGCGCGAGCGAAAGATCCACTATGCCGAATTCTGCGTTGAGCCGCTTTGCCGCCTCGCGGGCGATAAGCTGGCCTGCGCGGGTTATCTTGAACGCCGTGCGCTTTATCATCTCGGCAAGGTCGGTGAGGTTGGCGTCGGGTATGCTTTCTATCGCGTGCTGCACGACGCCGGGGCCCGAAACGCCCACGTTTATTACCGTGCCGCTCTCTCCCACGCCGTGAAACGCGCCCGCCATAAACGGGTTATCTTCAACCGCGTTGCAGAACACGACGAGTTTTGCACAGCCGAAGCCGTCCCTGTCTGCGGTCTTTGCCGCGGTCTCCTTTATTATTTCGCCCATAAGAGCGACGGCGTCCATATTTATGCCCGATTTTGAAGAACCGATATTCACGGACGAGCACAGCCGCTCTGTTTCCGCAAGCACCTGCGGGATAGTGGCGATGAACTGACGCTCATAGTCCGCCATTCCCTTGTGAACGAGCGCGGAATAGCCGCCGAGAAAGTCTATGCCGAGATTGACCGCCGCGTCGTCGAGAGCTTTGCCTATGAGGTAGGACTTATCGCCGAAGGGCGCGCAGACGAGCGCCGCAGGCGTAACCGATACGCGCTTGTTTACGATGGGGATTCCGTATTCGCGGGAAAGGTCCGCCGTAACCTTTACTATGTTTTCCGCCCTTTTACAGACGGTATCATATACCTTTTGAGCCGTCTTTTCGGCCGAACCGCTGATGCAAGGAAGCAGCGATATGCCCATTGTTACCGTTCTGATATCGAGGTGTTCCCTCTCAACCATATTTATTGTTTCCAATACGTCGCCGTAATTAAACATATCCGCCCCTTAAACGCTGTGCATTGCGTTGAAAATTTCTTCGTGCTGAATATGAATGGACATTCCTATCTTTCCGCCCATTTCGGCGCACTCCTCCGAAAGCGCGGAGAGCTGCGTCGTCGAACCCGATAAATCGACTATCATTATCATCGCGAAATAATCTTCCAAAATGGTCTGGCTGATATCGAGTATGTTTACTCCGCGTTCGGCGAGGAACGCACTGACTTTAGCTATAATACCTGTTTTGTCCTTTCCTACGACAGTTACAACTGCGCGCATATTATTTATCTCCGTTATATTTTTATTTAGTTTGACAACCCGAAATATCGGGGGAGGTCAAAGTGAAAATATTTGTAAATTGCGGATATCAGTTTAAGATTGTTCAGCGACCACGCCGTGGCTACGCCGTAGAGGTTTGTAAGTGGGTAACTCGTGCCCTTGTCCTGCCGACTGTCCGCGCTCACGTTCCTGTTGTCTCCGAGCAGGAACAGACACCCCTCCTCCACGAGATATCCCTCCGTATCAAGCTGACCGTTGACGGTCGGGAAGGTGTTATAACTGTTTGACGGGTCGTTGTAGTCGGGGTCGACGTAATTCTCAAAAATAAGCGCGAATTCGGTCTCGCCCGATTTTTTGAGATACAGCGCGCCGTGGTCGAGATAGACTCTGTCGCCGCCCATCGCGATCACCCTCTTGATAATAGTCGTACCGGAGCCGCCCCCCTTGTAAACGACGACTATGTCGGAGTAATCGGGGGTGGCGTTCCTGTCGACGTACAGATATGAGCCGTCGGTCAGAGTGGGCTCCATTGAATTACCAATTACGTATATGCCCGAATAATTGACCTTGAACAGCACGTCGGCGAAAATCGCAAAAATAATGATTATTATCAGGACGTTCAGAAAAATATTCAGTTTTGAGTCGTTTTCCTTAACGTATAAGCACTTCTTTACCGTTTTAAACATCCGTCAAAGCCACATAACATTGTTTACCGCGTAGGGCACGCCGCACGCAATACTCAGCCTGAGGTTCTGCGTATACCCGGCGAGAGCGGTACCGTTTGCGGTTTTAATCATCTTACTTTCCAAAATTATACTCTGCCATACTCCGCCAAGTACGCTTTGGCTGTATCTGTACGTTTCACCGCCGGAAACGTCCTCGAGCGTGAACGTGATCTCGGAGCTTTCATCGCAGTATACGTCAAGTTTAAGCACGTTGCCCTCTTCGGGCGAATATTTGGGATTGTTTATCCTGTAAGTGGTGAGTCCGCAGGGGCTGTATACGCCCTTTATTCCCTTTCCCTTGGTAACTATCTGCGGCATAGCAGAGTTTTCGGGGAAGAAAATTCCGCCGACGGCGCACGAACGGATATCAGTCACAGAGAAGCCGTCCGCGCCGTTTTTCGAAGTGAACATCACGCGGCACTTGCCCTGCATATTTCTGAATTTTCCGCTGAGTTTTTTGACGACTATCCTCGACCAGACCGTAAACCCGCTCGTATACTTTGCGTAGCAAAGGGCGTAAACGTAGGTGGATTTTTCATAGACGTTCAGGAAAAATTCCCGCTCGGACTCGGAAATTTTGCGCTTTTGCGGACACGCCGCCCATTCCCTTATGGAGGATTCGGCGCAGTCCTCCGCCATAAACATTCCCGCCTCTTCGACAACCCCTTCGCCGTCGAACGACGCCGTCGCTACGAGGTTATCCTCCTCGTCCACCGAGACGTTGACGTCGGCAGGTCTCGGAATGAACACCTGGCGGTGTTTGAGATATTTGTCGAGATACATAAACATATCCGACGTGCTCTTCTCGCCGATGGAAGAATCGAAGCGCATCGAATAGTTGATGACGCTTTCGTCGGCGTAGTCGTGGTTTATCCTCGAAAACGTATCGAACGCGCGGTCGTAATCGAACTTGCGGTCGTTTGTGGAACAGAGCATAAGCACGGGGCACCTAACGTAAGGCGCGTATGCCTGCGAGTCGATTCCGCCTATAAAGCGGTATCTCTCCTCGTCGAGAGTGAGTTCGTCGGGTCTGTACTTGCTTGCGCCGGAGTACGCCTTCCAGCCCGCGGCGCATACGGGAACTATGCACGAGAACTTACTTGCGACGCCCAACTTCCAGGCAATTTCGCCGCCGTCGCGCAGTCCCACTACGGCGATATTGTCGCTGCCGCTTCTCGCAACGACGAACTTCCTTGCGTAAATACCCACCGCGACCCATTCGTACCAGCAGGTCTTATCTGCGGTTTCGTCGACGTAATCCTTGCGCCTGCCGCACCTTGCCGTGTTCGCATAGTCTATATTGCGCGGATAGAGCGTGAATATATTTGCGCCTTCCCATTCGCCGCGGTAATCAACCATAAAGGCGGAATAGCCGCGCTTTACGAAGAGTTTTAAAAGCTCCTCGTCGACCGTGTCCTCGCTGTCGGGGAATATGAGTACTGTTTCGGACGAAGGATTTTCGGCATTGCAGGCGTATACTCCGTATACCTTGACCCTGCCCTCGCCGGTCTCGCGGCCGAGAAAGCTCGCGTATTCGAACTTTATTCCGTCGCTGACCTTTTCATCCAGCTTGATAGCCGCGACGTCCAGAGAATCGTCGAAGTTGTTCCAAAGCGTCAAAGGCGTTATGATATTAGGCAAATTTTCCTCCTCAGCAACTGAGTTGCACGTATGAACCGCGGGTTTCAGTCGCTTTATATACGGTTATTTTGCTGTCTATTCTGTGTTTCAATTCCTCGACGTGGCTGATTACGCCTATCGTGAAGTTCGAGCTTTTCAGCTTTTCGAGCGCGTTCATAACGGTGTCTACCAAAGCGCCGTCAAGCGTGCCGAAACCCTCGTCGAGGAAGAAAAATTCTATTGATTTGAGCGATGCGCATATCGTACGGGACAGGGCGAGCGCGAGCGAGAGGGAAACGAGGAAAGTTTCGCCGCCCGAAAGCGTGTTCACACCCCTTAAATTGCCGCAGTCGAAGTTGTCGCCCACATAAAACGTGTCTGTGTAGGTGAGAAAATACCTGCCGTCCGTCAGGGTGAGAAGCGTGGACGAAGCAAGCGAGGATATATCGTAAAGATATTCGTTTGCAATAAACTCTATAAATTTATTGCCCTTTGTTACCTCTTTAAGCCCCGCTATCAGGTTGCGGCGGCTTTCCGCTTGGGTAAACTCCGTCGTCAGCCCGTTCTTTTCGGACAGGCGCGCTTCGGCCTTTCTGCGGTCGGATTCGAGCACGGCAAGCGCCTCTCGCGAGCCCGCAAGCGAATTAGCCGCGGCCGTTCTGCGCTCGTTGGCGGCAGTAAGTTTTTCCTGCGAAAAACCGTCTATACCCGCCGTTGCGGAAAGCTCGCCCCGCAGCATAGTCAACGACTTGAGCTGTGCGCCGTATTCTTCAACCGTGCTTTCAACGTCGGATATCCCCGAGAATTCGGCGGCGAGGGCTTTGCAGGCTTCGTAGCTGCCAAGCCCCGACTCTTCCACCGCAACGCGCAACTTTTCGCGCAGCGATTGCGTCTCCGAAGTCAAGGAATTTATCTTCGCTTCCGTCTCGGCGCGCGCCGAAATAAGTTCGGAAAGTTGTTTGTTCGAGGACTCAAGCTTTGAGGAAAGCTCCCTCTTTTCCGCCCTTACGCGGCTGAGTTTATCGTTATTCTCTCTCTCGGCGGCGGCGTAGTCCCTGCATTCCGCGCCGTATATTTTTACCAGCTCCGCCCTTATCTCGTCGGACTGCAAACGCAGGCGGTTTCCCTCGTCCCTGATAGTCTGCATATCGCGGAGGCAGTCGTTTACCGCCGTTTCAGCATCCTTTAAAGCGGATTTCTTTGCATTGAGGCAATCGATCAGCTTTTCCCGCCCCGAATATGCCTCTTCGTATGCGGCGAGCCGTCCGTCCGCCCTTTCAAGACTGAAATCTTTTACGTGCAGAACCCTTTCCTTGTAATCGTCCGTCCGTCGCTTTATATCGTCCGAAATGAATGAATACAGTTCGGAGTCGTCCTTAAAGAAGTTTAACTGTCCTTTCAGACCCGCGAAGTAGTCGAGCGAGCTGACGTACTCTTCCTTTAAAAACGCGCCCCTGAAGTCGACGTATATCAGATCTTTCAGATTTTGCAGCCCTGCGTCGGAAAGACGGGTTTCGGCTTCCGTAACCGCCTTTTGCGCCTCGTCCTGCGCGAGTCTGAGCTGCGCGAGCTTCGCCTCCGCGCCGCGGAATTGACCCCGCTTTACGGCGAGATGTTTTTCGAGAAGGGAAAGTTTTTCACCCTTGCCCTCCGCGGAAGAATATTTTGCCGCAAGCGTTATGCAGCGCTCTATCGTTTCGTCGAATTTGCCCTCTTCCATCCTCACGGAAAGGGCGGAAATTGACGAATTTACTTCGTTTATGCGCGCAATCAGCCCGTTCAGCTGTCTTGCAAGTTCCGCCGCCGTCTGCGTTTTTTCCGCAATCGACTTGTCGCATTCAACCGCCGTTTTACAGAAAGGCGCGGCCTTCAAGCCCGATTTCAGACGGTCTATAAGCGGTTTGGACCTCTTGAGTTCCCCGAGTTTTTTGTCGGTATCCAAAAGCTGCGCATACTTTTCGCCGAGCGATTTTATGCTTTCGTATTCCCTCTCCGCCTCGGCGCTTTCAACCGACAGCCTTTCAATCTGCCGCGAGGTTTCCGCTATGCGGGATCTGACTTCCCCCACCGTCTGCTCCGACACGTCGGAATACAGGCTGAGCTTTGCCGAGACCGTCTGATAGGCGAGCTCCGCTTCGCTTTCACGCTGTTTTATGCGCTCTTTCAGCCTGTCGCCGTATTTAGAGAGCGAGAAAAGCCGCTCTATGAGCGCGATTCTTTCCGAGGGCTGGGATTTAACGAACTGTGAAAATTCGCCCTGCGGCAAAGCTATACATTTTCTGAAATCCTCCGCGTCCACGCCGAGAATTTCGGTTATTTTTTTCGTTACGGTGGTGGCGTTGTCGGCGATGCATTCGCCGTCTTCATAAAGCATTGCCTTGTGAAGTCCGCTCTTCCGCTTTAAACTGCGTTCGGCGAGATAACGTCTTCGGACGCCTTCGCCGAGCACATTAAATTCGAAGGAAACTTCCGCGGCGTCGCTGCGGTAATTTATTATATCCAGCTTTTCCTTACTTCTTTCAACCCTGCCGTACAGCGCGAAGCTGATGCAGTCCAAAATAGTGCTCTTGCCGCTGCCCGTGTCGCCGAATATGCCGAAAATACCCGATTTAGCAAGTTTTTCAAAGTCGATTTCCGTTTCTTCGGAAAAGCTGTTGATGCCTTTAAATTTCAATCTGACAGGTCTCATTCTTCCTCCGTCAAGCTGAGAAAGAGCGCGAGCAGCTCCGCCGAGGGATCGCAGTCGTACCGCGACCTGTAAAACTCGGAAAACAGCTGGGACGAGCTTTTGTCCTTATTGGAAACGCGCGAAAAATCAGCGTCGGGGGCCGCAACGTCCGCCTTTAACGAGACGAGATTTTCGCATTCGTGCAAAGCCGAACTCTCCTGAGGGGTCAACGGCGCCGAAAGGTTCAACGTAAGTTCCACAAAGCGCTCTTCGTTGGATTTTAAGAGGCGCACGCCGTCCTCCGCCCCGTTTGCCTGCAATCTTATGAGTTTTCTCGCGCCGTTCAGCGGTACGCGCTTGAAATTCTTTACCCCGTCCCGCGTCAAATCGAACACGTTTACCGATTTTTCCGCGCCCGCCTCGTCAAATGAAAACTGCATTATCGCGCCGCTGTAATATGCGTTACCGCTCAAATTTTGACGTCTGTGCAAGTGTCCGAGCGCGCAATAGTCGCTCGGCGGCAGCATTTCAGCGCCCACTACGCGCGAACCGCCGAGGTCTATCTCCCGCTCGCCGTCGCAGACCTTTCCGCCCGCGACAAAGATATGCGAAAGAAATATTGACGGTATGTCCGCGTTTTCGGGCTTTTGTTTGCCGCGTTCGCCGAAAGAGATCCAGCGGTTCATCTTATCTTCGAAACTTTCGTCTGATTTGCCCTCTTTGAAACGCGCTTCGTTGGGATAGGGCAGGATATTTATATAGACCCTTTCCCCGACGGCGTTTTCGAATACGGCATAGCCGCTGTCCGACTCCACGGGGCGGACGGGGAATGAAGTATCGCACCCGATTTCACGCAAGTTGTTGCCCACAATGTAAACGTTCAGCTCTTCGGCGAAGCCCGCCGCGGCTGTGAGACGGACGTAGTCGTCGTGGTTGCCGCTGATAATGAGTACGGCGGAATGTTTCGCTATTTGCTTTACGCCGTCATAGAAAATGCGCTCCGCCTCCGCCGAAGGCGTATAGGTGTCGTACACGTCGCCTGCGACGAGCACAAGTTCTACCCCCTCGCTTTCGCATATGCAGCTGATTTCGGCGAGGACGGAGCGGTATTCGTCATACCGTTCCCTACCCATAAGTTTTTTACCGATATGCCAATCGGAAGTGTGTAATATTTTCATTCGAAGCCCTGAAAAATGCGGCCAATTTACGACAAATATATTTGATTTTTTTCGTTTATATAATTATAATATTGTTTATCGGATTTATTATAGTCCTTTTCGGAGAATAAATCAAGCGTTAAAGCGGAGTTTGGGAAAATGCCTTTAATTTCGGTTTCCGACGAGCTTGCGAAAAAGTCTTTTACAAGCGTGGAGAACAAGTTTATAACTAAATATCTGCCCGTCCTGGAACCCGTCGCGGTAAAGGTGTACCTCTTTGCGCTTTATATCTATCAGAACGGGCTCGAATCCTACACGCTCGAGGATATGGCGAAGTGTCTCTCTCTTGACGAAGAGGATTTAAAAGGCTACTTCCAATACCTTGAAGAGTTCGAACTCGTCTCCGTATTGTCGCTGTCGCCGTTCGAGGTGAAGATTCTCGACGCGGAAAACCTTTACGGCGCGCCCAAGAAATTCAAACCCGAAAAGTATGCCGATTTCACGAAGAACGTGCAGAATATCATAAAGGGCAGAATGATTTCCACGAACGAGTTCAGGGAGTATTTCTTCCTTTTGGAGGAATACGGGTTCGAGCAGAACGCGCTGATTATGATAATCAACTACTGCGTGAATTTAAAGGGCGACAACATAAGGTTGCAGTACATAAAGAAAGTAGCCAAAAGCTTTGCGGACGAGGGCGTTATCACGGCGAAGAAAGTGGACGAAAAACTTTCCGCCTACACCTCCTCCACGCCCGCGCTGATACGCATATTCGCCGCGGCGGGCATTAAAAAACAGCCGGACGTCGACGACGACAGACTATACAAAAAATGGACGGCGGAACTCGGCTTTGACGAGAACGCGATTTGCGCGGCGGCGAAGTTTTTCAAGGCGAAGAACTGCGAGAAGCTGGACGGCGCGCTCGGGGAGCTGTATAAAAACAAAAAGTTCGACGTTAAAGAGATTGAGGATTACTGCAAAAACAAGAACTCGGTGTACAACGCGACGCTTGAAATTGCGCGGACGCTGGGCGTCTATATGCAGAATTCCGCGCCGTATATAGAAAACTACACCAACGTATGGTGCGATTACGGCTATACTTTCGGGTGTATGAAAAAGATTGCGGAATACTGTTTCAGACACGGAAAGAATTCCTTCGAAGATATGCACGCGTTTATACTCCGCATTTACGACGAGGGAATAGTCGCCGACGTCAGCGTGAGCAGTTACTTGGACAAGCTGACAGCCGAAGACAAGTTTATCGGCAAAATATTGTCGGTATGCGGACTTACAAGAAAGATAATCGCCTGGGACAGGGAGAGCCTTGCAAGGTGGAGAAGCTGGAATTTTTCAGACGAAATGTTGCTTGAAGCGGCTAAAATCTCCTGCGGCAAATCCAACCCTACCGCATATATGAACAGCGTACTTTCATCCTGGAAAAACGACGGGGTATACAGTATCGATAAAATCCAAAAGTCATCCGCTTCGGCAAAAGACGCGGCGGACGGCAGAACGGACCGCGCGGAGATAGAACGGCACTTTTACGATTTAAGGCACGCCGCCGAGGAGAAGGCCGAAAAGGCGCTTGAAAGAGCCGTTTCGGACGAAGTCTACGGGGAGATTTACCGCGAGCTGAACGAGCTGTCTATCGAGCTTGCCTTTGCGGAGATTCGCGACGCGGCGAAAGCCGAGCGCATTTCAAAGCGCATTGAAGAGCTTGAAACGAAAGGCGACGGGCGGCTTGCAGAACTCGGGATAGACAAGGCGGAGTTCGAACCCGAATATTCGTGCAAAATTTGCAACGACACGGGCTACGACAAAGACGGAAAGCCTTGCGAATGTATGAAAAATTTTATCCAATCAATGAAAAATAAACGTTAACAGCAAAAAATTAAAGTTGAAACTTAATTATATAAAGCCCGCCGCCGTTCGGATATACCGAACGGCGGCGGGCTATTTATACGTTTTTACAATTTGATTATTTCAAATACTTTCTCGCGGAGAAATATTT
>CAYLQK010000015.1:0-19329 GCA_964385865.1 uncultured Clostridia bacterium | reverse complement strand
TCCCGGGCAGTTTGTCATCCTGAGCGAAGGATCTCGTTAAACTATGGGATTCTTCCGCAAGCGTCAGAATGACACGACAAGTCAGAATGACGAACATACTCGTCGCCTCTGCGCGCGGGCGCAAGCCCGATGCTTTGCAGAGAGGATAACAATTTATTTATTCATCACCTCTGATTTTTTAATACGTTTTAAACCGCCGCGGCATTCGCCGCGGCGGTTTAAATTTATTGCCTTAAATAATCTTGCCGTTTTAAAAAAACCGTTGCCGAAAATTTAAAAAAATTTCATTTGTGGATATAATATTCACAAAAATTGCGTCAATCCGCAAATTATGTTCAAATTATTGCAAAATGCGGGTCGGTTTTGTATAATTATTCTCGGTTAAAATTGTTATAATTTGGCAATAAACGGCAAGGAGGAGTTTTCAATGATACAGGTATCGGAAAGGGTTTCCGCTATAGCGCCCTCGATGACGCTCGCCATTTCCGCAAAGGCGAACGAACTTAAAGCCGCCGGCGAAAAGGTGATAAATTTCGGCGTGGGCGAACCCGACTTCAACACCCCTGCGCACATCGTACAGGCGGCGAAGGACGCGCTGGACGCAGGTCATACCAAATACGTGGCGGCGGCAGGTCTTCCCGCGCTCAAAAAGTCGATTGTAAAAAAGCTTAAAGCCGACAACGATTTAGATTACGACCCCTCGCAGATAATTGTATCTAACGGCGCAAAGCACTCTATCTTTAACGCTATATTCGCAACGATCAATCCCGGCGACGAAGTACTTATTCCCAAGCCCTATTGGCTTACATATCCCGAAGTCGTCAAAAGCTGCGGCGGCGTTCCCGTCTACGTTATGGCTACCGCGCGCCACGGCTACAAAGTTACTGCGGCGCAGATAGAAAATATGATAACGCCGCATACGAAAATGCTGATTTTCAACAGCCCCTGCAACCCCACGGGCGCGGTGTATACCGAACCCGAGATACGCGCGATTGCGGAGGTCTGCGTTCAGCATAATATAATAGTGCTTTCCGACGAGATCTACGAAAAGCTGATATACGGCGGCGAAACGCACTTCTCCATCGCCCAAAGTTCGCCCGAAATGAAGGACCTGACCATCGTCGTCAACGGCGTTTCCAAATCCTACGCAATGACGGGTTGGAGGCTTGGCTACCTTGCCTGCCCCCTGAACCTCGCAAAGGCGATAGCCTCGTTCCAGAGCCATTCGACTTCCAACGTAAACACTATGACGCAGTACGCTTCGGTTGCCGCCCTCGAGGGCGACGACAAGCCGATGCGCGAAATGCTCAGGGCTTTCGGCGAAAGGCGCGAAAAGATGATTGAAAAGCTCGACGGTATGAAGGGACTCGGTCTCGACTACGTAAAGCCCGACGGCGCGTTCTACGTAATGCTTCTCTGCGACAATCTCTACGGCAAAAAATACGGGGGCAAAAAGATCCACGGCAGTATGGACGTTGCAGACATCCTTTTGGAGAGCAAAAAGGTTGCGGCGACCCCCGGCGTATGTTTCGGCGACGACGACGCTATACGGCTTTCCTACGCGCTCTCTATGGAAGATATGTGCGAGGGGCTTGACCGTATTGCGGAGTTCGCAAGGGAAGTAGAGTAATATTTGCGATAAAAATTTAAAGAAATTTTTAATAAGGTATTGAAATTCCTTCTTTTTCTTGATAAAATGAATACACATATAACAAAGCGTCAGGAGGATTTTCAATGATAAAACTGATATACGGACCTAAAGGTACGGGCAAGACGAAACAGCTTATCCAGACGGCTAACGCCGAAGTGCAGAATGCGAAGGGTTTAAGCGTGTTTATCACCGATACGAAGAGATATATTTACGACATACGGCGCGAAGTGCGCTTTATAGACGTCAAGGACTGGTCCATAGCCGGCGAGGACGCGCTGTGCGGATTCGTCAAGGGCATAGCGGCGTGCAACTACGACAACGAATATATCTACATAGACGGCATTGCCCGCATCACCGGCAAGAACCTTTCGGAACTTGCAGGCATATTCTATATGCTCGATAAAATATCGGCAGACAACGGAATAGTAATTACGATTACTTGCAGCTGTGCGAAGGAGGAATTACCCGACTTCGTTGCAAAATACGCTTAATATCACGGCATATTTCAAGACGACGGCGCAAAGCTTTTTTGCGCCGTTATTTTTTAATTACGGTCGGGATAGAGGCGTCTTCTAAATTCGGACAAGAGGACAAAACAATGAATTTCATAAGCACGAGAGGCGGCGAAAAGGTTACGGGCGCAAGGGCCATCGTTCAGGGGCTTTCCGCAAACGGCGGGCTGTTCGTACCCGAAAAATTTCCCGGGGTTACCGCCGAAGAGCTTGACGCTATGCTCGGAATGAGCTATCCCGAGCGCGCGACCAAAATTTTAATGAAATACCTTGACGACTACGACGAAAAGGAACTGCTTTCCGCCTGCGAAGCGGCGTACGCCAAATTCGAGGGCAGCGATCCCGCGCCGCTCGTTCGTCTGGACGACGGGGTCTACATACTCGAGCTGTTCCACGGTCCCACTTGCGCGTTTAAGGATATGGCGCTCACCGTGCTTCCCTATCTATTGAGGAAGGGCTGCGATATCTGCGGCATAAAAGAGGATATACTCGTCCTCGTCGCCACGTCGGGCGACACCGGCAAGGCCGCATTAGAGGGCTTCAAGGACGCCAAGGGCATAAAGATAATGGTCTTCTATCCCAACGACGGCGTTTCAAAAATGCAGAAATTGCAGATGTGCACGCAGGAGGGCGCGAACGTCAACGTCGTTGCCGTCAAGGGCAACTTCGACGACTGCCAGTCCGCCGTCAAGGAGATATTCTCGGGCGAAGAATATGCAAAGACTCTTGCGGAAAACAACGTAAGACTCTCGTCGGCGAACTCGATAAACTTCGGCAGGCTCGCGCCGCAGATAGCTTACTATTTCTCGGCGTATCTCGACCTCGTCTCGTCCAATCAGATAAAGATGGGTGAGGAAGTGGACTTCACCGTCCCCACGGGCAATTTCGGCAATATCCTTGCGGCATACTATGCCAAGCAGATGGGGCTGCCTGTAAGGAGACTTCACTGCGCGTCGAATATGAACAATATTCTTACGGATTTCCTTGCGACGGGCGTCTACGATGTGCACCGCGAATTTTACAAGACGACCTCGCCGTCGATGGATATACTCATTTCCTCTAATCTTGAACGCCTCATTTTCGAGATTTCGGGCAGGGACCACAAACTTACGGCAAAGCGTATGTCGGCTTTGAAGACGGAGGGCAAATACGAGATCTCCGCGGAAGAGCTTGCCGCAATAAATCAGACTTTCGACGGCGGATACGCCAACGAAGAGGAGTGCGTGGAGGCTATGTACGACGTGTTCGTCGATACGGGCTACACAATGGATACGCACACGGGCTGTGCGATGAAGGTCGCCGTCGACTGGTTCGAAAAGAACAAGAAGGACGGGACCAAAATGGTGATAGTCTCCACCGCAAGCCCTTACAAATTTCCCCAGGACGTACTTTACGCGGTAACGGGAAACGACGTCAAGGACAGCTTCAAGGGCATCAAACGGCTGCACGCAGCAACGGCGATGGAGGTACCCAAGAGCCTTTTGACCCTGCGCGACAAGGAAGTGCGTTTCAACAGGGTGGCGGACAGGAAAAAACTGTTCGACGAAGTTCTTTCGTTCGTTAAATAGGGAAGATATAAATTAAAGAGATCCGCCCGACGGTTGATTTTCAACCGTCGGGCGGTTTAATAAACGGTTGACCTGACAATCTTAGCCGTATATAATGAAGTTATGAAGCGGTTTCTTATAATTTATCTTTGCGTTATCCTTGCAATGGGCATAATAACGTTTTTCACGTATCTCGCGGACAAGCGCAGGGCGCGGAGAAACAAGCGGAGGATAAGGGAGTCCGTATTGCTCGGTCTGGGCGTGTCCGGCGGCGCGGCGGGCGGCCGTTTTTGTGTATTAGAAGTGATAAAAGCGGTTAAGTTTGGTGATTATACCGCTATTATTAAAAAAATCTTTGCTTTTTATGTCAGGATATGTTATCATTTAAACGGAGAAGAATAAAGACTGATTATCGGAAGAATATGGAAGAAAGAAGAAAGACGCTGTATTCGGCGGTGCAACCCACAAATAATCTCACGATCGGCAATTACCTCGGCGCAATCAAAAACTGGGTAGCCCTTCAAAACGACTACGACTGTTTTTACGCAATCGCCAATATGCACGCCATAACCGTGCGGCAGAACCCCGCCGAGCTCAGGCAAAAGTCCCTATCGCTGCTCGCGCTGTATATCGCGTGCGGCATTGACCCCGGAAAGTGCGTAATGTACCTTCAGTCGCACGTCTCCGCGCACGCGGAGCTGTGTTGGGTGTTGAATACCTTCACCTACGTCGGCGAAATGGAAAGAATGACCCAGTTTAAGGATAAGAGCCAAAAACACGCCGATAATATAAATATGGGTCTTATGGACTACCCCGTCCTGATGGCGGCGGATATTCTGCTCTATCAGACTGACGTCGTGCCCGTCGGCGCGGACCAGCGCCAGCACCTCGAAATCGCGCGCGATATCGCGCAGAGGTTCAACAACGCCTACACCCCCACGTTCACCGTTCCCGAGGGAATATATATGAAGGTCGGGGCGAAGATAAACGACTTGCAGGACCCCTCTAAAAAGATGTCCAAATCGGGCGATAACCCCAACGGCGCTATCTTTTTGTCGGACGACAGGGAAACGGTTTTGCGCAAGTTCAAGCGCGCCGTAACGGACAGCGAAGCAGAGGTGCGTTACGACCCCGACAACAAGCCCGGCGTAAGCAACCTGCTGTCGATATACTCGGTTTTTGCGGACAAAACTATGGCGGAGGCGGAGTCGGATTTTAAAGACAAGGGCTACGGCGAATTCAAACTTGCCGTAGGCGAGGCGGTCGCGGATAAGCTTGCGCCCATTCAGGCGGAACAAGCGCGGCTGCTTTGCGATAAGGGATATCTGAATTCCGTCCTGAAATCGGGGGCGGAACGCGCGTCGGGGGCGGCGGGAAAAACGCTTGCCAAGGTGTACAAAAAGATAGGTTTTTATCAGTTATAAGTCCTCAAGGGCGTAGTTTTCAATGTTTGGTTATATCAATCCCGACAGGCCGTATCTGTTTATAAAGGACGAGACGCTGTACAAAGCGCTGTATTGCGGTCTGTGTAAAAGTATCAAAAAGGGCTGCGGAGAGACGGCGCGCACCGCGCTTACCTACGATATGGCGTTTATGTCCGCGTTAGTTCATAATATCCGCTGCGAGGACGTAAAGATAGAGAAGGCGCACTGCGTGCTTCATCCCGTAAGACGCCGCCCGATTGCCGCCGTTGACGACACCACGATACTCATCGGCTGTATCAATACCGCCCTTGCGTACTACAAGCTGTGCGACGATTTTGCGGACGGCGACCCGAAGGGCGTGTTCAGGCGCCTCTACAAAAAAGGAATGAAGCGCGCGGCAAAAAAGCACGCGGAGGCGGTGGAGATTATCCGCAGCCAGCTCGAAAGGCAGTCCGAACTCGAACGGGCGAACTGCGCCGTGATCGATATGGCGTGCGAGCCTTCCGCCGAAATGATGCGGCTGCTGTCCGTCTATGCGCTGAAAGAATATTCCACCGACGACACGGAACGGCTGTTCTACGATCTCGGTAAATGGGTATACCTCGCCGACGCGCTGGACGATTACGACAAGGACGTCAAAAAGAAGAGGTATAACGTACTGTATAACGCATTCGGAAAGGATACCAAGGCTGAAGCCGTGAACGAAAACTACGGCGAGCTGACTTTTATATTTGATTCGCTCTTTGCGGATATGCGCCAAAGACTTGCGAATATTAATTTCAGGTTCAACCACGATCTTACGGACAACATAATTCTGCGCGGAATACCGCTGAAAACGAGGAGTCTGATAAAATGCGGCTGTGCCGAAAAGAAAAAGGAAAGAGATAATGAACAAGAAAAATCTTGAACTGTTCGGGCTTGACGAGACCGCGACGAAGGAAGAAATCAAAGCGGCTTACGACGCGCTGAGGCAGAAATACCTCGAAGAACGCTTTATGGACGGCGAAATCGGCAACAACGCCGCAACGATGCTGACTAAAATAGAGAACGCTTATAACGAACTCATCGGCGAGCTGTCAGAAAACGCGGCGGCTGACGGCGAAAGCTCATTTACAAAGGTGGAAGAGCTGATACGTTCGGGCGACATTCACGAGGCGCAGCGCGTCCTCGACGGCTTCAACGAGCGGGGCGGCAGGTGGCACTATTTACAGAGCGTAGTGTTCTACCGCAAGAACTGGATGAACGAGAGCAAGAAACAGCTCGAGATAGCCATTCAGCTCGAGCCCGACAACGAAAAGTACAAGGAAACCTATAAAAAGCTCAACGACAAGCTCAATTTCGACGCGCAGAACCGTGCGAACGGCGCAAACGGCGCCAATGCGAACGGGCAGACGGTATATCAGGGTCAGACGATGAATTCCGCCGACGACGATCAGATGGGGGGCAACTGGTGCGCCTCCTGCATCGAGTGCTGTTATATTAATATGTGCGTCAACTGTCTCTGCAACGGCTGCTGCCGTTAAAAAGGAGTAGTTTTGGGTAAACGCAAGTATTCACGGTCGTTCGAAATCGCCCTTTCCGCTATTTCCTGCGCAGTCGCCGTAATATTTCTTTTGCTCGGTTTTTGGAGCAACGTTCTGCTTGCAACGGGCTATCTGCTCGCAATTATCGCTCTGATGGTGCCGCTCTCCAAGCAATTCTTCCGCGGCGGCTTCCTCGCGTACGTCGGTACGGTCATACTCGCCGTCGTAATGGGTTTGGCAATGGAGTTCTGGTCGCTCGTGCCGTTTATAATGTTCTTCGGCATACACCCGCTCGTCAACGCCCTGCAGATACGCTTTCGCGTAAATAGGTGGCTGGCGTTTTTAATAAAGGCGGTTTGGTTCGATTTCGCCCTCTGGGTCGCGTACGTTCTCGTCTTCGGCGGCGTAATAGGCGGCGAACAGTCGGGTCTTGCGATATACGAATTTATCAACAAATATATCTACTATATAATCTTTATAGGCGGCACGCTGTTTTTCATCGTTTACGACTACCTCATTTTCAAAAGTCAGATAGCCGTCAACGCGATCGTCTATAGAATCAGAAAATAACCCAATGGAAGAAGATATCACTCCCCTCGGGCGCGCCGAAAAGTTGATAGACTGCGGCGAACTGAACGAGGCGCAGAGCATTCTGGACGGCGTAGAAGAGCACGACGCCCGACTGCATTTTTTGCAGGGCAAGCTGTTTTTAAAGAAAAACTGGCACAACGAAGCGAGAAAACAGTTTGAAATCGCAATCGATCTGGACCCCGGGAACGAAGAATATAAGGACGCGTACGGGCAACTCAAAAAGGTTAGTGAGGGCGAAAAGCTGCACGACGTAAAAAAGCAATCCAAATTCGACGGCTATGCCGAATGCTGCTGTATGGGCTTCTGCGAGCTTTGGGGCGCGGGCTTGTGCGACTTATTATGCAACGGTTGCAGTTGACGGAAAATTATGATAAAAAACGGGGAATACGAAGGAATAACGGAAGCGCTCGGCACGGACGGCGAGGGAATAGTTAAAATTCAGGGCACAACGGCGTTTGTGCCTTTTTGTCTTGCCGGCGAACGCGTGCGTTTCAGGGCGCTTAAGACGAAGGGGGATATCGCTTACGGTAAACTTATTAAAGTTATCGAAAGCTCACCGTCAAGGGTCGGACCCGTCTGCCCCGTGTTTATGAAGTGCGGCGGTTGCGACTTACAGCATATGAGCTACGCCGCCCAGCTTGAATTCAAGCGCGAAAGCGTGAGAAGCGCGCTCTCAAAGATAGGCGGAATAAATTTCTCCGTAAGCAATACCGTGCCCTGCGACAGGCAGTACGGTTACAGAAACAAACTCGCGCTCCCGATAGGCACGGACGATAGAGGCGCGACGGTCGTCGGGTTCTACGCGAGAAGGAGCCACAGAATAGTTCCTGCGCAAAGTTGCGCTATACAGGCGCCCTGGGCAACGGCGGTAATGGCGGCGGTCGAAAAATTTTCCCGCGGGTGCGGCGTAGGCGGCTACGACGAGGTCGGACGAAAAGGCGTTCTCAGGCACATAGTAGTGCGCGAAATAGGGGGGAAGTTCATCTTTGCGCTCGTCGCGACGGAAAGAATAGACGTAAAACCGCTCATCGCCCTGCTTGAAGAGGACTTCGCCGAATTCACTTTCCTTTTGAATATAAACTCCGCGCAGACCAACGTGATTTTCGGCAAAGAGTGGCACGTATGCCGCGGCGAAGGTTTTTTCGGCGCGGAAGAGAACGGCATAAAGTTTAAGGCGGGGGCGAACACATTTTTGCAAGTCAACGACGACGTGCGCGCCAAGCTCTATTCCGCGGTACTCGAAGAGACGCCCGGTGGCGCGGCGGCGATCGATCTGTACAGCGGCGGAGGTATGCTTACGGCTATGCTCGCAAAGAAGTGCGGAACAGCTTACGGCATCGAAGTCGTGGAAGAGGCCTCGCGCTGCGCCGACGAACTCAAAAAATTAAACGGGCTTGAAGGAAAGATGTTCAATATCTGCGGCACGGTGGAGGAGCGCATTGACGGCGTCCTTTCGTCCACCGCAGGAAGACGTCGCGTGATAGTCTGCGACCCTCCGCGCAAGGGAATGGAGCGTAGCGTTGTCCGCGCGATATCGCAAGCCGATGCGGATAAAATAGTGCTTGTATCCTGCAATCCCGCTACGCTCGCGCGCGATCTCGGGCTGCTTATAGGCACGCTTAAAGAGGAGGGCGGCGAACTGAAAAAGTCCGCCGGACCGTGCGGCAGGTATGCGATTGAAAGCATAACCCCGTTCGATATGTTTCCGCAGACCAAGTGGTGCGAGACGTTAGTCGTGCTTTCCAAAAAAATTCCCGACGGACGTCAAATGAGACTTTAATAGGATAAAGGTTAAGTAATATGAAAACTTTAGTGGTTTATTATTCGGTTTCCTGCGGCAACACCGCAAGAATAGCAAAGATGATCGCGCAGGCTATCGGCGCGGATATTGCGGAAATAAAGACCGTATCCACGTATGAAGGCAGTTACGAAGATATTATAAATCAGGGGAAAACCGAAGTAGAACAAGGCTATATGCCGCCCGTCGAGCCGCTCGGCGTCGATATATCTGACTATGACAGATTGATCATAGGCACGCCTACCTGGTGGTATACATATGCGCCCGCCGTCCGCACGTTTTTAAATCAAAATGATTTTGCGGGGAAAACCGTCGTGCCCTTTCAGACCCACGGCGGCTGGAAGGGGCACGCGTTAAAGGATATGAAATCCGCCTGCAAAGGCGCGTACGTTGCGGACGGATACGACGTGCGTTTCGACTCTGAAGGCGGCGACGAGCTGATCACACCGATAAAAGATATCGAAAAATGGATCGAAAGTTTGAAAGATTAAAAGCGATCCTAATTCCGATAATATAGCGTTTAGTAAATAAAAGCCCTGCGAAACCGATATTCCGAACGGGATTTCAGGCTTCGCAGGGTTGTATTCTCTTTTAAAACTAATCGGATATCGTGTATCCCGCGCCGATAACGGCGTTGCGCGCGGCGGAGGGAAGCGTTACGGTGGTCTTGCCGAAATCGCTGATATTATAGTCTGCAGACGACGCCGCATCCGCGTACTGACCCTGATACTGAATGCTTATCGACAGCTCTTGGGTTGCCTTGATTATGTTATCGTCCTGTACGGTGAAGTTCAACCCTATCTCGTCGTATTCGATATTATTGATGATATCCATATACAGCGCATCTTGACCGTAGATAGATTCGAGCGCCTTATATGCGAAATCAGCATACTTGTCGGTTCTCATCATAAATCCGTCGACCGTCTTTTCGAAGTAGGTATGATCGGCATACGGTACCACGCCCGACCAGATAAGGTCGCTGGGATATTCTATATCGCCCAGACCCAAATAAATCAAGTCAAGAACCTCGTACTGCGAGCGATTGTCTTCCACAACGGCTACAAGCCCTGACGTCGTGGCAACCATATAAAAACCGGTCGTCTCGTCGTCGATGGTAATTTCTACTGTCGAAACACTGCCGTTGAACTTGTATGTAAAGGACATTTCCGTGGACTGTGTATAACCGTTTACCGATACATACTGCTTGAGATTGCCCGTTACGGTAGAATTGCGGTATCTATCATAGTTCAGTACGTCGCTATAGTAGCTTGCGGTGAGGTTTTCGCCCGTCGCAATCGTAGGAACAAAGTACTTGAAAGCGCCATTTGTTTTGAATATGTAGAGTTTTTGGCGCTTGTAGTTTGTATAACTGTTCACCGCCAACGCTGCTTTTACGGGCGTGTTGCCGCTGACCGCCGTCCCGTCGTCGTAAGAAACGTAGCCTACTTCTGCGCTATCGACTTCAAAGTCGAGATTAAGCGCTGCTATCTCACTTTCCGATAGGTCCGATTCCTTTTCGTACGCAATAAAAGTTGCGGAAACTGTGCTGCCGTTTACTTCTGCCTCAAGGAACGCCTGCGCCGCGCTTTCTTCGTCTTCATAATCTTGCTCGGAGACGACGCCCTTGAATGATTCTGCCATCTCGCCGCTATTTCCGAACAGTTGGGATAAAAGGTCGCACCCGCTCATAGAAACGCACGAGATAACCGTTAAGGCTGCTATAAAAGCAGCTGTCAATGCTTTTTTCATTTTTTCTCTCCTTTATATTATATAATAATATAACACTTATTAAAGGTGTAGTCAATGCATTTCAAGCGGTAAAAAAGATTGTCTACGATTATTTTATAGCCTAAAAATCGGCAAAAACCTATTGCAAGCTCGGGTAAACGTGGTATAATGGGGCAGGAGGTTAGTTATGAAATCTATTCTTATAAAGGACACGACGAGGGAAGAGAGGGAGAAGATCGTGGCGAGGGCGCTTGCAGTCTGCGGCGGAGAATGCGATTTCTGCAACGGTTGCGACAACATCGGCGGCGGCAGGATAGATGATTTGTACCGCCCGTATATAGACGGCGAAATGGAGATTTCCGAGATAAACGCGGCATACCGCGGCGGCACGGTCAAAGGCTGATAAAAAAAGGGATAAATTAAACTCTTTTGCGCATACTTTTGATATGGCAAAGCGCAGAACGAGTAAAATGATAAAGGATATCTTCGAGGAATGCGCAAGCGCAAACGAATGCACAGGACTGTATCAGAAAGTTTCGCTTGACACCGACGAGATAGCAAAATTTCATAAACAATTCATAGAAGAAGACGATTGAGTAGAGCCGCACGCGCTTATTTTAAGCGCGTGCGGCTCTTTTAGGGTATTGTATTTTAGCCGGCGGCGTGTTATAATATCCGTATGGCAAAATATATACTTTCACTCGATCAGGGCACGACGAGCACTCGTGCCATCATATTCGATAAACAAGGGCGCATTATTTCAATGGCCCAGCGCGAGTTCAGGCAGATATATCCCCGCCCGGGCTGGGTAGAGCATTCGCCGCAGGACGTTATGGGCTCGGTAATGGCGGTAATGGCGGAGGCTATGGTTCGCGCCGGGCTTTCGGCTGAGGACGTCGCGGCGATAGGCATTACCAACCAGCGCGAAACGACCTTCGTCTGGGACAGAAATACGGGCAAACCCGTCTGCAACGCAATCGTATGGCAGTGCCGAAGAACTGCCGAGACCTGCGAAAGGCTCAAAAGGGACGGATTTGCCGAAAAAATATACAATAAGACGGGTCTTGTCCCCGACGCATACTTTTCCGCAACCAAGATAAAGTGGATTCTCGACAATATCCCGGGCGCGAGGGAGCGCGCGCTTAAGGGTGAACTGCTGTTCGGCACGGTGGACGCCTTCCTTATGTGGCAGCTGTCAAAGGGCGCAGTCTTTGCGACCGATTACACCAACGCCGCGCGGACGATGCTGTTCAATATACATACCCTCGAATGGGACGCGGAGCTTCTGCGCCTGTTCGATATCCCCGAAAATATGCTCCCCGAAGTGAAACCGAGCGGAAGTTACTTCGGGATGACGGATAAAAGCGTTCTCGGCGCGCCCGTACCCGTCTGCGGCGCGGTCGGCGACCAGCAGGCGGCGCTGTTCGGTCAGCTCTGCACGAGTGCGGGCGACGTAAAAAACACCTACGGGACGGGCTGTTTTTTGCTGATGAACACGGGCGACAAGGCGGTGAAGAGTCAAAACGGACTTGTAACCACACTCGGCGCGTCGGAATCGGGCAGACCTCCGTACGTGCTGGAAGGCTCGGTCTTCGTCGGCGGCGCCGTGGTGCAGTGGCTCAGGGACGGGCTCAAACTCATCTCGACCGCGGACGAGAGCGAGGAGCTGGCGCAAAGAGCCGCCGACAGCGGCGGAGTGTACGTCGTACCCGCGTTCACGGGGCTCGGCGCACCCTATTGGGACGCGTCGGCGCGGGGCACGATAACGGGCATTACCCGCGGCACCACGCGCGAACAGATAGTGCGCGCCTCTATCGAGAGTATCGCGTATCAGGTCAGCGATCTCGTTCAGGCGATGGAAAAGGACTCGGGGTTGAAGATAGCGCGGCTCGCGGTTGACGGGGGCGCAAGCAAAAACAACTTTCTGTTGCAGTTTCAGGCGGATATTTTGGGGTGCGCAACGTACCGCCCCGACGCGGTCGAAACCACCGCGCTCGGCGCGGCGTATTTAGCGGGTCTGAACGCGGGGTTCTGGAAAGATATGGACGAAATCCGCTCGCTCCTGTCCCAGGGGCGCACGTTTATCCCCGGGATGTCCGAACGCACGCGCGCGGAGTTGCTGTCGGGCTGGCGCAAGGCGGTAAGACAGACACGGCTGACTTAAATAAGGTATAGCCCCTGCCCTCGCAGCGCGAGGGCAGGGGCTATAAGTGCACGATATTCAAATATTTTTGAGATAGTTTTTGTAGATTTTCCGATCGGGTACGCCGTCTTTGATTATGTAAACCGTCCGCGCCGGCTTCTTCCGCCGTCCCTCGCGCTCGCAGTAAGTTACTTCCCTGTAACTCGCGCCGCGCTCGCAGAGTCTGCAAAAGGTTGCGCAAAGCCTGTTTTCCGTTTCGGTAAGCACCGCCAGCTTCCTCGCCGCGGAGAGCTTGCCGAGCGCTGAAAAGTCGAATACGATCTTCTCCTTATAGTCGTTTATCTGCAGGGTAACCTGCCTTTCGTCCACCGTGAGGTAGAAGGATAGCGAGCTTTTTTCGGGGTGAAGCGCGGCGGCGTTTTCTACCAAAACGTCTACTACGTACCTTCCGATAGCCCTTGAAAGGGCCGAACCGTATTTAAGGTTGCAGAACGCGGCGGTCGCCGCGCCCGCGGCGAGAATTATCGGCGCCGTGATAAGCGCAACCAGCTCGAGGTCCGCCAACCCCTTCGCCCTCGCAACGGGAAAGCACACCGCAAAATATATGAGCGCCGCGGCGCATACCGCAAGGGCGACGTTCCCTAAAATCTCGCCGCGCCTGCATTTCTTTATCTTTTCAACGTCAAGTTCAGCCATACCGACTATATTTTATACATTGTCGTCCGCGTCCGTCAAGCCTTTTTTTCAATTTTGCCGCAAAACAGGGCAAAATTTCATTCAGAGGATTGAAAAAGCGGTATAAAAGTTGTATTATGGGATTATGAAAAGCAAGAAAATCATAAAAATCGTCTGTATCGTCCTCGCCTGCCTGATAGGTGCGGCGGCGTTGCTCGTCGGCGGTTACGTAGGCTACGTTGCATTGCAATATTACAGGATAGAGGACGGTCTCGCGCTCGAAATTCACGGCTCCGCGCCGTCCGCGGTGAAATGCGGCGAGGAATACACGATAACCTCCTACAACCTCGGCTTCGGCGCCTATTCCCCCGGGTATTCCTTCTTTATGGATTCGGGAGTAATGAACGACGGCACAGCGGTTTACGGCAAGTACGCCAAGGGCATTAGCCGCGCAGACGTGAGAAAGAACGTCGACGGTCAGATATCCGTCGCCTCCGAAATAGACGCGGACTTCTGCTTTTTTCAGGAAGTCGACACCGTGGCGGACAGGAGCTATAAGATAGATATGTATGCCGAAATCTGCGCCGCGTTACCGTCATATTGCTCGGCTTACGCGATAAATTTCCATTCGGCATACCTTCTTTATCCCTTCAACGACCCCATAGGCAAATCTACGAGCGGCATTCTCACGCTGTCCAAATACGGAGTAAAAAGCGCCGTGCGCCGCTCGTTTCCCGTTACAAACAATTTTATAGACAAGCTCTTTGACCTTGACAGGTGTTTCTCCGTACACTATCTCCCCGTCGAGGGAAGCGAAAAGTATCTCGTACTAATCAATCTGCATATGTCCGCGTACGACGAGGGCGGAACCATTCGGGCGCAGCAGCTTGAAATGCTCAATACCGTCCTTGCCGAGGAGCGCGCCGCGGGCAATTACGTCCTGGCGGGCGGCGACTTCAACCACTGCCTTATCGCCGACTACTTCGGGGACGACGTCGCCGCGCTGTCCTACTTTGAAAGCGAACAGCAGATACCCGAATGGGTCAGAAATTCCGTTCTGCACGGGTCGGAGCTCGCCGTGGGCTATACTATAGAGGCGGGTTTGAACGCCGCCACCTGCCGCGCCGCGGAGATGCCGTATGAAGAGGGCGTGAATTACAGCACCGTGATAGACGGGTTTATCGTCTCCGATAATATCGGGGTGTTGTACGAAGGCACGGTGGAAACGCACACGCAGTACGAGTTCTCCGACCACAATCCTGTAATTATGAGATTTGTTTTAAAATGAAACTCGAGATAGAACTCGTACCCGATTCCTGCTGGTACAGCAATTTAAGAAGTATTTTATCCCCCGCGCAGTGGGATTTCGTGCGCAGGGACGCCTATTCGCGCGCGGACGGCAGATGTATGATCTGCGGCGCTGCGACTAAAAGGCTGGAGGCGCACGAACGCTGGGAGTACGACGAGGAGAACGCCGTGCAGAGGCTGAAAGACGTCATCGCCGTTTGCAGGGACTGCCACGAAGTCATTCATATAGGCAGAACCGCCCTTACGGGGCGCGGCGAGGAGGCGGAGCGGCATTTTATGAAAGTCAACGGCGCAACTTACGCCGAATACCGCAAGGCGCTTGGCGAGGCGAACGCCGCGCACCGCCGCCGCAACGCCGTTCCCGAGTGGAAGCTCGATTTGAGCTGGCTGAAAAGGTTCACTTAAAATTTTTAATTTCCGAGGCTCTTTTGCAGCCCCGCGCCGTTTCGCACAACCGTTTTTTGTGCGAAACGGCGCGGGGCCTGTCTTATTTTCGCTCTTTCCCATAAAAAAGGAGCGGAATTTTCATCACAGCGTCGCGTTTCCGTCTATTATGAAAAATATTTTCAGACACAAGATGTTGTAACTTAGTTAAAAAATAACATACTATATATTGTGGCTCTAAGCTTGACTTTGCGATTTGTATATAATATACTTTAATCTACACCGACCGGACGGCTGTCGGCAGGACATAAAAATTTTGACACAATATCTTGTGTTTAAAGTATTGACAAACCACAAGATATATGATAGACTAACTATCGATACGATTTTTACGGCATTTGGAGGAAAGATAAATGAAAGTAATAAAACGCGACGGAACAACTACGGATTTTGACAGGAATAAAATAATCGTCGCCATCGGTAAGGCTAACCAGGCGGTGGATTTCGAGGACAGGATAACGGACGCGGACATAGATATGATCGTGGACGATATCGCTTCACGCCACAGGAAGAGACTGCTCGTTGAAGATATACAGGATATGGTAGAGGAAAAGCTGATGGAATTGCAAAAATATCAGCTTATGAAGGCGTATATACTCTACCGTTACGAGCGCGCGCTCATTCGTAAGGCCAACACCACGGACGACAGCATACTCTCGCTCATCAAAAACTCCAATAAGGACGTAATGGAAGAGAACTCCAACAAGAACGCGCGCACCGCGGCTACCCAGCGCGACCTCATCGCCGGCGAAGTGTCCAAGGACCTTACGCGCCGTATTCTCCTGCCCGAGCATATCTCCAAGGCTCACGACGAGGGCGCCATTCACTTCCACGACGCCGACTATTTCCTTCAGCCCATATTCAACTGCTGTCTCATCAACTTAAAGGATATGCTTGAAAACGGCACGGTAATGAACGGCAAAATGATAGAAAGTCCCAAGTCGTTCCAGACCGCCTGCACGGTTACCACGCAGATCATAGCGTCCGTCGCGTCGTCCCAGTACGGCGGACAGTCGGTAAATATAGCGCATCTCGGCAAATATCTGCGCCGCACGCGCGAAAAGTACGCAAACCAATGCGAACAGGAGTTCGGCGACACGCTCAGCGAAGAGACCAAGCGCAGTTTTGTAGAATTGCGCGTCAAGGACGCATTGAAGGCGGGCGTGCAGACGATACAGTATCAGATAAATACCCTGATGACCACCAACGGTCAGTCGCCGTTCGTAACGCTTTTCCTCTATCTCGACGACAAGGACGAGTATATCGAAGAAAACGCAATGATAATCGAAGAGATATTGAGACAGCGCTACGAGGGCATAAAGAACGAAAAGGGCGTATTCGTAACCCCCGCGTTCCCCAAGCTCATCTACGTACTCGACGAAAACAACTGTCTCAAGGGCGGCAAATACGATTATCTCACACGTCTTGCGGTAAAATGCTCGTCAAAGCGCCTGTATCCCGACTATATTTCCGCAAAGAAAATGCGCGAAAACTACGAGGGCAACGTATTCTCGCCTATGGGCTGCCGTTCATTCCTGTCCCCCTGGAAGGATGAAAACGGCAACTACAAATTCGAGGGCAGGTTCAACCAGGGCGTCGTTTCGATAAATCTTCCGCAGTGCGGAATTCTCGCAAAGGGCGACGAGGCGAAGTTCTGGGAAATTCTCGAAGAGAGATTACAGCTCTGCTACGAAGCCCTGATGTGCCGCCACAACGCGCTTATGGGCGTAACAAGCGACGTTTCCCCCGTACATTGGCAGTATGGCGCGATAGCAAGATTGCAGAGCGGTGAAAAGATAGACAAGTATCTTTTGAACGGCTATTCGACGATATCTTTGGGATATATCGGACTGTACGAGGTAACCAAGCTTGTCAAGGGCGTTTCCCACACCACGGAAGAGGGCTCGAAATTCGCGCTCAAAGTTATGCACACCCTCCGCGACCACTGCGACAAGTGGAAGAAGGAGACGGGGCTGGGCTTCGGGCTCTACGGCACGCCCGCGGAATCGCTTTGCTACCGCTTTGCAAGGATAGACAAGGAGCGTTTCGGCACTATAAAGGACGTAACGGACAAGGGCTACTACACCAACAGCTACCACGTCGACGTGCGCGAAAAAATAGACGCGTTCTCCAAATTCAAGTTCGAAAGCCAGTTCCAGCAGATTTCTTCGGGCGGCGCGATATCCTACGTCGAAATCCCCAATATGCGCCACAACCTCACGGCTTTGGAGGACGTCGTTAAATTCATTTACGACAATATCCAGTACGCCGAATTCAACACCAAGAGCGATTACTGCCAGGTCTGCGGCTTTGACGGCGAAATAATTATCAACGACGACAACGAATGGGAATGCCCCGTCTGCCACAACAAGGACCAGAGAAAGATGAACGTAACGCGCAGGACCTGCGGTTACCTCGGCGAAAACTTCTGGAACGTAGGTAAGACCAAGGAAATCAAAGCGAGAGTTCTGCACCTTTAAGCCGATACGGTATTTATAGGCAAAACGCCCCGGATCACGGAATATTTGTTTCGCAGAACAGAAATAAATAATCGTGAGAGGATTTTATGAATTACGCAAATATAAAATGGTATGATATCTCAAACGGACCGGGGGTAAGGGTCTCTCTGTACGTGAGCGGCTGCCGCAACCACTGCAAAAACTGTTTCAATCCCGAAACGTGGGATTTCTCCTATGGCGAGGCGTTCACGAAAGAGACGGAAGAACGCATCATAGACGGGTTAAAACCCGACTATATCAAGGGCTTTACCCTGCTCGGCGGCGACCCGTTCGAACCCGAAAACGCCGAAGTCCTCGCGCCGTTTTTAGAGCGGCTGAGGGCGGCGTATCCCGACAAATCTTTTTGGTGCTTCACGGGCTACGATTACGAGGCCGAACTGCTTACGGGGAAAAAGGGCGACCTTGATACCGTTCTGAGAATGCTCAACTGTCTCGACGTGCTCGTTGACGGCAGATTCGTGGAAAATTTAAAGGATCTCAATCTTCTGTTCCGAGGTTCTTCAAATCAAAGGATAATACTCGTAAAACCGTCGTTGGAGCGCGATGAAATCGTTCTTTGGGACGAAAAGACCGTAGTTTAATAAACGGCGGTCTTGCCTTATAACGGCAGAGGTATACTGATGAGAGTTGCTATAAAGAAATTGAACCCCAACGCGGTAATTCCCTCGTACGGCAGTCAGTACGCCGCGGGCGCGGACCTGTACGCGTGTCTCGACGGCGATCTGTCCGTCGAACCTCATACAACGGTAGTCATTCCGACGGGCGTCGCGCTCGAACTCCCCGTGGGCTATGCGGGACTCATCTACGCGCGTAGCGGACTCGCCACAAAGAGGGGGCTTGCCCCCGCCAACAAAGTGGGCGTCGTGGACTGCGACTACCGCGGCGAGGTGAAGGTCGCGCTTCACAACCACTCGGAAAGCGTTCAGACGGTTTCCGCGGGCGAAAGGATAGCCCAGCTCGTCATAACGCCGTATATCACGGCCGATTTCGAGGAAGCGGACGAGCTTCCCGAAACGGTGCGCGGGGCGGGCGGCTTTGGCTCCACGGGCAGGAAGTAATCGATATTAACAAGGCACGCATAACTGCGTGCCTTTAATTTTACAGCGGCGGCGCCATAACGGCGCCGCCGCTGTTGCGTAAACGAGAACCACGCGATAATCTGCCTGCACGGCGGCACGACTCGGGGTTCGAAAGAGGCTTGCTCGATGAACGTAAAACAATTTATATGCAAATTGAGGCGCGTCGTTTCGGGGCAGTATGCCGGGATAATCCCCTGTGTCATCCTGAGGACCTGTGTCATCCTGAGGCTTGCCGAAGGATCTCATTACCCCCATCAGTCCGTAAGCGGACAGCTTCCCCCTTAAAAAGGGGTAAGCCTTAATAAGGTAATGTCTCTTGCCTTCCCCCTTATCTTGAGGGGGAAGGGTAGGGATGGGGGTGCTATGATAAAGGGAACAACCCCCATC
>CAYLQK010000014.1:0-19839 GCA_964385865.1 uncultured Clostridia bacterium | reverse complement strand
GTCATCCGTCATTGCGAGGAGCGTAAGCGACGAAGCAATCCAGAAAACACGGTTATACAAAGACAATAACGTCTGGATTGCCGCGGCAACAAGTTGCCTCGCAATGACGAAAGCGGTATGACCGCGCGTTGCGCTCAGAATGACAAAAAAAGCAGATTCTTCGCTGACGCTCAGAATGACAGAAAAAAAGCAGATTCTTTGCTGGCGCTCAGAATGACACCGCTTTGTCATCCTGAGGCTTGCCGAAGGATCTACAAAACAATTCCCTGTGCCAATACGTCGGCACAGGGAGCTACTTTTTTATTCAATTTTAATTTCGGGACCGTATCCCCACGGTGCTTTAAAAGCCTTGTTGGTTATTGTAACCGTGCAGTCGTTACTGCGAAACTAAAACCGTGTCCGGATTCAGGTCTCCACCTCAAATTCATACATTGGAGTGTACCTCCTTTACTTATTAACCGTCTTTGCGAAGTAAAGACGAATCATTTGGCTTTACCTCCTCAACAATTAAATTTTTCCCATTATCATATAGAAGCGGCCGTTAACTTAACTCACTTCGAAAATAACCGTTCAGGATAATCAATCCTTAAAGTAAACCTTGACCCGCTTTCGCGGCTACGTATATTTCATAAGAGCTTACTCCGAATATTATGTTGGCGCCTAACATTTTTTGTAAGTTACTTTCTTTTGTACTTTTATTATAGCACGCTTTTCCCGCTTGTCAATACCTTTTTCTAAAATTTTTTAAGAAATTTTTTATAAAAATAATGTTTATATCAACCATAAGTTATTGGTAGGCAAAATCGCTTAACTTTTCTTTCGTTTTAGCTTATAATAATTACAGATACTTTACAGGTGAAATATGTTTGAAGGAAATACAGCATTAGGCTTCTGTATGGTGCTGGCGATAATACTCTTGACGACGAAACTTTTCGGGCTTCTGTTCAGAAAGATGGGTTTGCCGCAGGTTCTCGGCTTCATTATAGCCGGAATCCTGATAGGTCCGGCAATTTTCGGCGATTTTTTTGGTTTTTCGCTTATCGGATTCGCCGGAGCAGACTATACAAGCTTTCTTAAATTGCCGCAGAACAGCGGCATCGACAACGCGCTTTCGGTTTTCTCTAAAATCGGCGTGCTTTTGCTTATGTTCTCCGCGGGATTGGAGACAAATTTACAGAATCTGAAGAAGACAGGGCTTGCCGCGGTGCTTATGGCGGTTGCGGGCGTTGTCGTGCCTTTCGGCCTGGGCTTTGCGGTGTCTATTCCGTTCGGGGATATCGGGCTCGGCTTAAAAAATTATTATCAGTGTCTGTTTGTCGGAACCATTCTCACTGCGACAAGCGTCGCGATAACCGTGTCCGTGCTCAAGGAACTCGGCAAAATAAACACAAAACTCGGTACGACGATAGTTTCCGCCGCAATTATAGACGACGTTATAGGAATAATCCTTTTGTCCGTGGTTACGGGTATTGCGAATTCGGGGTCGGCGGAGGCTGCCGCAAACGGTTTCGAGGCCTTCAAATCCACAATCTACGGTACGGTCGTGATGGTGGCGGCGTTTTTCGTGTTTGCAATCGTCGCGGGCATCGGTATCTCCAAGCTCTTCCGTTGGTTCGATAAAAAGTGGGGCGAAACCCACCGTATCACCATATTCTCGCTCGTCGTCTGTTTCGTGTACAGCTGGCTTGCCGAAGAAATTTTCGGCGTTGCCGACATAACGGGTGCGTTTCTCGCGGGAGTAGTGCTTTCAACCGATATCAGGGCAAGCAAGTACGCCGACAGAAAGATAGACGTCTGCACGTATGCGATATTCGCCCCTGTATTCTTTGCGAATATAGGTATATCGAATATCAGTTTTTCCGGACTCGACCCGAGGATACTTGTGTTTGCCGCGCTGGCGGTACTCGCGGGTCTCCTGGGTAAAATTTTGGGCTGCGGGCTCGTCTGCAAGTGTTTCCGCTACAACCTGCGCGAAAGCGCGATAGGCGGCGTCGGTATGATGGCGCGCGGCGAGGTTGCGCTTATAGTTACTTCGGCGGTAACGAGTAGCGAGGCGTTGGGCGCCAACGCGCTCGGTCAGGAATTTATGATAATGACCGTGCTGCTGATACTCGTTTCTTCGATATTGACGCCCATATTTTTAAAACTTCTGTACAGGGATAAAAAGAAAAATTCTCCGCCTGACGACGGCGGCGCGGGCGAAGAGGAGGAAGTGCCCACCGTGGCGTCGATAACGGGCGTCGACGGGTCCGACGAGGAATTCACTCTCCCGACCGTTTCGGGTGAAACCGAAGGGATAGACGGGATGATTTAAAAGACAATATAATGCAAAAGCCTGTTTGCAAACGTTGCGTTTGCAAACAGGCTTTTCTTATTGTAAATCCGCAGATTCGGATTTCAACCGAAAATTATCTTGAAAGCATCCAGTTTTTGACTTCTTCCCTTGCGATGGGGACTATATTTTCTTCGGGGTACTTTGAATTTATTCCGCCGTAGGTGTATACAAAATATCTGCCGTCGTTCGTAATGTAAAGGGTCTCTTCATAGCCGTTGGGATCGCCGGGTGCACCGTAGGTGAATTTTTTGTCTATAGTGGAAGTTTGGGTGTCGTAAACAACCCCTTCGATCTCTTTACACATAAATATTCACTCTCTTTGCCGCGCCGTATATAATTGGCTCAACGTTGTTAATTCTAACATATTGATACTTTTATGTCAATATATAATATTTTACAAATTCCGCGGCAATTCTTTTGTTAAAAAATTAATTTTATTGTTAAAACGCATACAAAAAATTGTACCCGACAAGTAAAAATACTTGACACCGTCGTGCAATAATGTTATCATTACGTCAAGTTATATTGCTTTACACCGTATGGATAATTTTTCGTTTTTGCTGTTGTGGGACATATATAACGGACTTCTTACCCCCACGCAGCAGGAAATAACAAATCTATATTTCAATCTCGACCTCACTCTTTCGGAAATCGCCGAACAGAAGGGCATTTCACGGCAGGGTGTTTCGGAATGTCTCAAAACCTGCAAAAAGCAGCTTGAGGAATACGAAAACAAGCTTCACGTCGCTGAAAATTTGCAGCAATATTCGCTCGAAGTATCGTTTATGATGACGGAAGCGGGGCGTTGGGCGGAAAAATTCCGTACGGCTCACCCCGAGCACGCCGCCGAACTTGACGAGCTTTGCTCCATAATCGGCAAGGATTATTCCGGAGAGGTGAGCGGAAAGCTTAAAGACCCTTCGGTGCGGGCGGTTTTAAACGCGGAATACAACCCCGACGGCAAGGCGGCGATTAAAAAACAAGGCGGCAATTAAAAAAAGATAAAGGGAATTAAATGGCAGTTTTTGCGTCTCTTTCGGAGAGATTAAATCATATATTTTCCAAACTGACCAAGCGCGGCAGACTTACGGAGCTTGAAATCAAGACCGCAATGCGCGAGGTCCGCGTCGCTCTGCTCGAAGCGGACGTCAACGTGAAGGTGGCGAAACAGTTCTGCGCCGACGTCTCCGAAAAGGCGGTCGGTCAGGAAATTTTAAAGAGTCTGAACCCTGCCCAGCAGGTAATAAAGATAGTCAATGAAGAGCTGATCGCACTGATGGGTTCCTCCAACCAGAAACTCGCGGTGGCGCCCAAGCCCCCCACGGTCATAATGATGTGCGGGCTTCAGGGCGCGGGCAAGACGACGCTGTGCGGCAAGCTTGCGGTCAACCTAAAAAAGAACGGCAAAAAGCCCCTGCTCGTCGCGTGCGATATTTACCGTCCCGCGGCGATAAACCAGCTTAAAGTAGTCGGCAAAAACGCGGGCGCGGAAGTGTTTGAAAGGGGCGCTCAAAACCCCGTCAAGACCGCGCAGGAAGCGATAGAATTCGCGAGATCGATGGGATACGACACGGTCGTCATCGACACCGCCGGCAGACTCGAGATAGACGAAGCCCTTATGCAGGAGCTTGAAAATATCAAGAACAGCGTAGAGGTGCACGAGATACTTCTCACGGTCGACTCGATGATGGGACAGGTTGCGGTAAACGTCGCAAGGACTTTCAACGAGCGGTTGGAGATTACGGGCATAATCCTTACGAAATTGGACGGCGATACCCGCGGCGGCGCGTGTCTTTCGATAAAGGCGGTTACGGGCAAACCCGTCAAATTCATCGGCGTCGGCGAAAAACTGACCGATCTCGAACCCTTCTACCCCGACAGAATGGCGTCGCGCATTCTCGGTATGGGCGACGTTCTTACCCTGATAGAAAAGGCGCAGGAAGCGGTCTCCGAAGAGCAGGCTAAACAGTTGCAGAAGAAGATGCTCTCCAACGCATTCACCCTGGAGGACTACCTCGTCCAATTCGAAAGTATGAAAAAGATGGGCGGCGCGCAGGCGTTGCTCTCAATGATGCCCGGTATTGGCAACAAGGTCAAAGCCGAGGACATCGACGAAAGCAAGATAGAGCGAACGAAGGCGATCATTCTTTCGATGACGCCGAAGGAGCGGACCGACCCCTCAATCATAAACTCGTCGCGCAAAAAGAGAATCGCGGCGGGCTCGGGCACAAGCGTTCAGGAGATAAACCAGCTTTTAAAACAGTACGAACAGACCAAACAGCTTATGAAGCAGTTCAAAAACGGAAAGAGATTGCCGTTTTAAATAAAAATAAAGCCCCGTTGCGGCGCCGGCGTTCAAAAAGCGCTAAGGTTCGCGGTTACGGTGCGGAAAGCGCAAAAACTGCACAAAGAAAGGCGGCGCGGACCCGACGCAATCGGGTCAAGAGAATTTAGTTTAATATTTTAATTTTATATATTTAGGAGAAACTATTATGGCAGTAAAAATGAGATTGACAAGAATGGGCGACAAGAAATCCCCCTTCTACCGTATCGTCGTAATCGATTCGCGCAAGGCGCAGTCGGGCGAGTATATCGATAAAATCGGTTACGTAGACCCCCTTAAGAACCCTGCGGAAATCAATATCGACGTAGAAAAGGCGAAGGATTGGATATCGAAGGGCGTTCAGCCTACCGAAACGGTAAAGAGCTATCTTGTCAAGGCGGGCGTTATCGGGCAGAGCGCAAAGCTTTCCGCACCCAAGACCAACAACAAGAAGAAAAAAGACTAAACCGTAAACTTATGCGGTCCGCAGGGACCGCGCTAATAGAAAAGTAAAAAGGCGCATCTATCCCTATTAACGCGCCGAGGGAGTTTTTATGTTGGATTTAATTAAATACGTAGTAGAGCAGTTTGCCGAAAAGAAGGACGAGATCGAGTACAAGGTCGAAGAGAAGGACAGCGCGATCGAAGTTACCGTTCTTCTCGCCGAGTCCGATATGGGCAAGGTAATCGGCAAGCAGGGCAAAATCGCAAAGGCGCTGCGCACTCTCGTAAAGGCGTCCACGCCGCGCGACAGCAAAAAGTACGTAGTGGAAATCAAAGAAAAGGCGTAACCGCCTTTTTCTTGTACAAAGCGCTTTATGCAGAACACAAAACTTACAATCGCAACCGTTTTAAAGCCGCAGGGTATCCGCGGCGAAATCAAGGTGAAACCGCTTACCGATTGCGCGGAGGATCTCAAAGCGTTCAATAAAATCGTGATAGACGGCGTTGAATACGCCGTCCTTTCCGTACGCGTACAGGGCGGGTTCGCCTATCTCGGTTTAAAGGGCATTGCGGACAGAAACGCTGCGGAGCTAATCCGCGGCAAGGACGTGGAGGTTCGCCGCGAAGACGCGCCCGAGCTGCCCGAGGGAAGATACTATATAGTCGACCTTATCGGCTGCGAAGTCGCGACGGAAGAGGGCGAACGGCTGGGTAAAGTCAGCGACGTAACCCCCGCGCGTACCGATATCTATACCCTTTCAAACGGCACGGGGGAAATTACCTTTGCCGCCGCGGACGGGGTCATAACCGAAGTCGACACCGCTGCGAAAAAAATCACGGTGAACGGCAGGCGGTTCAAGGAAGTTTCCGTTTGAAAATCACAATACTGACCCTGTTCCCCGAAATGTTCGCGCCGCTGTCCGGCAGCGTAATCGGGAAAGCGGTCAATGCGGGAAAACTCGATATAGAGGTTGTAAATATCCGCGACTATGCGGAAAACAAGCACTCCAAGTGCGACGATTATCCCTTCGGCGGCGGCGCGGGAATGGTGATGATGCCCCAGCCGATAGGCTCGGCAATGGCGGCGGCGGACCCCGAACGCAGGGCGCACCGCGTCTACCTTTCTCCGAAGGGCGCAACCTTTAAGCAGGACAAGGCGTTCGAACTACTCGGATACGAACACCTTATTTTGCTATGCGGTCATTACGAGGGCGTGGACCAGCGCGCGATTGATTTGTATATAGACGAGGAAATTTCCATAGGCGACTACGTCCTGACGGGCGGAGAACTGCCCGCGATGGTCGTCTGCGACTGTATAGCGCGCTACGTCGACGGGGTCATTTCGAACGAATCGCTCGTCGACGAAAGCTTCGGAGAAAACGGTCTCGAATATCCCCAATACACCCGTCCCGCGGTATACGAGGGCGTAGCCGTGCCCGAAGTGCTTTTATCGGGCAACCACGCCGAAATCGACAGGTGGCGGCGTGAGCAGAGCGAAAAACTGACAATGGCGCGCAGACCTGACCTGCTGAAATAACCGCGGACATTTTTCGGCGGTTCCGCCTACGCGCGTGCGTTTGAGGTGATGAGATGAAAACTATACAATGGTTTCCCGGGCATATGGCCAAGGCGATGCGGATGATGGAACAGACCGTTCCGCTTGCGGACGGCATTATATACGTCCTCGACGCTCGCTGTCCCGCGGCTTCGTTCAATCCTGAACTTCTGAAAATGTCGGGCTCGAAGCCCGTGCTGTACGTTCTCAACAAGGGAGATCTTGCCGACGGGCGTGCCGACAATCTGCTCAAAAAAATCGCGGGCGAAAGGGGAAACGCAGTCAGGATAAACGCGGCTAATTCCTCTTCGCGCAGAGAGATAAACGCCGCAATCGACAGACTGACCGCCGAAAAGCGGGAAAGAAACCTTGCAAAGGGCTACAACAAAATTTTCCGTTTTCTCGTAGTCGGCGTGCCGAATACGGGCAAGAGTACGTTAATTAACCTGCTCGCAGGCTCAAAGCGTGCCGTAACGGGCGACAAGGCGGGCGTTACGCGCGGCAAACAGTGGATACGTCTCGACGGTTTCGAATTGCTTGACACCCCGGGCACGATGCCGCCCTCGTTCGAAAACCGGAAACTCGCACTGCACCTCGCCTACGTCGGCAGTATCAACGACGACGTTCTCGATCTCGACGATATCGCGCTTGCGCTGTTGGAAGAGCTATCGCAAAAATATCCCGACCGCCTTGAAGAGCGCTACGGAATAACGGGCGGCACTCCGCTTGAAATGCTCGGACGCGTGTGCGTGCGGCGCGGCTTTGTCGTGCGCGGCGGAGAGTACGATTACGAACACGCCGAGCGCGCGGTCATTGACGATTTCAGAAAGGGCAGGCTGGGCAAAATCACGCTCGACACGCCCGAAGATTTTAACGGGTTGAAATTTTAGATGGACAAGCTGTTTTACGAAAGACAGCTGCTGTGCGGCGGCTTTAAATATATCTGTGGCGTAGACGAGGTCGGAAGGGGTCCCCTTGCCGGTCCCGTAGTGTGCGCGGCGGTCGTTATGCCCGTAGACGAACTCATCGAGGGCGTGGACGACAGCAAAAAACTTTCGCCCAAAAGGCGGAAACAGCTCGCGGCGCAGATAGCGGAAAGGGCGGTTGCCTGCAACGTTTGCCGCGTAGAACCCGAAGTTATCGACGAAATCAACATCTTACAGGCTACAAGACTCTGTATGAAAAACGCCGTCGAAGGACTGAAAGTCAAGCCCGACTTCGTCTTAACCGACGGAAATATGACGTTGGATATAGCAATTCCCCAAAAGAGCATAATAAAGGGCGACTCGCTGAGCTATACGATAGGCGCCGCGTCAATAGTCGCCAAGGTGTTCAGGGACGAATTGATGGAGAAATACGCCGCCCTGTATCCCGGGTACGCTTTTGCGGACAACAAGGGTTACGGCACGGCTGTACATATAAAAGCTATAACCGAGCTCGGGCTGTGCCCGATTCACCGCAGGAGTTTTACGAAGAAATGGCAGTGAACGGTAAAAACGCCGCGCTGGGCGCGAGGGGAGAAAGGCGTGCCCGCCTCTATCTGAGGCTCAGGGGCTATAAAATTCTCGCCCGCAACTATAAAAATCCGTTCGGCGAAGTGGATATCGTCGCAAAAAAGGGCGACGTTATCGCGTTTATAGAGGTAAAGACAAGACTTTCCGACTCGTACGGCGCGCCTTCGCAGGCGGTAAACGGCGCGAGAAAAAGGCGGTATGCGCTCGCCGCGGAATATTATTTCGCAGGAAAAGAGCCGGACTGCACGGTGCGTTTCGACGTGATAGAAATTTTCCGCGGGAAAATCAACCATATAGAAAACGCATTTTATCGATAAGGAAAACTATCCGCCGTCGGGTGCAAAGCATTTTCCGCCTATTGACAAAAGACGGCGATTGATATAGAATAAAAAGAAAGGGGCTTTTTATGGAAAACAGAGCGTACGAAATATTTTCACACGTAAACAGAGAGATAAGCGTCCGCGTGATACCCGGGCACTTTGCAACCAAACATTCCCACGTCAGCCACTGTATAGATATGACGCAGGTGAAATCCCAGCTCAACTCGGCAAAGGCGGCGGCGAAAATACTTGCGGACAGCTTCGTCGGAGTCCCCGTCGACACTATCATAAGTCTGGAGCGTATGAAGATGGTCGGAGCGTTTATGGCTAATTACCTTTCGCATTCGAGTATCAATCTGAACCAAAACATAACGGTCATCACGCCCGAGCTGACGGGTGAAAAACTGCTTCTGCGCGACAATTTCCTGCCGTATGTTAAGGATAAGCGCGTGCTGTTGCTGACTGCTTCCGCAACCACGGGTCAGACCGTAAAGAGCGGCATAGAGGGCATAAGGTATTACGGCGGAATGCCGGTCGGGGCGGCGACGATATTCGGCGGCAAGTTCGAATGCGACGTGCCCGTAACAAAGCTGTTCGGAGTCGAGGACATAGGGGATTACTCGTCGTATTCTCCGCAGGAGTGCCCGCTCTGCCGCAACGGCGTCAAGGTCGACGCGGTCGTAAACTCCTACGGCTATTCTAAAATAGTATAAATTTCGGCGTAGAATTGCGGTTTTAACCCCCGATTTGCCGCGGTGCGGACTTTTTGCGGCGAATTAAATAATTCTTTTGTGAAAATTGCGACACACCCCCGAAAAAGAGTTGCAAAACAAAAAAATATCTGTTAGTATAGTTTCCGTCGTTAAATATAAAATACATTCTTTTGAATATTTTCGGGAGGTTTAATATGAAAGGTTTGGTTGAGGCTATAGAGAAAGAGGGTATGAAAAAGGAAGTCCCTCAGTTCAACGTCGGCGATACTGTAAAGGTCGGCTTTAAGGTCATCGAGGGAACGAAGGAAAGAATACAGAACTTCGAAGGCGTCGTCATTGCTAAAAAACACGGCGGCATCAGAGAAAGCTTCACTGTACGCAGGCTCTCGTTCGGCGTAGGCGTGGAAAGAACGTTCCCCCTGCATTCCCCCAAAATCGCTTCCATTACCGTCGTAAGAAAAGGTAAGGTCAGGAGAGCTAAGCTTTACTACCTGCGCGGACTCACGGGTAAAGCTGCTAAAATCGCTGAAGCTAAATAAATTTAAAAAAGCTCTTGCCACGCGCAGGGGCTTTTAAAAATTACGGAGATTTTAAATGTTTTCAAAGATTACGAGTTTCGCTTTAAACGGGCTTGAAGGCGTGCCCGTCGAAGTGGAAACGGATATAAACAAGGGAATGGTCTCCTACGACCTCGTCGGCTTGCCCGACGCCGCCGTAAAGGAGAGTAAGGAGCGCGTCCGTTCCGCAATCAAGAACAGCGGGCTGTATTTCCCGGTAAACAGAATTACGATAAATCTCGCACCTGCCGACCTGAAAAAAGAGGGTTCGCAGTACGATCTGCCGCTTGCCGTAAGCATACTGAAAGCAAGCGACCAGCTCGAAGCCGAAACCGACGGCATAGTGTTTTTGGGCGAGCTTGCGCTTGACGGCGCGCTTCGTCCCGTCAGCGGCATTTTGCCCGTGCTGATATCGGCAAGGGACAAGGGCTATAAAAAATTTATAGTGCCGAAGGCAAACGCTAACGAGGCGAGCTATATTACGGGTACGGAAGTTTACGCTCTGTCCTCGCTCAAAGATACGCTTTTATTCCTTACGGGCGAAAAGGCGTTCGACAGAGTAGAGCCGCGCAGCTTCGGCGCTGTGCGGCGCGCGCAGACCTACAATTACGACATATCGCTTGTCAAGGGACAAAAAGTGGCGAAACGCGCCCTCGAAATAGCCGTTGCCGGCGGGCATAACATTCTCTTATCGGGCCCTCCGGGAACGGGTAAAACCCTGCTCGCGCGGTGCATACCGACGATTATGCCCGATCTGACGTTCGAAGAGGCTTTGGAAGTTACCAAGATACACTCGATTTCGGGCGAATTGTCCGAGGATGGGATAGTCGGGCTGCGCCCGTTCAGAACGCCCCACCATACGGCGACCACCGTTTCGCTATGCGGCGGCGGAAACTCTAAGATCCGCCCGGGTGAAATTTCAAAGGCGCACAAGGGCGTGCTGTTTTTGGACGAACTTCCCGAATATACCCGCTCCGCGCTGGAATCGCTGCGCCAGCCGCTCGAGGACAGGGTGATAACGGTAACCCGCGCGGGCGGCGCGGTTACCTTCCCCGCGGACTTCATTCTCTGCGCAAGTATGAACCCGTGTCCGTGCGGAAACTACGGTTCCGCGTATCTCCCCTGCACTTGCACGCCCGCCCAGATACATAAGTATAAGAGCAAGGTCTCGGGACCGCTTTTAGACAGGATAGACCTGCAGGTGGAAGTCGACGGCGTGAAGTACGACGATCTGACGAGCGACGGCGCCGAGGAGACGAGCGAGCAGGTCAAAAAGCGAGTGGAGACGGCGCGCGCCATTCAGCGCGAACGGTTTGCCGACGACGGTATGACCGTGAACGCGAATATGGGCGAAAAACAGATAAAGAAATACTGCCGTCTTTCGCGCGAGTGCGAAGACGTACTCAAAAACGCGTTTGAAACCTTTCATCTCTCCGCGCGCGCACGGTCGAGGATAATCAAGGTTGCGCGGACCATAGCCGATCTCGATTTCAGCCCTGAAATATTGCCCGAACACATTCTCGAAGCGGCGTCTTACAGAAATAAATAAATTTGCGGCAAAAATCAGGCGGTAAATATCGATGTATACTGAAGAAGAGATAAATTTAATTACCCTTTCAAGCTTTACGCAGCTTGCCTATGCGGTGAAGAAGTCGATGCTGTCTTCGTTCAATTCTTTTGTCCCGGATTTTTCAAAATATGACGGTAAGCTGATTAAATCGCCGCCGCGCGGCGTATATAATAAAATAAGAGATAATTTTTCCGACTCCTCATATAGACGCGCGCTCTTGGAAAAACTTAGCGCGAAAGGAATAGTTTGCGCAACTTACGTTTCCGAAATCTATCCCGACTTCCTCAGACACATTCCCGACCCTCCGATAGTATTATACTGTAAGGGCGACGTCTCGCTCCTGAAAAGCAGGTGCTTTTCGGTAGTCGGTTCGAGAAGAAGCTCGCAAAAAGTTCTCGCCTATTGCCGGAAGATTTGCGGCGAGCTGGCGGCGGCTTTCACCGTGGTTTCGGGTATAGCCGAGGGTGCGGACGCAGCCGCGCTCGAAGGCGCGCTCTCCTGCGGCAGGGCCGTATCTGTGCTCGCAAACGGGTTCGACCACGTGTATCCCGCCGTAAACGGGGATCTGATTAAACGGGTAGAGCGCAACGGTCTGTTGGTTACGGAATATTCTCCCGAAGAGACGGCAAGACCCTTTCATTTTCCGTTCCGAAACAGGATAATCGCAGGTCTCTCAATGGGAACGCTCGTCGTATCCGCAGGTTCGAAGAGCGGCGCGCTGATAACGGCGGATTATGCCGCGGAATTCGGCAGGGACGTGTTCGCGTTTCCGTATTCGCCAGGCTGTCCCGAGGGTTCGGGGTGCAACGCCCTGATAAAAAACGGCGCGTATCTCGTTGAAAATATACTTGACATTTTCCAGACTTATGGTTTAGACTTTAAAAAACCCGTGGCGGTTAGCCTTACTCAGGCGGAACGCGAGGTGTACGAGGCTATCCGGGATTGCGGCGACGCATTCATTGCGGTCATCGCCGAAAAGCTCGGCAAAGCGCCCCATCAGCTTATCGCGCCGATATCGTCGTTAGAGATAAAGGGGCTCGTCGTCAGCCTCGGCGGAAACAGGTATGCTGCGGTCGGGTCCGCGCAATGATTACCGCGCACCGGTTACGGGTTTACACGACTTAACGCAACGCGCTTATAGCGTAAATTAAGGTATTTCTATGGATTTGATTATAGTTGAATCGCCGTCCAAGGCGAAGACAATTTCAAAGTATTTAAAAGGCAAATACAAGGTTGACGCGTCGGGCGGGCACGTCCGCGATCTGCCCGAAAAGACGCTCGGCGTGAAGATAACCTCGAATTTCGAACCCAAATACGAAATCGCGCCCGGCAAGAAAGAAGTCATAAAGCGGCTTATGGCGGAAGCCGCCAAGGCGGACAGAATATATCTCGCGACCGACCCCGACCGCGAGGGCGAGGCGATAAGCTGGCATTTGCAGACCGTTTTACAGCTCGACGAGAACGGTGAAAACCGCATAGAGTTCAACGAGATCTCGCCCGCCGCCGTGCAGAACGCTTTAAAGAACCCCAGAAAGATAAATTACAACCTCGTCGACGCGCAGCAGGCAAGGCGAGTACTCGACAGGCTTGTCGGCTACAAGCTTTCCCCACTGTTGAACAACCGTATACAGAACGGTCTTTCCGCGGGCAGAGTCCAGTCGGTTGCGCTCCGTCTTATTGTAGACAGAGAGCGCGAAATACAGGCGTTCAAGCCGGACGAATATTGGACTTTCAACGCCCTTTTGCAGGATACGGAGAAAAAATTTCAGCCCTTCAAGGCGACGTATCAATACAAAAAGAGCGGAAAGAACATCGGCAAGGAGCTTGCCGAACAGGTAGAACGGAAGGTAAGTGGAGCGCAGTTCTCCGTAACCAAGGTGAAGAAAGGCATAACAAAGGTACACGCGCCGGCGCCCTTCACCACGTCGTCGCTTCAACAGGACGCGTCCAACAAGTACGGAATGACTTCGCCCGAAACTATGCTTGTGGCGCAGCACCTATACGAGGGTATGGACGTCGGCGGAGACCATATCGCGCTCATTACCTATATAAGAACCGACTCCGTGCGCATTTCAAGGGAAGCGCAGGACAATGCGCTTGCGTTTATAAAGACGACGTACGGCGAGGAATATGCGCCGACGAAGCCCAATTTCTACGCGACGAAAAAGGGCGCGCAGGACGCGCACGAGGCTATAAGGCCCATAAATCTTACCATAACCCCCGCAAGCGTAAAAAATTCGCTCGATAAAAAGCATTACAACGTATACAAACTCATATACGACAGGTTCATTGCCTCGCAGATGGCGGAGGCGCGGTATAATTCTATGCAGATAGAGGCGGAAGCGGCAGGGTATACCTTTAAGGCAAGCGGCAAATCGCTGCTGTTCGCCGGTTACACCGCCGCATATCAGGACGTTTCCAGGGAAAAGGACGACGAAGAGGAGTCGTCCAAGCTGCTGCCGCCTCTCAAAGAGGGCGACAACCTGCTACTGAACGAGCTTACGAAGGAGCAGAAATTTACCCGCCCTCCGCTCAGGTATACCGACGCGTCGCTCGTCAAGACGATGGAGGAAAAGGGCATAGGCAGACCTTCCACGTACGCCTCTATAATTTCAGTGCTGAACAGACGCCGTTACGTCGAAAAGGACGGCAAGTATATGGTTCCCACCGATATCGCATATAAGATAACCGATATGCTCGTCAAGTATTTCACCGACATAATGGACGTCGGGTTCACCGCGCATATGGAGGACGACCTCGACAAGATCGAGGAAGGCGGCTGCGACTGGCACAAGCTGATTGCGGATTTCTATCCCGCTTTCGCCGAAAAATTGAAGGCGGCGGCGACCGACGGCGACGAGATCACCGATATAAAGTGCGAAAAGTGCGGCAGCGCAATGATACGCAGGATAGGCAAATACGGAAAATATCTCGCCTGTTCGAATTATCCCGCCTGTTCCAACATAGTCAGCGAGAGCGAGGCGGAGGTGTCGGAAATACGCTGTCCCAAGTGCGGCGCGAATATGATAGTCAAGAGCGGCAAGTTCGGAAAGTTCCTCGCCTGCCCCAATTATCCCGAGTGTTCTTCGATTCTGCCTATAGACGTACAGCTGACGCAGGAGAAGTGCCTCGAGTGCGGCGCGCAGATGGTTCTCAAAAAGGGCAGATACGGCGCGTATCTCGAATGTCCCAAGTGCGGCGCAAAGCGTCCGCAGACTTCGGAGACGGGCGCGGCGCGCGGGGGAGCTAAGACGGAAGGAAAGTGCCCCGACTGCGGAAAACCTATGCGCAGAATGCGCTCCAAGACGGGCAAGATATATTTCGGCTGTACGGGTTACCCCGCCTGCAAATTCTTGAGCTGGGACGTCCCCACGGGGGATAAATGCCCCAAGTGCGGTAAATTTCTCATCCGCAAGGGCGATAAGATAAAATGTTCGGAAAAGACCTGCGACTACGCGGTTGACGCTCCCGGAGATACTTCCGTGGAAGACGGCGTTGCGCAAAATGAAAGTTAAGATAATCGGCGCGGGGCTTGCCGGCTGTGAAGCCGCGCTGTATCTTGCCGAACGCGGCGTTGAAATTGAGCTTTACGATATAAAGCCGTCGTCGTTCACCCCTGCGCATACCGACAAAAATTTCGGCGAACTCGTCTGTTCCAACTCGCTAAAAAGCAACGACGTATTCGGCAACGCCTGCGGACTGCTGAAAGAGGAAATGCGTATGCTCGGTTCGTTGCTCACAAAAGCGGCGGAAGAGACGCGCGTGCCTGCCGGCGGCGCGCTTGCCGTAGACAGGGAAAAGTTCGCGGCGTATATTACCGGCAAAATTAAGAGCAATAAAAATATCACACCCGTCTGTGAAGAGGTAACCCGCGTACCCGACGACTGGTGCATAGTCGCGACGGGACCTTTGACAACCGGGGCGCTTTCCGGCGATATAAAGAATATCTGCGGCGGCGGACTGCACTTTTACGACGCTTCCGCCCCGATTGTTTCGCGTGACAGCATAGATTTTACTAAATGTTTTTACGGGGACAGGTACGGCAAGGGCGGCGACGACTATATCAACTGTCCTATGACAAGGGAAGAATACGACCTGTTCGTAGACGAGCTCGTAGGTGCGGAAAGGGCGTGTCTGCACGAGTTTGACAAGCGCGAGATATTCGAAGGCTGTATGCCCGTCGAGGTTATGGCGGCGCGGGGAAGGGATTCGTTGAGGTTCGCAATGCTCAAACCCGTCGGTCTTACGGACAAGGACGGCAACAAGCATTACGCCGTATTACAGCTGCGCAAGGAGAACGCGTTCGGCACGGCGTACAACCTCGTGGGCTTTCAGACGAACCTGAAATTCGGCGAGCAGAAACGCGTTTTTTCGCTCGTTCCCGCCCTGAGGGGCGCAGAATTTTTGCGCTACGGCGTGATGCATCGCAACACCTACATTAATTCGCCGAAGTGTCTGAACGCGGATTTTTCGCTCAAAACCAACGGAAAAGTATTCTTTGCAGGGCAGATAACGGGGGTTGAGGGCTATGTAGAATCCGCGGCGAGCGGACTTCTTGCGGCTATTCATCTCTACGACAAGTTAAAGGGAAGGCCCCCGGCCGCGTTTGACGACACGACCGTTCTCGGCGCTCTGTCAAGGCACGTATCGACCGAGACGGAGAATTTTCAGCCTATGAACGCGAATTTCGGGATATTGCGCCCTGCGGAAAAGAGGATAAAGGACAAAAAACAGCGCTATGCGTATCTTGCGCAGCGCGCGCTGGACAGTATAAATAAATACATACAGGATCATTCACTGATAGAGGAGAATTATGACTGAATTTCACGCAACCACAATTTGCGCGGTCAAGAGGAACGGTTTTACCGCGATAGCCGGCGACGGTCAGGTTACGATGGGCGAAAACGTCATCTTCAAGAACAGCGCGACCAAGGTAAGAAGGATCTACGGCGGCAACGTAATTTTAGGTTTTGCCGGCTCGGTTTCGGACGCGTTTTCGCTCAGCGAAAAGTTTGAGGGTATGCTGAACAAGTTTTCGGGCAACCTTATGCGTTCCGCGGTCGAGCTTGCCGAACTCTGGCGCTCGGACAAGGCGGCGAGAAAGCTCGAAGCCCTTATGATAGTCGCCGACAAGCAGACTATGCTGATAGTTTCGGGCACGGGCGAGGTCATCGAGCCCGACGACGGTATCGCGGCTATCGGCAGCGGCGGCAACTACGCGCTTGCCGCGGCGCGCGCACTCTGCCAGAACACCGACTATTCCGCAGAGGAAATAGCGAGCAAATCACTCAAGATCGCCAGCGAGATTTGCGTCTACACGAACGACAACATCAAGTGTGAAGTGATATAAAAAGCCACGCGCATTTTGCCTTAAATTTAAGCAAAAGCCGAGGGTCAAGGAGAATATATGGATCTTACTCCCAAACAAATAGTACACGAATTAAATAAATATATCATCGGTCAGGACGACGCGAAAAAGGCGGTCGCCATCGCCTTGCGCAACCGCTACCGCAGAAGTATGCTTTCGCCCGAATTGCAGGACGAAATCACGCCCAAGAACATAATTATGAAGGGTCCCACGGGCGTTGGCAAGACGGAGATCGCAAGAAGGCTTGCAAAGCTCGTCAAAGCGCCTTTTCTGAAAGTCGAGGCTACGAAATATACCGAAGTCGGCTACGTCGGAAGGGACGTCGAATCAATGGTACGCGACCTTGCCGAGTGCGCCATTCGCCTTGTCAAGGAGGAGAAGACCGCCGAAGTCAGCTACCGCGCCACGGCGACTGCCGAGCGCAGGATAGCCAAGGTTCTTGCCGAAATTAAGAAGGACGAGCGCGGCGATACGGCGAAGGACGTCTTCGAACAGAATCTTGTCGACGCCATACACGCGGGCAAGTACGACAACACCGTCATAGAGATCGAAGTGGACGACGTGCCTAAGCCGTTGGAGCTTTCACCCGGTTCGGGCGCGGCGATAGACCTCGGTTCCATTTTCAACGGAATGGGAATGCACAAGAAAAAGAAGCGTAAGATATCCGTCCGCGAGGCGAAAAATCTCATCATCGCAGAGGAGGCGGACAAACTTATCGACAGCGACGCGGTCAACGCCGAAGCGATAAGGCGCGCCGAAAACGACGGCATAATCTTCATAGACGAGATAGATAAGATAGCGGGCAAGGGCAACCAGGGCGCGGACGTCTCGCGCGAGGGCGTACAGCGCGATATACTGCCCATAGTGGAGGGCTGTACGGTTATGACCAAGTACGGACCCATAAAGACGGACTATATCCTGTTCATTGCGGCGGGCGCGTTCCACGTTTCCAAGGTAGAAGATCTCATACCCGAGTTGCAGGGCAGGTTCCCCATTCAGGTAGAGCTTCAAAGCCTTTCCAAAGATGATTTCGTAAACATATTGACCCAGCCGCAGAACGCGATAACCACCCAGTACTCAGCGCTTTTGGCTGTGGACAATATAGATCTGCACTTCACGAAGGACGCGATAGAGAAGATTGCGGAAGTTTCAGCGGATATCAACGCAACGTCGGAGGATATCGGCGCAAGAAGGCTTCATACCGTTATGGAATATCTTTTGGAGGATATTTCTTTCAACGCAGGCGGCAACGATTATCCCGTCATTCAGGTAGACGTCAACGCGAAGTACGTCGAGGAGCATCTGGAGCACATAATACAGAACCGCGATTTGAAAAAATACGTTTTGTAACGAATTAAAAGGTACGATATGATCAACATACCCAAAGGGACCAAGGACGTACTGCCCAACGAGTCCTATAAATGGCAATATATCGAGGACGCCGCGCGCGGGGTGGCGCGCGTGTTCAACCTGAAGGAGATACGCACGCCCGTTTTCGAGTATACCGAGCTTTTCAGGCGCGGCGTAGGCGAAACAACCGACGTTGTGAACAAGGAAATGTATACCTTCGAGGACAAGGGAGGAAGATCGGTAACTTTAAAGCCCGAAGGTACGGCAGGCGCGGCAAGACTGTTTATCGAAAACGGTCTCGCCGGCAGTCCGTTGCCCGTAAAGACGTATTATATAACGCCCGCGTTCCGCTACGAGCGCCCGCAGGCGGGCAGATTGCGCGAATTTCACCAGTTCGGCATAGAGGTATTCGGCTCGAAGTCGCACGAAACCGACGCCGAGGTCATCTTCGCCGCGTCGGGTTTTCTTGAAAAACTCGGCGTAAAGACGCAGTTGCAGATTAATTCCATAGGCTGCAGGACCTGCCGCGCGGAGTACAACAGGGCGCTGAGGGAGTATTTTTCGCCCCATCTCGGCGAAATGTGCGAAACCTGCCGCTCCCGCTACGACAAAAATCCTCTCCGTATGCTCGACTGCAAGGAAGAGGGGTGCAAAAAGTATACGGCGGAGGCGCCTAAAATCATAGATTATCTCTGCGGGGAGTGCTCCGCGCACTTCGAGGGCGTAAAGAGTCTTCTCTCCGCGCAGGGGCTCGGGTATACGGTCAACCCGTACATAGTGCGCGGGCTGGATTACTATTCGAAGACGGTGTTCGAATTCGTTTCAACCGCTATCGGCGCGCAGGGAACCGTCTGCGGCGGCGGCAGATACGACGGACTGATAGAGGAGCTTGGCGGACCCTCTATGCCCGCTATCGGCTTTGCGGCGGGAATCGAGAGGTTGCTTCTGCTTATGGAAAACACCGGCGCGCCTTTCCCCGAAGAGGACAAGCCCGTCATCTACGTTGCGGGTATGGACGAAGAGAGCCGCGCCGCGGCGTTTAAAATCGCAACGCAGCTGAGGCGGAAGGGCATACGCGCGGAGATAGACCATATGAACCGTTCAATCAAGGCGCAGTTCAAATATGCGGACAAGCTGGGCGCGGCGTACGTCGCGGCAATCGGCGGTAACGAGCTTTCGTCCGGCGAAGTCAACTTAAAAAATATGTCCGACGGCTCGCAGGAGACGGTCAGGATAGATGATATTTACTCATATCTGGCCGCGCGGACGACCAAATAAATCTGCGGCGATACGGGCTGTATTGGCTAATTATAATTATTGTATTTTTACTCATAATAAAAAAGGAGACAGGATATGGTAGAAGATATAAACGTACAGGAATTTGACGAACTTTTAAAGGGTGAAAAGCCCGTAGTATGCGACTTTTACGCGAAGTGGTGCGGACCCTGCAAGATGCTTTCGCCCGTTATGGAAGAAGTTTCCGAAGAATCGGGCGACAGGGCGGTATTCGTAAAGGTGGATATAGACGACAATTTCGAACTTGCCGCGCGTTACGGCGTTATGTCGATACCCCTCGTGGCGGTGTTCGAAAAGGGCGAACTCAAGGCGAAGACCCTCGGCTATATGTCGAAGACCGAAGCGATGGACTTTGTAAACGAAAATTTATAATTAGTACTTTGATGTATTAATAGTACCCCAAAATAGGCGAGGCGCGGTTTAAATAGCGCCTCGCCGTTCGTTTGCCTACCATATTGTCGTCCTGCGCGAGCTTTGCGACGCTTTGCGCACCT
>CAYLQK010000013.1:19359-20849 GCA_964385865.1 uncultured Clostridia bacterium | reverse complement strand
AAATTAAGAAAAAGCAACTAAAACTTTTTCAAAGTCGTTTACAAAAGTTTATTGAAAATACGAGACAAGGCATAATGTACGGCGAGTGGAACGATAACGGAAGATTATTAAATTATTGATATAAATCTTGCTGATGTTTGTCAAGCAAAAACGAGCAAAGAAATAAAAATCGAGAGAAAGCGCAAAAAGCAAAAAAATCCGAGTAATACACGGCATAGTTTGGTCTAACAAAAAATCAGTTGTACCTTAGCGGTAATTATATGTCGGATATGCTGTCGGTATTGCCGTGATAGGAACTCGCCTTATATATTACTAATTTCAATTTTAGGTTACTAATTCTCACGCCAAACGATAATTTGTCCGCACGCCTTAAACAGCGTTTAATTTCCGCAATTATTGGTAAAAATTTAAAAGGATTTATCTTGTACTCAAATTATTTACTTTTCGACAAACTTGTGTTACAATATTAAAAAAAGAGGAGGCGGAGATTATGATAGTTGCGGACTGGGTTGCTCTGGCGTTGGTTGCGGCGTTCTTTCTTGCAGGTGTTGCGGCGGGTTTCGGCAAGGGCTTAAAATTCTTCACGAGCGGAATATTCGGCATAATCATTTCCGTCTTCGTCTGCTATTCTATCGGCGGACTCGTTCTTAAATTAGAATTCGTCCGGACCCTTTTAGACAAATTCACCGCCGCGCTCACAGACAAGAACGGTTTCTGCGATTTTCTGCTGAAGATTCACGTCGACGTCGTTGTCTACTATATAGTTCTGTTTATCATCGTGCAGATACTGAGGATAATAATCGTAGCTATTCTCAAAAATATAGCCGAAATCAACAACGCCGTATTCAAAATCATAAACAGGGTGCTCGGTGCGGTGTTTTTTCTCGCAGTACTCACGCTGATTGCCCTGACAGTGTTCCAGATAATACAATGGATAGGCGGAAACACTGCCCAAAATTTCGCGCAGAAGCTCGAAGGCAGTTTCTTTAAACTTGACAAACTTTTCGAAAACAATCCGCTTTTGGCGCTGAAAGACAGACTGTCAGTCGTTTTGGCGGCAATCTGATGCAATTAATTTAAATAATGCGGCAGGCAATATTTCATTGCCTGCCGCATATATTATTACAAAACGTTTTGCCTGATTATAGGTGTTTTTGTAATTTTATGGAAGTAACTTTTTCTCAGCTCAAACAAAAGGACGTGATAAGTATAACCGACGGCAAGCACCTCGGCAAGGTGTGCGATCTGTCATTCTGCTTTCCCGAAAACAGATTGCTCGGCTTTTTTGTGACGGGCAGTAAGGGCTTTAAACTTACCCGTTCCGATATCTTCATACCCATAGATCAGGTTCAGAAGATAGGCGAGGACGCCGTTTTGGTAAAATCCGAAACGGAAAAGGACAAATGCGCCCCCAAACCGCCCAAGCGCGACAACTGCCCGCCGCCGCGCGACAATCGCCCTGCGTTCCGTCAGGACTGCCCGCCCTGTCC
>CAYLQK010000013.1:1307-19259 GCA_964385865.1 uncultured Clostridia bacterium | reverse complement strand
ATAAAAACGGTATTAAACCCGCAATATTATTTCTTTGTCCGAAAGTTAAAAAATATTTTCAAGTTTGACCGAGTACGCGCCGGGCAGATTTTTTGCTATCTCTTTCAAAACCTCTATCTTTCCGAGCGCAAGCTCGTATTCACCGTTATAGATAAGTCCGCACGCTTCGCTCAGCCAGTAATCGACGTAAGAAATATCGTTATGCGGCACAAAGACGTGCAGTTTTCTCTTTTTGTCTGCCCACATCTCGCGTACGGCATAGCCGTCCTCGCGGTTGGCGGTGTTGTCCTCAACCTTTCTGTAAAGCGTGTCCAGCGCTTCGTTAAACTCGTTGAACTGCCTGTTCAGATAAACTTCCACACAAACAAACAGCGTTATGCACAGTATTATCGCCGTCAGCGTATAAATGACCGACTTTACCATTCGCCCTTTACCCCGATATTCAGAATTTTATATTTTTCACCTTTTTTCTGAAAATACACCCTGCCTTCGCCGTTTACGGTCATAACGATCACCTGTTTCAGCTTCGCGTTCTGTTCCCGCAAAAATTTGTCAAGCTCGTTTCGCTCTATTCCGCTCAGGGCGAGATTTTTTTTGTCGATTTTGCCCCCGTCGATTATCGTAACCGAAAGCGATGTTGTGTTCCTTTCAGGATTTTCGAGTGCGGAGAAGATGCCGTTCGCCTCATACAGACCGTAGTACACGTCGTCCAGGGCAAAATACCCTGCCGAGCGCATACTTTCAATAAGGTCGCTGACGTCGAGGTTGTTCTCCTTCAATTGCTGTTCGTCTATGCCGTTCTTGTTTATGACTAAGGAAGGCTTGCCGCAGACGATCGTCTTCACAGGTTTGAACCACAGGTCGAGCAGCCACACAATCTGATGCAGCGTAAAAATCGCCACGATGGCGACAATACCGTATAGCAGAGGGATGGAAGAGTCTGCCATCGGTATACAAGCAAGTTCGGCAATGACGAGCGTTATTACAAACTCGAAAGGTTGCATTTCTCCTATCTGACTTTTGCCCATCAGCCGCATTATAAAAAGCAGGGTGATAAAAATTATCGCCGTACGTATAAAGATAAGAGCCATAATATAAGTATTATCAAAAATATTTACAATATTCTTGCTTAATCGCCGCGCTTGTGCTATAATTCAACTGCTAAAATCCGTACATTTACGGAAGGAGGCGTTTTTTGTATAACGACGTTTTCGGCAGATTGCAAGCGCTGAAACCCGGGGGAATGAGTTTCGGAACGGAACGCACCCGCGCCCTTCTCGACGACCTCGGCAGCCCCGATACAAAGCTTAAAATAATTCACGTCGCGGGCACTAACGGTAAGGGCTCCACTGCGGAATTCATCACCCGTATACTGATTGCCGCAGGCAAAAGGACGGGTACTTTCACTTCCCCCGAAATATATTCCTATTTCGACCAGTTCCGTATAGACGGCAAGCCGATAGCGGAGGACGCGCTTGCGGACAGCTTCGGTGTAGCTTATTCCTCGGCAAAGAAAAGGGGCGCAACCGCCTTCGAGACCGAAACGGCGGGCGTGCTTTTAGCGTTCGCGCGGCTCGGCTGCGAATACGCCGTAATCGAGTGCGGACTCGGCGGACTCAACGACGCGACAAACGCAATAAAAAAGAAGGAAGTAGCGGTGATAACTTCCGTATCTTTGGAACACACCGCCTATCTCGGCAACACGATAACAGAAATCTGCGCGCAGAAGGCGGGCATTATAAAGGATTGCCCGGCCGTGGCAAGCTGCGCGTTGCCTGAAAGCGCTAAGCAATATTTAAAAGGCAAGGGCGTTATTTTCACGCACGCCCCCGAAAATTGCGACGGCGACGGTTTCGACTATAACGGTAAGCGCTTTGCGCTCACCGCAAAGGGCTCGGCTCAGCCGTACAATGCCGCCTGCGCAATAGAGGCGGCGCGCATTCTCGGCATAGACGAGGGCGCCGTATACGCAGGCGTTAAGTCCGCCGCCCCTTATGGCAGGATAGAGGTCCTGAACGCCTCGGGCAGGCGCTACGTCCTCGACGGGGCTCACAATCCCGCGGCGTTCGTCCCGCTCCGCGGAATTCTTCAAGACGGCAAATCCGTCGTGGACAGGACGATAGTTTACGGCAGTCTCTCGGACAAAGATATAGACGGCAATCTGCGCATTCTTGCAGACTGCGCCGATAAAATAATAGCGGTAAAGTGCCCAAGCTTCCGCGCAATGGATATAGAAGAGACGGCTGCCGCGTGCCGAAAATATTTCGCCGACGTTGTAACGGCGGAAAGCGTAAGCGACGCGCTCGAATGCGCCCGTACTGACGAGGTGATAGTATGCGGTTCTTTCACGCTTTTAAAGGAGGCAAAACAATGGATAGAGAAAAGGCAATAAAGGCGATAGAGGACCTGCTTGACGCCCTCGGCGAGGACAGAACGCGCGAGGGGCTGAAAGACACGCCCAGGCGGGTTGCGGACGCCTATGCGGAGCTGCTGTCGGGCGAAGGAAAGACGGCGGAAGAGCATCTTTCCAAAACATTTGCCGCCGAATGCGGTGAAATGGTACTTGAAAAGGATATCTATTTCTCCTCGACCTGCGAACACCATCTGATGCCGTTCTTCGGCAAAATCGCAATAGCGTACATTCCCGACGGCAGGGTCGTGGGGTTATCTAAGCTCGCGCGGACGGTGGAAGTGTTCTCCAAAAGATTGCAGTTGCAGGAAAGGTTGACAAGCTGTATAGCCGAAGAGATAATGCGTTGTCTTGCGCCAAAGGGCGTAATGGTAGTTTGCGAGGCTGAACATACCTGTATGACCTGCCGCGGCGTCGTGAAAGCGGGCAGTAAAACGCTCTCTTACAGCGTTGCCGGCTACTTCCCCGAGGATAAAAAACGGGAGGTGTTCTCTCTTTTAAAATGATAATAGGCAATAAGAAATTTTCGGACTACACCTATGTAATGGCGATAGTCAACCTCACGCCAGACAGCTTCTGGCGCGGCAGCAGGAACGATGAATATACGGTATTAAAAACCGTTGAAAGGGCAATAACCGAAGGGGCGGCGGTAATAGATATCGGTGCTCAGTCCACCCGTCCGGGCTATACCGAGATATCCGCGGACGAGGAAATTTCGCGCTTCGAACGCCCCTTAAAGCTGATAAAGCAAAATTTCGATATCCCCGTCTCGGTGGATACTTACTTTTCGAAGAGCGCGCAAGCGGCGCTCGGGCTGGGCGCGGATATGATAAACGACGTGTGGGGGCTCTCGCACGATGCGGATATGGCTGAAGTCGTCGCACGGCACGGCGCGGCGGTATGTATAATGCACAACGCCAAGGAGACGCTTACAGGCGACATATGGCAACCGATTTCGGACTTTCTTAAAAGAAGTATCTCCGTCGCTCTCGGTGCGGGAATAGACGGGGATAAAATCTGCCTCGACGGCGGAATAGGCTTTGCCAAGACGAGGGAACAGAACTTGGAACTTTTGAACGGCTATGACCGTCTCTCTGCCTTCGGCTATCCGCTCTTGCTCGGAACGAGCAGGAAGTCTATGTTCGGCGGCAACGTGGAGGACAGGCTGCCGCAGACGGTTGAAAGCACGCGCCTTGCGGCGGAAAAGGGAGTGCTGTTCGTCCGCGTTCACGACGTGAAGGAGAATGCTCAGGCGGTGAGGGAAGTATATGGGCGTTGTTAAGATACGCGGACTTGAAATTTCCGCCTGCCACGGCGTACACGACTTTGAAAAGACTAAACCCCAGCGGTTCGTGTTTGACGTCGATATCCGGACCGACTTCTACGGCGCGGCAAAGACGGATAAGATTGACTCAACTATAAACTATTCGCGCGCCTGCACGCTGATATCCGCTATAACGAGAGGGAACGTCTTCAACCTGATCGAAAAACTCGCGTATGAGTGCGCGTTCGGAATAATGGAAAATTTCGAAAACGCCTCCGCCGTAACGCTCACCGTCTTCAAACCCGACGCGCCGATAAAGCTCAAATTCGGCAACGTGGGCGTAGGCGTAGAGCTGCGCAGGGAAAAAGCGTATCTTTCGCTCGGTTCGAGTATGGGCGACAAAAAGCGGTACCTCGATACCGCGGTTGAAAAGCTCGCCTCCACCCGAGGCGTGCGTGTGGAAAAGGTGTCCGATTATATAAGTACGCAACCGTACGGCGGCGTTGCGGAAAATACTTTTTTGAACTGCGCCGTATGTGTGGAAACCTTTCTCTCCCCCCGTGAACTCCTTGAAGAGATACACCGCATAGAAAAAGAGTGCGGCAGGGTGAGAAAGGAGCGTTGGGGCGACAGGACGCTCGATATCGATATAGTATTTTTCGGGAACCGCATTATCCGCGAAGAGGGCTTGACTGTACCTCACCCCGATTACGCCAACCGTCAGTTTGTATTGCAGCCGATGAAACAAATAGCCCCCGATTTTGTCTGTCCTTTAAGGCACGTTTGCATAAATGAGCTTTAAAATGACATAATCGGCAAAAATCTTTGTGCAGATTGCACAAAGATTTTTAAATAATATATACAAAAAATAAAAAATATGTTATAATCGCCCTGTTAAGAAAAGCAGAATTAAAAATGACTAAGGCGTAAAAATTTCGCCTGTTTGGGAGTAAATTTTGGAAAAGATTGGCATTATAGATTTAGGCTCTAACTCGGCAAGACTTGTTATTGTTAATCTATTCTCGGAAGGCTACTTTATGGTAGTTGATGAATTGAAAGAGAGCGTGCGGCTCGGTCAGGATATGGAGCGCGACGGCTTTTTAAAGCCCCAACGCGTTGCCGAAACTATCAAAACTTTGAAAATGTTTCGCAAACTCTGCGATTCGAGCGGCGTAACCCGCGTAATAGCGGTTGCGACTGCCGCCGTTCGCCGTGCAAAAAACCAGCGCAGTTTTCTTGACGAAATACAGGCGAGTTGCGGCATAAAATTCCGCGTGCTTTCCGCCGAAGAGGAAGCGGTCTACGTTTACCGCGGCGTCATCAATACGATGGATATCCCCAAGGGGCTTATCCTCGAGATCGGCGGCGGTTCCACGAAAATCGTCTACTATAACCGCAGAAATATATTGAATAACGTAACCCTGCCGTTCGGCGCGGTAACGCTTACGGGACTTTTCTCCGACGAGGGGGTAAAGCCCGAAGTGCAGGCTAAAAAGATAGAGGACTTCTTTACCGACCAGCTGAAAAAGATAGAATGGCTGGGCGAGATAGACCCCGACGTTCAGATGATAGGCGTCGGCGGCTCGTTCAGAAACCTCTTCAAAATAAGTAAAATGGTGCATAAGTACCCGCTCGACGTGGTGCATAATTTCACTATGCAGACGGAAGACTTTTTGCCCGTTTACGATATGATAAAGGTTCTCGACCTCGACAAAAAGAAGAAGATAAAGGGTCTTTCCGCCGAGCGTGCGGACATACTTCCCGCCGCGCTTGCGATAATCAAATCTTTCATAACGTTCTTTAATTTCGACCGCTTCACATTCTCCGGCGCAGGATTGAGGGAAGGAATAATGTTCAATCAGGCGCTGCCTATGACTGAAGAAAAGCCCATTTCCGACGTGCTCAATTATTCGCTCACCACTCTCGTAAAATACTACGATTGCGATGAAAAACACGTAGAACACGTAGTCAATCTCAGTATTCAGCTCTTCAAGCAGCTCCGGGTACTCCATAAATTTCCCAGGCAGTATCTCAGGGTTCTGAAAGTGGCGGCGACATTGCACGACTGCGGAATGCGCATAAAATACTACAATCACCAGCGGCACAGCTGCTATATGATTTTAAATTCAACTCTGTACGGCGTATCGCACAGGGATATAGTCCTCGCGGCTTTCACTGCGTGCTGTCATAAGAAAGAGGATATCAACGCCTACGACTGGGCGCGTTACCGCGACATACTGAACGACGACGATATAGAAATCGTCAAGCGCCTCGGCGTAATGCTCAGAATAGCGGAAAGTCTGGACAGGTCCAAGTCCGGCGCAATAAAGTCGATAAATTGCGATATTCTCGGCGATTCCGTCATAATGAAGACGGAAGTGGACGGCGACGCCTCTCTCGAGATCCGCGACGCAATGGCGGCAAGTACGGAATTCAGAAAGTCGTTCCATAAGAATCTTGAAATTTTATAATTTAATGCCGCTTTAATGGCGGCATTAAAAATATCAGCGAAAATTCTTTTAAGGTGCCGCGCCTTCGCGCGATGACTGGTATGGAATTTGTATTGGCAAGCGCCTCGCCGAGGAGAAGGGAACTGCTGTCCCAGATAATCCCCTCGTTCGAGGTAATCCCCGCAAAGGCGGAAGAAAAGGTAAATTTATCGCTATTTCCCGAAAGAGTGGCTTGCGCCCTCGCCGAAAGCAAATGCGACGAGGTGTTTAAAAAACGCCCCGAAAAGACTGTCATCGGATGCGATACGATTGTGGCTTTCGGGGAGGAAATACTCGGCAAGCCCTCGGGCAGGGACGACGCGTTCGATACGCTGAAAAAGCTGTCGGGCAAGACGCATTACGTCATCACGGGCGTGTGCGTGCAGAATAAATATAAAAAGATAATAGAATACGACAAAACGGAAGTTAAATTCAATATCCTTTCGGACGAGTTTATAAAGATCTACGTCGACAGCGGCTCGCCGCTCGACAAAGCGGGCAGTTACGGAATACAGGACGGCGGACTCGTCAAAGAATACTACGGCAGTTATACCAACGTGGTCGGGTTACCCGTAACGCTCGTTAAAAAAATGCTGGATGAAATGCTTTAAGAGGTACGAAATGAGAAGACTTGCAATCGATCTTGGTTCAAGCACGACAAAAATATATATGCCGGGCTGCGGCGTCGTCCTTATGGAATCGACCTGCGTCGCCGCGGAAGAATATACCGAGCGCGGCGAAAAGAAGCTTAACGTCAAGGCGCTGGGCGACAAGGCGCGCGCTCTCTCGGGCAGGGCGGCCGCAAATACGCGTATAATAAACCCCGTGTTTGAGGGCGACATAGTTCACGAAAACGTCGCCGCGTGTCTTTTGCAATATTTCCTCGAAAAGATTGAGGTAACCCGCCGCAAAGCAAAGCGCACGGAAGTAATTTTCATACTCCCCTGCGGAAGCAAACAGTCGCTGAAAGAGAAGTATAAGCGGCTCGCCGCAGGTTGCGGTATAGGCGTCGCATATTTCACGTTCACGCCGTTCGCGTCCTTGCTCGGGCACAACGTGTCTATCAGCGAAAGTACGCCTATGTTCTGCCTCGATATCGGTTACGGCGTCTCCAACATAGCCGCGCTCTCTCAGGACGGGCTGATAAAGGGACTGAATATAAACCTCGGCGGCGGGAATATAGACGTGCACATAATGGACGATATAGCCGACAATTACAACCTGAAAATCGGCGCGTTGACCGCGGAACGGCTCAAAAATACCGTTGGCAGTCTCCTCAAGGATGACAACCGCTACACCGTAGCCGACGGCAGGGAGGCGTCCGGCGGCGCGCCCGCTTCGGTCTCGGTAAACTCGTCGCAGATCTACGATATAATAGTAACTTACGTCGATAAGATCCTCGAATACGTTTCTTTGGTTCTTTCCAAACTGCCGGCTGAAGTCTCCTCCGCCGTAATTCGCGGAGGCATATATCTCTCGGGCGGACTCTTTAAAATGGACGGACTCGCCGGATACGTGCAAGACAAATTGGGCATACCCGTAAACCTTCCCGAAGAGCCTCAGTTGGCTGCGGTTATAGGCGCTGGCACGATTCTTGCCAACGACAAACTTCTGGACAGATTCGCAACGTTAATCGACTGAATATAGGCGAGCCGCGGCGCAATGATATTTGCGCCGCGGCCCAGTCTTTAATAATCCTTTAAACCCAAAAGATAATCAGCCGAAACGTCAAGCGCCCTGCACAGCCTTGTGAAAGTGTCAAGCTTCGGCATCTTTTTCGTCGTATAGTATTGCGTAACCATTTCGGGTAACGTTGATTATGATAAGAGCGGATTATAAAGCGAAATCGGGATCGGGAGCAGACAATTTATCCCGGCGGCAATCTATTTTAAAATTTAAATTATCAGTCAAAAAAGGCGGGTCCTTTGACGGGTCCGTCTTTTCTCTTGCACTTTAACGGTAATTTAACAACACTTTCACGCGGTTTTCCTTGCAAATGCACGCAAATTAAACTATAATATATCTGTAAAAAATTTTCGGTTTCAAGAGAGAATATGAGCAACAAACAGAACATACGCAATTTCTGCATAATAGCGCACATCGATCACGGCAAAAGCACGCTTGCGGACAGACTTATGGAAAAGACCGGTCAGGTGTCCGACCGTGAAATGGAGGAGCAGCTTCTCGATTCGATGGACATAGAACGCGAGCGCGGCATCACTATTAAACTCACGCCCGTGAGGATGTTTTACACGGCAAAGGACGGTCAGGAGTATGTTTTCAACTTGATAGATACCCCGGGACACGTAGACTTCACTTATGAAGTTTCGCGTTCGCTCGCCGCGTGCGAGGGCGCTATTTTGATAGTCGACGCGTCCCAGGGCGTCGAGGCTCAGACGCTTGCAAACGTCTATCTTGCGATAGAAAACAACCTCGAAATTCTTCCCGTCATCAACAAGATAGACCTTCCTTCCGCGCGCCCCGACGAGGCGAAAAAAGAGATAGAGGAAGTAATCGGTCTCGACGCGTCGTATGCGCCGCTCGTCTCGGCTAAGGAAGGTATAGGCATAGAGGACGTGCTCGAAAGCGTAGTGAAATACTTCCCCGCGCCCGGCGGCGACGAGGACGCACCTTTAAAGGCGCTCATCTTCGACAGTTATTATGATAATTACAAGGGCGTTATGCTGTTCGTCCGCATAAAGGACGGCAAGGTCCGCGCAGGGGACAGGATAAAGACTTTCCGCTCCGACAAGGTCTACGAAGTTGTGGAAACGGGCGTGTTCAACCCCAATCTCGTCCCTAAGGACGGGCTCTGTTGCGGCGAAGTCGGCTATATTGCCGCAAGCATAAAAAGCATACTCGACGTCGCAGTGGGCGACACCGTGATCAACGCCGACAATCCCGCGCCCGAACCTCTGCCCGGTTATAAAAAGGTGCAGAGCGTGGTATTCTGCGGAATCTATCCGCTTGACGGCAGCAAATTCAACGACCTGAAAGAGGCGATACTCAAACTTCAGCTCAACGACGCCTCGCTCATCTTCGAACCCGACAACTCCGTCGCGCTCGGCTTCGGTTTCCGTTGCGGTTTTTTAGGGCTTCTTCATATGGAAATCATACAGGAGCGTATAGAGCGCGAGTTCGGCCTTGACATAATAACCACCGCGCCGTCCGTAAGCTACAAAGTGGTAAAGACCGACGGGGAAGTCGTTTTCGTGGACAATCCTTCGCACCTGCCTCCGCAGTCGGAGATTGAGCATATGGAGGAACCGATCGTCAAGGCGGACATCTATTCGCCGCCCGATTATCTCGGTCAGATAATGGATCTGTGCCGCGAAAAACGCGGAACTTTCCTGCAAATGACCTACCTCGACAAGAGCAGGGTCCGCCTCGAATACGAACTGCCGCTGAACGAAATCATTTTCGACTTTTTCGACAGTATCAAGTCCCGCACCCGCGGCTACGCAAGTTTCGACTACGAACTTATAGGTTATAAACAAAGTAAGCTGGTAAAACTCGATATTTTACTGAACGGCGAAGCGTGCGACGCGCTGTCGATGATAGTGCACGAGGATTCGGCTTATCCACGCGGCAGAATGCTCTGCGAGAACTTGAAGGAAGCTATACCCCGACAGCTGTTCGAAGTTCCCGTTCAGGCGGCGATAGGCGGCAAGATAATCGCGCGCGAAACGGTCAAGGCGGTCAGGAAAGACGTGCTTGCCAAGTGTTACGGCGGCGATATTACGCGCAAGAAAAAACTACTCGAAAAACAGAAAGAGGGCAAAAAGCGTATGCGCTCCATAGGCAGCGTCGAGGTGCCCTCGGAAGTGTTTATGCAGATACTCAAAACCAATAAAGACTGATTGCTGGTGGATAGATGAATTTTTCCGATAAAGTCTACGAAGCGGTTAAAAAGATTCCGCGCGGCAAAGTTACGACGTACGGCGACGTTGCCCGGGCTATCGGTTGCCCGAGGTCGGCCAGACAGGTCGGTCGGGCGCTTCATCACAACCCGCAACCCGTAATTATTCCCTGCCACAGGGTAGTGTCCGGGGACGGCGCTATTTGCGAGGGCTTCGCATTCGGCGGCAGAGACGCGCAAAAAGCTCTGCTCGAATCGGAGGGAGTGGAAGTGTCCGGGGATTACAGGGTAAATATGCAACGGCACCGCTTTTTGCCGCAATCGGACGGAGGCGAATGATGGCGGGAATTTACGTTCATATCCCCTTTTGTAAAAGCAAATGCTCGTATTGCGACTTTACTTCCTTCCCAGACAAACTGTGTTTTGCCGAAAGCTATATGGCGTGCGTGTACCGCGAGATGTCGAAGCGCAGGGATGAGTTGAAAGGTTACACGTTCGAAACTCTCTACATAGGCGGCGGCACGCCGTCGGTGATAGACGAAACGTACATAGCGATGCTCGTCGCAGCGGCGAAAAAGAATTTCAAACTCGCCGCCGACGCCGAGATAACTATAGAAATGAACCCAGGCACGGTCAGCGCAGGCAAGATAAACACCTATAAAAAGTGCGGGATAAACCGTTTTTCCGTCGGCTTGCAGTCCGCGATAGACCGACAGCTTGCCGACCTCGGCAGGATTCACACCCTGAACGAATTTATCACCTGTGCAAAACTTTTAAAGGGCGAAAACTTCAACGCCGACGTAATGATAGGGCTGAAAGACCAAACGGTTGCCGACGTGCAAAAGACGATAGAGGTAGCGGCGGCGTTCGGCGCAAGCCATATCTCTATGTATGCTCTGACCCCCGAGGACGGAACGCCCATATATACCGATTACCTCAACGGCGAACTTCCCGACGGCGACGAAGTCGCGGCAATGTACTCGGCGGGCGTGGATAAGCTGAAAGAACTCGGCTTTGAGCGTTATGAAGTGTCCAACTTCTGCAAGAAGGGCAGGGAGAGCAGACACAATCTCAATTATTGGCGGCGCGGCGAATATATAGGCTTCGGCGTGTCCGCGTCGAGCTGTATAAACAACGTTCGGTTTACGAACACGTTCGATCTGGACGAATATTTCAAATGTATACTGTCCGACAATTTCGCCGTAATAGACAGGGAAGAGATAGACGAAGAGGGGCGGGAAGAGGAATACATAATGCTTCGGCTCCGCACCGTCGGCGGCGTCGACCTTTCGGAATACGGCTCGCTTTTCGGCTGCGCGTTTACCGAAAAGTATAAGGACGTTCTCTCAAAGCTCGATAAATTTCTCGAAAACGACGGTAAATCCGTGCGTATAAAGGACGAATATCTGTTCGTGCAAAACAGTATAATAGTAGAGTTTTTCAATCAATTATAATCCGCGAGGCACATTTATGGAATTTGAATACAGGACGGCAGAACCGTCCGACCTGGAAGATATAATGAACATCTACCGCACGGCGCAGGCGTATATGGAAAGCTACGGAAATCCGCAGTGGCGCCGCGGTTTTCCCGACGATAACGACGTACTCGGCGGAATATACGGCGGCATCATATTTGTGGTCAGGTATAACGGTGAAACGGCAGCAGTATTCTCGGCGGTAAATTACGACAGGGATTACGACGTAATCGACGGCAAATGGCTTACGGACGGCAACTATCTTGCGGTTCACCGCGTCGCCGTATCCGAAAAATACCGCGGCAAGGGCGCAGCCAAGTATATCTTAGACAGGGCGGCGGTCGAAATCGCCGTATCGCGCGGCAAGGGCAGCCTTAGGTTCGACACGCACGAAAAAAATACGCCTATGCGCGGACTGCTTTTATCCCGCGGCTTTACTGTGTGCGGCACGGTCAACCTTTTCCGCGACGACACCTCGAGAATAGCTTTCGAAAGAATAATCTGATAAATATGCAAATGTTTAAAGCAAAAATCCACAGCGGGTGGATTTTTGCTTTTATCGGTCTTTATACGCCTTTACCGTTGTGCGCGGTTATCCGTTCAGCTCCTTTTTGGCTATTATCTTTCCCTTTTCGCCGTCAACGAGATAGGCGCTGATTTTTTTGTTCCTGTCGCAGACCCCTACGTAGTAGTAACACCCGTCGTCGTACAACAGCCTGACGTAAATCTCGCCGCAGAAAATGTTATTCTCCGTCAGCGAGGCGAAAAGTTGCCCGTCGTATTCCAGCACGCATTTTATAGCCTCGTCGCAGGATATGACGCCGCCGTACAGCACGCTAGACAATGTGTAAACTTCGCTCTCTCCGCCGTAGTTTAAGGTAACATCCACGCTGTCGCCGTATATACCCCCGTCGGACAGGCTGAGGTAATAACAATTATCCGCGGCTTTATAGCTCATTTCGCCCGTCGCGTTACCCGCGCTTATGTTTACTTCGTCGTAATTTTTCGGCAGGGTAACGTATATTTCCGTCAGATCGCTCATTTCGCCCTTTATCCCGTCGGTAGAATACGGCGTTTCCCTTTCGCAGACGTATATCTTGATTTCAAGCCCGTCGTCGGAATAGAGATATATATCGGTACGCTTTTCGGAAACGTAGGAAAGGTAGTCTATTTCCCTGTTACAGCCTCCGCAAAGGCAGGCGCCCGCGCATAAGAAAGTACATATCACAGCAAATTTCTTCATACTTCAATATAATTAAAAAACTACCGTAATATGAATATAATTTTATATTTTTCAAACAGTTGCATTTTTAAAACGGTTATGATAAAATTATTCAAATGTACTTTTCGTTGATAATTTATATTCGGTGAAGCAGTGAATAAAGTTGTTTTGAAATCCGCGCTCGTAACCGTCAGCGCATTAATAATCGCCGGAGCTTTGGTCTTTATAATCTGGTTTTTCGGCTTTCCGCAGTCAATGGCTACCCTCTGCGAAAAGACGGGCAACTATTCCTTTGCTTTGACCTGCTCGGCGCGCCGCTATTCGAAAACCAACGACCCTGAGGATTTGGCCCGGTGCGCCGAGAACGCTATTCTTTCCGGCAACGACGCGTACGTCGTGGAGTACGGGGACAAGCTCATATCCGACGACGGTTTCGACGCAGTCTGCGCAAAAAAGGATGAAATTCTTTCCGCAGGTATATACGGACAGTACTCGGCAAGTTATAAGAGCTATATCTGCAGCAACGTCGCTGCGGCGTATTACCGTATAGGCGACGCGGATAAGGCGGTTTCGGCAGCCTTGAATTCCGGCAGCGCGCAGGGTTTTGTAAAGCTCGTCAGCGCGATAGCCGACAGCTCCGACGCGCAGGGCGCGCAAAAGGCGCTTTCCGCACTCGAAGGTATGACGGCGCCGGACGCGGAGATTCAGTTAATCGAAATTTTAAAAACTACATTGGAAAAAATAGGAGAGTAAAATAGGAGTAGTTATGAGTAAAATTGTCAAAGAAGCTTTAACTTTTGACGACGTGCTGCTTGTTCCCGCGGCGTCGGACGTGTTGCCCGCGACCGCAGATCTGAGGACTTCGCTGTGTAAGGGAATAGATCTCAACATTCCCCTGATCAGCGCGGCTATGGACACCGTAACCGAAAGCCGTCTTGCTATCGCTATGGCGCGCGAGGGCGGAATAGGCGTTATCCACAAGAATATGTCCATTGAAGAACAGGCGTCGCAAGTAGATAAAGTCAAAAGAAGCGAGCACGGCGTAATCACCGACCCGTTCCATCTCACCCCCGACCAGCCCGTTAAAGCTGCCTGCGAGCTTATGGCTAAATACAAGATAAGCGGCGTTCCCATTACGGAAGACGGCAAACTTGTAGGTATACTCACAAACCGCGATCTGAGGTTCGAAACGGATTTCGAACAGCCTATCGCAGACGTGATGACGAAGGAACATCTCGTTACCGCGCCCGAGGGCACTTCATTGGAAGAGGCGCAAAAAATCCTCGGCAGACACAGAATAGAAAAGTTGCCCATAGTCGATAAATGCGGCTATCTCAAGGGGCTTATAACCATAAAGGATATAGAAAAATCGATTCAGTACCCCAACAGCGCAAGGGACAGAAACGGCAGACTTCTCGCCGCGGCGGCGATAGGCGGTTCGCCCGACGTGCTCGACAGGGTAGCGGCTCTCGTGAACTCGAAAGTCGATATGGTAGTACTCGACTCCGCCCACGGTCATTCCAGGGGCATAGTCAAAGCGGTTGAAAGGGTCAAAAACGCCTTTCCCGAATTGCCCCTCGTTGCGGGCAACGTGGTTACGGCGGAAGCCACGCACGACCTTATATCTGCGGGCGCAGACGTCGTAAAAGTGGGCATAGGTCCCGGTTCCATCTGCACTACGCGTATAGTCGCAGGTATCGGTATGCCGCAGCTCACCGCGGTTATGGACTGTGCCGAACAGGCTGATAAAATGGGCAAGCGCATTATCGCCGACGGCGGAATCAAGTATTCGGGCGATATCGTAAAGGCGCTCGGCGCGGGCGCAAGCGCGGTTATGATAGGTTCGCTCTTTGCGGGGACAGCCGAGTCTCCGGGCGAGCTTGAAATTTATCAGGGCAGAAGCTTCAAATCCTACCGCGGAATGGGTTCGCTTCCGGCAATGGCAAAGGGCGGCAAGGACAGATATTTCCAGACGGACGCCAAGAAGTTCGTGCCCGAAGGCGTGGAAGGGCGCGTTCCATACCGCGGCGCGATTGCGGACATCATCTTCCAGTTAATGGGCGGTCTGCGCGCAGGTATGGGTTATACGGGCTGCAAGGATATCGAAACGCTCAGAAAGGAATCGAAATTCGTCAAAATGACGTCGGCTTCCCTCATTGAGTCGCACCCCCACGATATCAGCATTACGAAGGAAGCCCCCAACTACTCGCCCAAAAGTTAAAATAACGACCGCAGTCTGCATATCTGCGGTCTTACTGATTTAAAGAGGATTATAGATATATGAATCACCAGAAAGTTTTGGTTTTGGATTTCGGCGGACAGTACAACCAGCTCATCGCGCGCAGGGTAAGGGAACAGGGCGTCTATTGTGACCTTATGCCCTCCGAAATGAGCGTTGAAAAAATCAAGCAGTATTCGCCCATAGGCATAATCTTCACGGGCGGACCGAACAGCGTATACGAGGACGGCAGTCCCAAGATAGACAGGGAGGTGTTCGAGCTCGGCATACCCGTTTTAGGTATCTGTTACGGCTGTCAGCTGACCGCCTACACGCTCGGCGGAGAGGTCGAACGCGCCGACAATTCGGAATACGGCAAAGCCGAAGTAAAATACGTCTATTCCAAGCTCACCAAGGATATGCCCACTAACGCGGTCTGTTGGATGAGCCATACGGACAGAATAACCAAGCTCCCCGAAGGCTTCAAGACAATCGCTTCCAGCGAAAATTGCCCCTTTGCGGCATTCGGCGACGAGCAAAGAAAGATTTACGGCGTACAGTTTCATCCCGAGGTCAACCATACCCAGTACGGCACGAAAATTCTCCGCAATTTCCTTTACGAAATCTGCGGCGCGGCAGGCGATTGGACGATGAGCAATTTCGTCGCCAACAAAATCGAAGAGCTGAAACGCAAGATAGGCGATAAAAAGGTGCTCTGCGCAATGTCGGGCGGCGTTGACTCGGCGGTTGCCGCAACGCTTATCCACAAGGCGGTGGGCGCCAACCTTACCTGCGTGTTCGTCGACCACGGTCTTTTGAGAAAGTACGAGGCGGAGGAGGTTATGTCCGTATTCAAGGACGGTTTAAAAATGAACCTGATCAAGGCGGACGCAGGCAAAATTTTTCTTGAAAAGCTTAGAGGCGTTGATGAGCCGGAGAAAAAACGCAAGATAATCGGCGAAGAATTTATCCGCGCTTTCGAAGTTGAGGCCAAAAAGATAGGAAAGGTGGACTTCCTCGTTCAGGGCACCATCTATCCCGACGTCATCGAAAGCGGAAAGGGCAAAAGCGCGGTGATAAAAAGCCATCACAATGTTGGCGGACTTCCGTCCGTAGTGGATTTTAAGGAAATTATAGAACCCTTGCGCGACCTTTTCAAGGACGAGGTGCGCAAAGTCGGCTTCGAACTCGGTCTGCCGAAATCGGTTGTAATGCGCCAGCCCTTCCCCGGTCCCGGTCTTGCAATAAGAATAATGGGCGAGGTAACCGAAGATAAGCTTGAAACCCTGCGCGACAGCGATTATATCCTGCGCGAAGAGATTGCAAAGGCGGGTCTTGACGGAGAAATATGGCAATACTTCACGGTTATAACCGACAGTAAGACAGTGGGCGTTCAGGGCGATTCCAGGACGTATGAAAACGTGATAGCGATACGCGCCGTAACCTCTCTCGACGCAATGACGGCGGATTGGGCGCGGATTCCTTACGACGTGCTTGAAACTATTTCAAACCGCATCACCAACGAGGTAAGGCACGCAAACAGAATAGTTTACGACATAACCTCGAAACCCCCCGCAACGATAGAGTGGGAATAATTTGAGATCCTTCGGCAAGCCTCAGGATGACACTAAGGTGCGCAAAATGCCGCCCGCCGTCCGTCATTGCGAGGAGCGAAGCGACGAAGCAATCCAGAAAACACGACCATAAACAACGGTAACGTCTGGATTGCCGCGGCAATAAATTGCCTCGCAATGACGAAAGTGGTATGACTGCGCACTCCACTCAGGATGACAAAGCGGCGTCATTTTAAGGCGCACGATAAAAATAAATGCTCCCGACGCTGTCGGGAGCATTTATTTTTAAAAAGGTGATTTTTTACAAAACCGTGAAATGGAGGGTTCCTTGTTTTTGTAATCGGATTATACTGCCTGATTGTGATAGAAATATGAGCGTTTATCTAAAAGTAAGTTAAGATTCAGAGTTTAGCTACCGATTTCATCGCAGAAGTCAGCGGCAGGAACAGCGTACCCACCGTAACGATTGTGCAGACCGTTTGCGGCAGCATTGCCGTGAACGACGAGTAAAAGTACGCAAGCGTGGTACTCGGCGAATATCCCCAGAACAGCGGGGTAATTATATCGTCGAGCAGTGTAAAGGTAATCGTGCAAAGCGCCGCAAATATCGAAAACGTAATAAGTTTTAACGCCGTTTCCGTATTCTTTTCATAGAGTTTTTTGTCTATGAAAAGCACGTTGAACGCACAGCAAATGGCTGTACAAAGCAAGTAAATTACCACGAGTAAGATATTTACGGTATACTTCCAGAACCTTGAAACCTTTATTAGCCCAAGCACGAAACCTGCCGCACAGGCGGCGATAAGCGCAAACAAAACTACGTTGACAATTGCCGCAAACTTAAACGGATAATTTTTAAAGGTACTCTCCTTTATGTGCCCCAGCGCCCCGAAAACCGCGGCAAGCAGTGGGTAATAGATAAGGTACAGTATGATAACCGTCGGATAGAACCCCCAGAAAAAGCACCTCAAAATCGAGAAAGCGACGGCGCAGATCATACCGCGCCGCGCTCCGAATACGTACGAAAAGCACACCAAAAGAAGCGTAACAACTTCCACGCCCATTACAAACGAAAGCGCGTATTGTCCGCCTATCAAAAGAGCGCACATTATAGCGATATACGCTATTTCCCTGGCAGGCGAAAGCCTTTTTTTGCGTGCTTTATACATATAAGATTAGTATTCCCAGTCCTCGAATACCAGCGCGTAGGTATGTCCCTCTACGCAGGGAAGGGAGGATATGCCGTAATTTGCACTGTACAAAGTCTTACCGTTATAATCGCAGGTAGGCCAGTCGCTACCATAAGACACATCGTCGCCTTCAAGCGTGATAAAATCTATATATACCATCCAGGACGTGCCCGAACCCGACGAATAGTCTTCGGAATATTCAGCCACTTCCTCAGTACCGTTTACGGAAGTAATATAAAAGCCGTAATCGC
>CAYLQK010000013.1:0-1207 GCA_964385865.1 uncultured Clostridia bacterium | reverse complement strand
GGGAAATTTCCCCATTAAAAAAATTTTCTCCTCAAATCCAAGGAGAAAATCCGCACAACAAAATCAACCCGCCCGAATATACGCGCAAGTAAACATTGTCTTTCCGCGTCCCCTCGGAAATTCAATTAAACGGGCAAAGAGGTAGGTCTTCCGGCTTAAAGTGCGGAAATCCGCACAGTTCGAAGCCGTATCTCTCGCGTCTCTTCCCAAAATCTTCAGTGAAACGCGCAGCTTCGAAACGGCAGCGGGGGCTGCGGAGCAATTAGCTCAGACTTCCCTATTAAACGCCCGTATCTTGTCGGGGCGTGCCATAATTGCCTTATGTTTTCAAATATATTATAATTTTCCGCAATCCTTTGTCAAGCGATTTACAGTCTGTAAAATTGTCAACCTTTTATATAAAAATAGTTGACAATATCTATTTCAGAAAATATAATGTCGGTATGGAAAACGAAAAAACTGTAAACGAAGAAAATGCGGCTGCCGTATACGCGCCCGCCGCGGAAGAAAAAGTATCCGCCGAAAATAAAACCGAAGAAAAACTTTCGGCGCGCAGAAGATATCTGAGGGACATCTGTTACGTTGCGCTGTTTGCCGCGGTGCTTGCGGTATGTTCCTGGATAGCTATCCCGATTTCGGAGATCTCGATTACCCTTCAGACGATGGGCGTATGTATGGCGGCAGGATTTCTCGGATGGAAGAGGGGTACGCTGTGTATTTTGGTCTACATACTGCTCGGAGTCTGTTGCGTGCCCGTGTTCTCTGGTTTTAAAAACTTCTACGCACTTATCGGTTCGGCTTCGGCGGGATATGTAATAGGTTTTATCTTTACCGCGCTTATCGTCGGCTTTACTGCCGACAGATTACACCTCATAGGCGACCGTTTCACGGACAAGGTAAAAAGTCAGATATTACAGCTCGTAATTCTTGCGGCGGCAATGATAATCGGCGTCGCGGTGTGCTACGTTTTCGGCACGCTGTGGTATCTTTTGATCTACAAGGGCAGCGTCACAACCGGGAATTTGCAGATTGCGCTTGCTTTCTGCGTGTATCCCTATCTGTTGCCCGACTTGATAAAAATAGTCGTCGCGACTGTTCTCGTAAACAGGCTCAAAAGATTTGTAAAATAAAAAAAAGATTTGTAAAATAAAAAATAATCCCCGTGCATAGCACGGGGAATTTCATTTTCGGGCAATCAGCCCTTATT